>NZ_JACNME010000001.1:369272-738544 GCF_014270065.1 Quadrisphaera sp. RL12-1S | reverse complement strand
AGTTCGCTGGGGCCTTGCGTGGCCTGCCCGGTGGCCGGCAGCTCTCCCTCGGTGACCGCTGCTGCCTCGCGCTGACCGTGCGCAGCGACCCACCATCAGTTCTCACGGCTGACCGCGTCTGGGTCGAGCTCGACCTGCCTGTCGAGGTCCGGCTGCTCCGGTAGTCGATCGACGACCGAGACGCGCTGGCTCAGTGGGCGAACGTTCGGGAGCCGACACCGGGTCTGTGCTCAGACGCTGCCAGACCCTGGCGGCACCGTCGAAGCCGGGAGCAGGCGCAGCCCGTTGATCGTGGACTCGACCACGAACCGGTAGTACCTCTCTCGCTCAGCCGCGGCGTCGACGCCGGCGAAGGGGCGCACGCCGGCCAACAGGACGCTGGCGCCGGGGCTGCTGGCGCTGTGGCGCTCCAGCTCGGCCATGATCGCAGCGTGGTCACGGGGACCGTCGTCCTCGTGCTGCAGCCGATCGTCTCCCGCTGAGACGGTCATCACCGCGTTGTTGAGGAGCAGCGCGTAGGCCATGGCGGCGTGTTCGCCGAAGCCCGCGCGCTGCAGTGCTGCGACGCCACGGTCGACGACCGGCAGGGCCGCCGGCAGCACCGGCCCGTGCACGATGAGCCACTTCGACACCCCGGGGTGCGTCGTGAAGAGGCCGTAGGAGCCCAGCAGCAAGGAGCGGAAGTACTCCTCCCAGTCCAGGTCTCCTGAGGGCACGCGCATCTGCAGCAGCACCCTCTCCACGACGCGCCGCGCGAGCAGGTCCTTGCCGCCGACGTGGTGGTACAGCACCGACGGCGCGACGTCGAGCCGACGGGCCAGGTCGCGCACGGACCAGCTGTACAGGTGGGAGCTGCGGGTGAGCTCCAGGGCGGCGTCGACGACGGTGTCGGACGTGAGGCCCACGGGGAGGCGGCTGGCTGGGCGACTCGGACGGTCGGGCACGGCGGCGGGCACCTCCTCCTGGCCGGTGCAGTGGAGCGAGTGTGGCTCCTTCTGCGGTGGGCCTTGTGGTGAGGGTCGCCTTACCTCTACGGTCAGTGCCGTTGTAGAACAGTGTTCTACGACGTCCTCATGAGGAAGGAGAGGGGTGTGCTGGCTGTGACAGGACCCGCCCAGCCCGTGGGTGGCGGGCTCTTCCGCGCGGTGCGGGGCCGTGT
This sequence comes from Quadrisphaera sp. RL12-1S, assembly GCF_014270065.1. Lineage (NCBI taxonomy): Bacteria > Bacillati > Actinomycetota > Actinomycetes > Kineosporiales > Kineosporiaceae > Quadrisphaera > Quadrisphaera oryzae. Next base: position 737,385 of record NZ_JACNME010000001.1, on the reverse strand, counting down.
GCTCGTCGTCGTCACCCTCAGCGTGGTCGGTGCGCTGGCCAGCGTCGTGCCCCTGGTGGGGATCGTCGAGCTGACCAGGGCCCTGTGGCCCGCCACCTCGGGGGGTGCCGTCGACGCCGGACGCGCGTGGGCGGCGGCCGTGGGGGCGGCGCTCGCCCTCGTCGTCGCCGTGGCCGCCAACCTCGGCGCCGTCCTGCTGGCGCACCTGGCCGACAGCGACCTGCAGCTCGACCTGCGCAGGCGGATCGTGCAGCACCTGCGGGCGCTGCCGCTGGGGTGGTTCGACGCCCGGTCGTCGGGCGCCGTGCGCAAGGTCGCCCAGAACGACGTCTCCGCGATCCACCAGCTGACGGCCCACGCCCTGCAGGACGCGGTGACCACCGTCGTGGTGCCGGTCGTGGTGCTGGCCTACCTCTTCGCGGTCGAGTGGCGGATGGCCCTGGCGTGCCTTGCCCTCGTGCTGGTGGCGCTGGTCCTGTTCGCGGGTGTGATGCGCGGCAGCGCGGAGAAGTACGCCCAGTACGACGCCTCCCTCGCCGACCTCAACGCGGCCTCGGTGGAGTACGTCCACGGCATCGCGGTGGTGCGGGCGTTCGGCCAGGCGGGTCGGAGCCACCGCCGCTTCGGCGAGGTCGCTACCCGGTTCGCCGCGTTCTACGGGCAGTGGTCCCGCGAGACGGCGGGCCTCATGGCGCTCCTGGAGGTCCTCACCTCGCCGGTGGTCGTGCTCGCCGTGCTGGGCGCGGTCGGCACCTGGCTCGTCACCTCCGGGGCCGCCAGCCCCCTCGACGTGCTGCCCGCCCTGCTGCTGGGGGCCACCGTGGCGGCGCCGCTGCTCACCCTCGGCTTCTCCGGGCAGTTCCTGCGCAGCGCCGTCCAGGCGCGGGCCTCGCTGCTGGCCTTCCTGAGCACCCCCGTCGTGCCGCAGCCCGAGGCGCCCGTCGCGGCCGACGGGCACGACGTCGAGGTCACCGACCTCAGCTTCAGCTACGAGGGCGAGCACGAGGTGCTCCGCGACGTCGCTCTGCGCTGCCCGGCAGGCACCGTGACCGCGCTCGTGGGCGCCTCCGGCTCGGGCAAGTCGACCCTGGCCCGCCTGCTGCTCCGCTTCTACGACCCCACGGCCGGTGCCGTGGTGCTCGGAGGGGCCGACATCCGCCAGCTCGCCCCGGCCGACCTGTACCGCAGCGTCGCGTTCGTCCTGCAGGACGTCCAGCTGCTGCGCACCAGCATCCGCGACAACATCCGCCTGGCCAGGCCGCACGCCGATGAGGAGGCCGTCGAGCGCGCCGCCCGGCTCGCGCACGTGCACGACCGCATCCAGCGCCTGCCCCGGGGCTACGACTCCGTGGTCGGCGAGGACGCCCACCTCTCCGGCGGAGAGGCCCAGCGCCTGACCATCGCCCGGGCGCTGCTCGCCGACGCGCCGGTGCTCGTGCTGGACGAGGCCACCGCCTTCGCCGACCCCGACTCCGAGGCCGCCGTCCAGGACGCCCTGTCCTCCCTCGCGGCGGGCCGCACCGTGGTCGTCATCGCCCACCGGCTCCACACCGTCGTCGGCGCCGACCAGCTGGTGGTGCTCGACCGGGGGCGTGTCATCGAGCACGGCACCCACTCCGAGCTGGCGGTCGCCGGGGGGCTCTACCAGCAGATGTGGGAGCGCTACGCCGCCGAGGCGCCGGCACCGGCACCTCTCGCGGGTCCGGGGGTCGCGCGGTGACCGGCCAGCTGCTCGCGCTCCTCGATGCGCGCGGGGCCGCCGTGCTGCGCCGCATGGTCGCCTGGGTGGTGGTGGCGGCAGTCCTGCAGGGCCTGGCGTTCCTCGCCCTCGCGCCGCTGCTGGCGGCGCTGCTGCGCGGCGGCCCCGGGGGAGCTGCGGGCCCCTGGGGCGCCAGCGCGTGGCTCGCCGTGGTCGTGGGCCTCGCCGCGGGGTACGCGGTCGCGTTCTGGTGCTCGTCGCGGGCCGGCTCGGCCGTCGCCGAAGAGGTGCTGACGGCGCTGCTGACGCGCATCGGGGACCGGGTCGTCGAGCTGCCCGCCGGCTGGTTCACCACCGACAGGTCCGGCACCGTCGCGGACCTCACCACGCGCGGCGCCGTCTTCGCCGCCTCGGCGCCGTACGGCGTCGTCAGGCCGCTGCTCACCGCCGTCGTCACCCCCACCACCGTGCTGCTCGGGGCGCTGGTCATCGACTGGAGGCTGGGACTGGTGGTGCTCTGCACGGTCCCTGTGCTCTGGATCGTCTACCGCCGGCTGGTGGGGCGGCTCGGGGCCGCCGACGCCGAGCACGTGAGCGCCGTGGCCGAGTCTTCGGCGCGCCTGGTCGAGCTCGCACGGACGCAGTCCGCCCTGCGCGCCGCCGGTGACAGCACCATCGCCCAGCAGCTGGTCGACGACGCGCTGCAGGCCCAGCGCAGCGCCAACCGCCACGTGCACCTCACCGGTGGTGCGGGCATCGGCCTCTTCGGCGCCACCGTCCAGCTGGCCGTGGTCGGGATGCTGCTGCTCGGGACCCAGCTGGCGCTGAGCGGCGAGCTCGCGGTGGAGGAGCTGGTGCCCCTGCTGGTGCTGGCCGTCCGCTTCACCGAGCCCCTGGTCCACTCGGGGGCGCTCGGCGGCGGCGTCCGCGTAGCGGCGAACACCCTGGCGCAGGTGCGCGCCCTGCTCGAAGAGCCGACGCTGCCCGAGCCCGACCGGCCCGCCACCCCGGACGGGTACACCCTGCGCCTCGACGGAGTCACCTTCGCCTACGGCGACGCCGAGCCCGTGCTGCGCGACGTCACCCTGGAGGCCCCGGCGGGGGCGATGACCGCCATCGTCGGGCCGTCCGGCTCCGGAAAGACCACCATCACCCGGCTGATGGCCCGCACCCACGACCCGCAGGCGGGTGTCGTGAGCCTCGGTGGGGTCCCCCTGCCGCAGCTGGGAACCGTGCAGGTGCTCGCCGCTGTGGCCCCCGTGTTCCAGGACGTCTACCTCTTCGACGGGACGGTGCTGGACAACGTCTGGCTCGGCGACCCCGACGCTCCGCGCGAGCGGGTCCTGGACGCTGCCCGGCGCGCCCGCGTCGACGAGGTGGCCGAGCGCCTGCCCCAGGGGTGGGACAGCCGCGTCGGGGAGGGCGGCGCCCTGCTCTCCGGCGGTGAGCGCCAACGCGTCTCCATCGCCCGCGCGCTGCTCAAGGACGCCCCGGTCGTGCTCCTGGACGAGGCCTCCGCGGCCCTCGACGTCACCAACGAGCAGGCCGTGCAGGACGCCGTCGCCGAGCTGCGGCGCTGCCGCACCGTGGTGGTGGTCGCCCACCGCCTGTCGACGATCGCGACCGCCGACCGCATCGTCGTGCTCGATGGTCGCGGCGGCGTCGCCGAGCAGGGCACGCACGCCGAGCTGCTCGCGGCCGGCGGTACGTACGCCCGCTACTGGGCCGAGCGAACCCGTGCGGCGGGCTGGCGCCTCACCACCTCCGCCACCACCTCACCGCCCACCTCCTGACCCGAGCGCCACCACCCCCCGAGAGGTCCTGCATGTCCACGCCCGCCACCCCGCCCAGCACCTCGCCCACGCCGAGCGCCGCAGCCACCCCGTCCGCGGCGCCGGACCGGGCGCGCCGCCGCCCGAGCTTCTCCATGAGTCCCCGAGACCTCGTGGACGTCGGCGTCTTCGCCGCCCTGTACATCGTCGTGATCTTCGCCATCAACATGCTCGGGTACGTCAACCCGCTGGTGATGCTGATGGCGCTGCTGGTCAGCGTCGTCGTCAGCAGCGTGCCCTTCATGCTGCTCGTGGCGCGCACCCGCCACGCCGGCGTGCTGACGCTGTTCGCGGTGCTCGTGGCCGGTCTGCTGCTCGTCCTCGGCCACCCTCCGGTCAGCTTCGCGCTCACCGTCGCCCTCGCCGTGGTCGCCGAGGTGGTCCTGTGGCTGGGCCGCTACCGCTCGCGCGCGGCCAGCGTGATGGCGTGCGGTGTCTTCAGCGCCTGGTTCGCAGGGCCCCTGCTGCCCCTGTTCTACGACCGGCAGGGGTACTTCGCCACGCCCTCGATGCAGGCCATGAGCCCGGACTACCGGGCGGCCATGGATGCGCTGTTCTCGGTTCCGGTCCTGCTCGCCTTCGACGTGCTGGCCTTCGTCTCCGGCCTGCTGGGGGGTCTGCTCGGTCTGGCGCTGCTGCGCAAGCACTTCGTCAAGGCGGGGCTCGCCCCGGCCGGTCCGGCCCCCCGCCCGTGACGTCACCGGTGACGCCCGCGACGGCGGTGCCCGTCACGACGACGACGGCGACAGCGGCCCCGACCGGGACGACGACGGGCTCGACGTCCCAGGCCGCGGTGGCCGCGCCCGGCGCACCGCAGCCGGTGCGCGTCCGGGGCTGGCGGCTCGACCCGCGCACCCGGGTCGCCCTGGTGCTGCTCACCAGCCTCGCGGTGATGAGACCCGGCGGTGAGGTGCACGTGCCCGCCGCCGCGGGGCTGGCGCTCGGACTGGCCGTTGCCAGCCGCGCCTGGCGGCGGCTGCTCGTCGTGGTGGTCGTCCTCGGGGCGCTCACCCTGCTGGTCACCGTGCTCCCGGCGGCAGTGCCCCACCCGGTCACGGCCGCTCTCGCGGTGGCGTCCGCCTTCGCGCTGCGCTTCGCCGTGGTCGCCGGCGTGGCGGCCCACCTCGTGGCCACCACGCCCCCGGGGGAGCTGGTCGCGGGCCTGCGGGCCGCCCGTCTGCCGCGCTCGCTCACGGTGAGCGCCGCCGTCATGCTGCGCTTCCTGCCGGTGGTCGCCGCCGAGGCGGCCGCCGTGGTCGATGCGATGCGGCTGCGCGGGCTGCTCGGCTGGAGGCGCGCGCTGCGCTCCCCGGTCGCCACCTCCGAGCGCTTCGTGGTGCCGCTCGTCGCCTCCAGCCTGCGCGCGGCCGAGGACCTGTCGGCCTCAGCCCTGCTCCGCGGACTCGGCGGCGCCCACCGCCCCACGGCCCTGCGAGCTCCCCGCCTCGGACCGGCCGACGCCCTGTGCGCCGCTGCCGTCGCCGCCCTGGCGCTGTCGAGCGGCCTGGTCGGGGCCCTGGTGGGTGCCTGGTCAGGCTCGGGGACGCTGCGGTGACGGCTTCCGCTGGCGAGCGGCAGGGACGCGAGGTGACGCGCGTCGAGGCTGTCACCTGGACCTACGCCGGCGCCGACGAGCCCTCCCTGCGAGAGGTGGACCTGGTGGTGGCCGCCGGGAGCGTGACCGTCCTGTGCGGTGCCAGCGGCAGCGGCAAGTCGACGCTGCTGCGCCTGCTGAACGGCCTCGTGCCGCACTTCCACGACGGCGAGCTCACCGGAGCGGTGACCGTGGCGGGCCTCGCGACGGCCTGCGCCACCCTCGAGGACGTCGGGCGCTGCACCGGCACCGTGCTCCAGCACCCCCGCCGGCAGTTCTTCACCGATGGCGTCGAGGAGGAGGTGGCCTTCGCCTCCGAGAACGCCGGGGTGCCGCAGCCGGCGCTGGGCCAGCGCGTCTCCGAGGCGGTCCAGGCCCACCGCCTGGAGGCGCTGGTGGAGCGACGCCTGTCCCAGCTCTCGGGGGGGCAGCAGCAGCGGGTGGCCCTGGCCGCCGCTACCGCGCACCGACCGGAGCTGCTCCTGCTGGACGAGCCCTCCTCCAACCTGTCCGCCGAGGGCGTCCAGGCCCTCACCGCCCACCTGCGCCGGGCGAAGGACGCCGGCACCGCCGTCGTGGTGGCCGAGCACCGGCTGCACTACCTGCGGGGCGTCGCCGACCAGGTGGTGGTCCTGCGCGCCGGTGCGGTGCACGCGCGCTGGGAGAAGGAGCGCTTCGGCGCCGTCAGCGACGCCGAGCTGGAGGCGGAGGGACTGCGGGCCGCAGCAGCGCCACCAGCCCCCGTCCTGCGGTCGGTCACCGCCCGTGGACGGAGTGTGGCAGGCAGCCCCACCAGAGCCGGCGACCACGCAGGAGCCACGGACCTCGCCGCGGCAGGTGGCCACCGGCGCGGTCTGGAGCTCCGGGGCATCCGCTGCCGCCGCGCGGGCCGGGAGGTGCTGCACGTGGAGGAGGCACACCTACCCGCGGGCCGGGTGACCGCCGTCCGCGGCGCCAACGGTGCAGGCAAGACCACCCTGGCACGGGTGGTCACCGGGCTGCAGCGCCACCGCGGGCAGGTGCTGCTGGACGGACGGCGGCTCAGCCGTGGCGAGCGCCAGCGCCTGAGCGCCGTGGTGATGCAGGACGTCCAGCGCCAGCTCTTCACCGACTCCGTGCGCGCCGAGCTGGCCCTCGCAGCCACACGTCCCGCCACCCCCGGCGCCCGTCAGGACGCCCCGCGGGTCGCGGGCCTGCTCGCCGACCTCGACCTGGATGCGCTGGCCGAACGCCACCCGCTGTCCCTGTCAGGAGGCCAGCAGCAGCGCCTCGTCGTGGCTGCGGCGCGCCTGGCGGGCGAGCAGGTCGTGGTCTTCGACGAGCCCTCCTCCGGGGTCGACCGCCGGCACCTGCACTCGGTGGCCCGCGTGGTCAGGTCCGTGGCCGCCGACGGCGCCGTCGTCCTGCTCGTGACTCACGACGAGGAGCTGCTCCGCCTGACCGCCGACGTCGAGCTGACCCTGGAGGCGCTGACATGACTGCACCCGGATCGGGCCCCGCGACCGGACCGCGGACGGCACCCGGCGCGGGTCGTGCACCAGCACTCGACGCCGAGACGTCGCCGTCGCCGGCGGTGCGGCTGGTGCTCACCACCGTCTTCCTCGCCTACCTCGCCCAGCTGACGCTGAACCCCGTCCTGGCACCGCTGTCGCGGGAGGTGGGGCTCGCTGAGTGGCAGGTGGGCGCCACCATCAGCACGGCGGCGCTCATGGTGGCCCTGACCAGCAGCGCCTGGGGACGGCGTTCGCAGTCGCGGGGCCGCAAGCCCGTGCTCGCGGCAGCCCTCGGCCTGGGAGCAGCCTCGTCGGCGGCGTTCGCGCTGGCGGTGTGGCTCGGGACGGCGGGGCTGCTGGCCGGCGCCGTCCTGTTCGTCCTGTTCGTCCTGCTGCGCGGGGTGGCCTTCGGTGCCGCCATCGCCGCGGTGGCCCCCACGGCGCAGGCCTTCATCGCCGACGTCACCCACGACGAGGCAGCCCGGGTGAAGGGGATGGCGGGCGTCGGCGCGGTGCAGGGGGTGGCCATGCTCGCCGGCTCCGTGGCCGGCGGGGCGCTGTCGGCGGTGGGGCTGCTGGCGCCCGTCGTCGCGGTGCCGGTGCTGCTGCTCGCTGCCGTGCTGCTCGTGGTCACGCGGATGCCCCGGCAGGAGGCGACAGCGCTCGTCGCGGAGCCGGCGCGGCTGCGCGTGCGCGACCCGCGGGTGCTGCCGTTCCTGGTGGCGGGGTTCGGCATGTTCACCGCGCTGGGCTTCATCCAGGTGGTGACGGGGTTCATCGTGCAGGACCGGCTCGCTCTCGACGCCGCGACCACGGGCCTGGTGACCGGGGGAGTGCTGCTGGCGGCGGGGGTGGGGATGGTGCTCGCCCAGGTGGTGGTGGTCCCGCGCAGCGGGTGGAGGCCGGCGACGCTGCTGCGCGTGGGAGACGCGGTGGCCCTGCTGGGCTACGCGCTGCTGGTCCCCGACCTGGGGCTGGTCGGGATCGTGGTCTCTGTGCTGCTCGTGGGGCTGGGGCTGGGCACGGCGATGCCGGGGTTCACCGCCGGCCCCACGCTGCTGGTCGCGCGCCACGAGCAGGGAGGGGTCGCGGGGCTGGTCGCCGCCACCACGGGACTGACCTTCGTCGTCGCACCGCTGGCGGGCACCACGCTGTACGGGCTGTGGCCACCGCTGGCGCCGCTCGCTGGGGTCGTGGTGATGGCGGCGGTGACGCTGTTCGTCGTCGTGCACCCCAGGTTTCGGGCTCCTCGCAGCTGAGGATCCAGGCGCCGTCGACGTCGTCCACCCACAGGTCGAGGTGGAGCTGCGGCGAAGATCCGCCCGGCCAGCGCGGCCGGACGTGGTCGGGTGCGAGCGGCACGCCGACACGCGCACCGCCATCCACGACGACCACGTGCCAGTCATCGTCCGCCTCGACCGTGCCGCTGAGCAGCCCATCCCGGAGGCCGCTCTCGACAGCCGGGTCGGCGCTCTGGACGACCGCGACCTGGCTCTTGGCGGGCAAGACCACCGTCGCACCACGGCACCGCCGCCAGCGCGCGTGCTTCCACGAGGAAGCCCTCGGTCGCGTCGTCGACAGGTGGCGCGGGTCCACCTCGGTGCAGAACGCTGTCGAGTCGTGCGCGGACCGCTCGCCTCGCGGAGCTGACCGTCAGTAGCCTGCGCGGCGTGGGCACGGTGTTCAGCTCGCGGTTGTTCGAGTGGCGCGGCCCGGCGCCGTTCCACTGGCTGGCGCTGCCCGAGGACGTGTGCGACGCCATCGGCGCTCGATCGGCGCAGGTGACCTACGGATGGGGCGCCGTCCCCGTGACCGCGTGCATCGGGGACACCGAGTGGGAGACCTCGCTGCTGCCCCGCGCCGGGGGGTACCTGCTGCCGGTGAAGAAGGCTGTCCGCGTTGCGGAGGGGTTCGACGACGGCGACAGCGTGACGGTCGCGCTGAGCGTCGCTCCGCGCGGCGGACGAGCTGCGAACGGCACCGGCCCGACCACGTGAGTGGTGCCGACTCGGGCGTGAGGGCCGCGTCCTTCGGCTCCGCACCTGCTCCGTACGGGCTGACGATCCCCGGTCCGCCCACCAGATGGGGATCGTCGACGGTCGGCACCTGCCGGTGCGGGGTCAAGAGCCGTCCGGTTGTGGATCCCTTCTGCGACGAGCGGCGGCCTTGAGTGTCGGGGCGCCGCGACGTGCCTCGAGGCGGACGGCCAGCGGTCCTTCGTGGATCCGTGCGGTGGGACTCCTCCTCCTCCTCTGCACCCGTCCTAGAGCTTGGCGAGCAGCCCGAACCAGAGGTAGTCCAGCGGCACCAGCACCACGGCGGTGACGATCGCGAGCGAAAGGCTCACCGAGACGGCGGCGCGGAACGGGATCCTGGCCAGGCCCATCGCCATCACCACCGGTGGCGCCTGGTAGGGCAGCAGGGGCGTGGAGAACCCCACGACCTGAGCCATCAAGACCGTCAGCAGGGGCAGCCCAGAAGCCGCGGCCTCACGGTGGTCGCCGTGGTGCTCCTGCTCGTGAGGCCCAGGTCGCGCGCCTGACGTGCTCTGCCCGTCGCGCGAGGGGGTCCGCCCGAGGTGTCGGTCAGCGGTACTGGCTGACCATCACCGCCGTGGTGTCCGGCTCGAGCGGGTGGAAGGTGTGCGGCAGGTCGGCCGGGTAGGCGACGTAGTCGCCGGGCGCCAGCTCCACGGGGTCGTCGAGGATCCCCGCGAGCGCGCGCCCGGTGGCGATGACCAGGTGCTCCACCGTTCCGGTGGCGTGCGGCTCGGAGTTGCGGGGAGCGCCCGGCTCAGCCGTGATGCGGTACACGTCGAAGCTGACCCCCGGCGTGCTCGCCGCCAGCAGCGTGGCGCGGAAGTGCGCGCTCTCGGCCGCGAGCGTCGGCCCCTCCCCGGCCCGCAGGACCCGCACGGCGGGGGCGGGCGGGTCCACGAGGGCGGAGAACGGCACGCCGAGCGCCGTCGCGAGCGACCACAGGGTCTCCACGCTCGGGTTGGCCGACCCCGACTCCAGCTGGGACAGCGTCGACTTCGCCACGCCGGCGCGGGTGGCGAGGTCCCCCATGGACAGGCCCGAGCGCTGGCGGTGCTGGCGCAGCGCCGCGGCGATGGCCGCGATCGGTGCGCCTCCCGAGCCCGACGGCTTGTTCGGTCCGTCGGTCATGTGGTTCGCCTTGACGAACGTCGTCCCATGGCTCCATCCTCGCAGAGTGCGTTCGCCACACCGAACAGACGGTCTCGCAGGCCGGATCTCTCCCCGGCTCCGGGACGTCGACAGGACGCTCCTGCGCGACGTCCTGCTGGTCTGCGCCGCCGACGGCGTGGTCGGTCTGTCGTTCGGCGCGGTCGCCGTCGCCTCGGGCACGCCGCTGTGGGTGCCGGTGCTGCTCTCGGTGGTCGTCTTCGCCGGGGCCAGCCAGTTCGTCTTCGTCGCGCTGGTCACCGGGGGCACGTCACCGCTGGTCGCCGCGCTGACCGGCGTGGTGCTCAACGCCCGCATGGTGCCGCTGGGCATGGGCGTGGCCGACGTCGTCCCCCGCTCCGGCTGGCGGCGCCTCGTGGCCGCGCACCTGCTCACCGACGAGTCCGCCGCCTTCACCCTCCCGCGCCGGGACGCCGGCGAGCGCCGCGCGGCGTTCTGGCTGACCGGCGTGGTCCTGTTCGTGCTGTGGAACCTCGGCGTGGTCGTGGGGGCCGTGCTCGGCGGGACGGTGCTGGCCGCGGTCGATCCCCGCACCCTCGGGCTGGACGCCGCCTTCCCCGCGGTGCTCCTGGCGCTGTTGGTGCCGGCGCTGCGCACCGCTGCCGACCGGCGCACCGCGCTCACCGGCGCCGTCGTCGCGGTGGCCGCGGTGCCGCTCCTCCCGGCCGGCCTGCCCGCGGTGGCCGCCGTGCTCGGGGTGCTCGCGGGTCGGTCCCGCCGCCGCGGCGAGCAGGGGAGCGTGCGATGACCTGGGGACCTGAGCACTGGGTGGGCCTGGGGCTGCTGGCGGCCGCCACCTTCGCCCTGCGGCTGCTCGGCCCGTGGCTGGCCGCCCGCGTCGGCGGCGGCGCTCGTGCGGAGAGCACGGACGCGCTGCTCGCCGGGCTGGCCGTCGCGGTGCTGGCCGGCCTGGTGGTCACCCAGGCCCTCTTCGACGGGCGCGAGCCGGCCGGCTGGGCGCGCCCGCTCGGCGTCGTCGTCGCCGGGGTCCTCGTGTGGCGGCGGGCGCCGTTCCTGCTGGTGGCGCTCGCGGCCGCCGCCACCACGGCGCTGCTGCGCCTGCTCGGCCTCCCCTGAGCGGTGCTCCCGGCGTGCCCTCATCGGAGCACCCGGGGGCGCGCCGAGGTGCCGTCGGGGTCCACAGTGCTCGGGTGGCAGCCAAGGCAGCGGCGGAAGAGCTCGACGTCGACGGCGTCGCCGTCAGGTTCACCAGCCCCGACAAGGTCGTCTTCCCGGCGCTCGGCGCCGACGGCGGCACCAAGCGGCACCTCGTGGAGTACTACCGCGCCGTCGCGCAGCGCGGCGAGGACGGCGAGCTCGGCCCGCTGGTGCGCGCCCTGCTCGACAGGCCCACCTACGTGCAGCGCTTCCCCGACGGGGTCGACGGCGAGGAGGTCTACCAGAAGCGCGTCCCGCCGCACGCGCCGTCGTACGTGCGCACCACGCGGGTCACCTTCCCCTCCGGCCGTCACGCCGACGCCATGCGCGTCGACGCCGCCGCCCCCCTGGTCTGGGCCGCGCAGATGTCCACGGTGACGTTCCACCCCTGGCCGACCAGGGCTCGCGACGACGACCCCGACGCGGTCGAGCACCCCGACGAGCTGCGCATCGACCTCGACCCGCAGCCGGGCACCGGCTTCGCCGAGGCCCGCGCCGTCGCCCTGGACGTCGTCCAGCCGCTCCTGGCGGACCTCGGGTACACCGGGTTCCCCAAGACCTCCGGCGGTCGCGGCGTGCACGTCTACGTGCGCATCGAGCCGCGCTGGGAGATCAAGCAGGTCAGGACGGCGGCCATCGCCTTCGCCCGCGAGGTGGAGCGGCGAGCCGGCGGCCGCGTCACCACCGCGTGGTGGAAGGAGCAGCGGACCAGCGCGATCTTCGTCGACTACAACCAGAACGCCCGCGACCACACCATCGCCTCGGCCTACTCGGTGCGCCGCACGCCGCGCGCCACCGTCTCCACCCCGGTGACGTGGGCGGAGCTGGCGGACGTCGAGCCAGACGACCTCACCATGGCCACGGTCCCCGCGCTGCTCGCCCGCCGCGGCGACCCGATGCGGGCCCTCGACGACGCCGCCCACGACCTCACTCCGCTGCTGGAGATGTCCGAGCGCGACGCTGCCGCCGGCGAGGGCGAGATGCCGTTCCCGCCCAACCACCCCAAGCAGGACGGCGAGCCCAAGCGGGTCCAGCCCAGCCGCGACCGCGCCCGCCCCGGCGGTCCCGAGGACCCCTCCCGGAGCTGACCCGGGGCGCGCGACCCGAGGACCGGGTGCGGGCCGGGCGGGCGCAGCGGCCGTCCGGGTGAGGGGGACGACCTCGGCTGGTGACCACGGGCCGTGCTCGCACCATCGACGTCATGGGACTCGGAACGGGCATCTTCCTGCTGGTCGCCGGCGCGGTCCTCGCCTTCGCGGTGCGTGACGGCGTCAGCGCCGTGGACCTCACCGCCGTCGGCTGGATCTGCATGGGCGCGGGCGCGCTGTCGCTGGTCCTGGTCCTCGCGACGGGCCGGCGCCGGGGCCGCGTCACCAGCACCACCTACGTCGAGCGCCACGACGGCGTGCCGCCGGGCGCCTGACGGCTGCTCCCCAGCTCGCGGGCGAGCGGGGCGCAGGCAGCGCCCGTAGCGTGGAGGCCACGCCCACCCGCCCTGCGAGGAGAGTGACCACGATGGGCTTCCTGGACCGCCTGCTCGGCCGCGTGGACCGCTCCGCCAGCCAGCGCCAGGGGGCCGGCTACCCGCCGGCGCCCGGCTACGGCCGGCAGACCGGCTCCGGCCAGCAGCCCGCCTACCGCACCGACTACCCGGCGGGGGGCCAGCCGGTCAGCCAGCAGCAGGCCCCGCAGCGCGCGCCGATGAGCGAGGACGAGCGCGCCGTCGAGCGGTACCGCTACATGCTCCGCACCGCCCCGCCGGAGCAGATCGAGCAGGCGCACGCCGAGGCGTTCGCCAAGCTCACCCCGGCGCAGCGCCAGCAGGTGCTGTCCGAGCTGGGCAGCCAGGTGCCGGCGAGCGAGCGCGCCCGCACCGACGACCCGCGCGACCTGGCCCGCATGGCCACCCGCGCCGAGGTGCGCCAGCCCGGCATCCTCGAGCGGAGCTTCGGCGGAGGGGCGGGCGGCGTCGGAGGCGGCGGCCGTGGGCTGGGCATGGGCGCGGTCATCGGCGGCAGCCTGCTGGCGGGTGTCGCTGGCGCCTTCGTGGGCACGGCCATCGCCGACGCGATGTTCGACGGCTTCGACGACCACGAGTACGCCGAGGGCTTCGCCGACGGCGCCCAGGCCGACATGGCCGCCGACGGCTGGGACCCCGGCTACGACGGCGGTGGGTACGACGACGCCGGCTACGACGGCGGGGGGTTCGACGGCGGTGGCGACTTCGGTGGTGGCGACTTCGGTGGCGGCGACTTCGGTGGCGGCGACTTCGACGTGTGACCCGCCCGGCGCTCACGGCGACGAGGGCAGGATGCGGGCGTGTCCCCGCTGACCCGCTCCGGGCCCGTCCGCTACGCCCGCGCCGAGCGGTTCTCGCCGCCGGAGCCCACGGACCCCCTCCGGCCGGCCCTCACCGACGGCTCGGTCTGCCCCCAGCCCCCCTCCCGCCTGGACGCGGTGATGGGCCCGCCCCACGACCGCCGCCCGCAGGGCGAGGACTGCCTGGCCCTGTCCGTGGTGGCACCGGCGGCCCCCGGGCCGCACCCGGTGCTGGTCTTCTTCCACGGCGGTGGCTTCTCCACGGGGTCCGGCCTCATGTCCTGGTACGACGGCGCTGCGCTGGCCGCCGAGCAGGGCGTGGTGGTGGTGAGCGCCAGCTACCGGGTCGGTCCCCTCGGCTGGCTGCTGCTGGACGGCGTCAGCCCCGGCAACCTGGGACTGCTCGACCAGGTGGCCGCCCTGGAGTGGGTCCGCGACGGCATCAGCGCCTTCGGCGGTGACCCGTCCCGGGTGACGGTGGCCGGGCAGTCCGCCGGAGCGGCGTCCGTGGTGGCCCTGCTGGGACTGCCGCGAGCCCGGGGGCTGTTCCGCCGGGGGATCGTGCAGAGCGCTCCCGCCCTGGCGCCCCTGGAGGGCAGCCGTCGGGACGTCGCGCGGGTGCGGGGTCGCCGCTTCGCGGAGCTGCTGGGCGCTGACCCGCTCACCGCCCCGGTGGAGCAGCTGCTGGCCGCCTTCGGGCGGCTGGCCCGCGAGGGGACGGGCAGCGTCGAGCCGCCGCTGCTGCCCGTCCTCGACGCCGACCCGTTCTCCGCCGCTGACGCCCCCACCGGCGACGTGGACCTCCTGGTGGGGTGGAACCGCGACGAGATGACGGCCTTCGGGCTGCCCCTGGCCGAGGCCGCCGCCCCCTCGCGGGAGCTCTTCGCGTCCTGGGCCGACGGCGTGGAGGTCACCGGCGGCTACCGCCTGGACTGGCGGCCCGAGGGTTCCCCCCTGGGCGCCACCCACTGCCTGGAGCTGCCGCTGCTGCTCGGGGACGAACGCGCCTGGGCGGGTTCTCCGATGCTGGGGAGCACCCCGTGGACGCAGGTGGATGCCGCGGGCCGCCGCCTGCGCGCCGTGTGGGCGGAGTTCGCCAGGACCGGGCGCCTGGTGCCCGACGAGCACCTGCCGGTGACGTGGTGCACCGGCGGTGACCTCGCCGCCCTCGACGCCGGCTGAGACCGCTGCTGGGGACGACGAAGGCCCCCGCCCTGCCGGGCGGGGGCCTTCGTGGTGCTGACGAGCGGACGACGGGAATCGAACCCGCGCTATCAGCTTGGGAAGCTGAAGTTCTACCATTGAACTACGTCCGCGTGGCGCTCCGGAGAACGTCCGGAGCCAGGGTAGCAAGCGCTGGCCGGGGCGTCAGACGCCGTCCCGCTTGTAGCCGAAGAACGACCGCTTGCAGATGAGCTCGGCCACCTCCGTGGGGACCATCTCCTGCCACGTCTCGTCGTGGGCGGCGATCCGCTTGAGCACGTCGCGGGACAGGATCGACAGGTACTCGGGGTTGAAGTCGGCCAGGTGGACGAAGCTGCCGCGGCCGGAGAGGTAGTCGAAGAGCGGCTGCAGCTGCTCACCCACCTGGACGTCCTCGACCGTGACGACGTCGCCGGTCTCGAGGTCGCGCTTGGGGTAGACGAACAGGCGCAGGTCGTTCTTCAGCAGCCGGCCCCAGCTCTCCAGCAGACCGCCCGGCAGGTGCGCGTGCGTCTTCTCGTCGAAGAGCACCTCCAGGCTCGGCAGGCCCATGACCATCCCGATCCGCTCGGAGGTGCGCGCCTGCAGGTAGGCGGCGAGGCGGTGGTAGTCCGCGAAGTTGGAGATCAGCACCGTGCTGCCGGTGGCGGAGAGGAGGTCGGCGCGGGCGAGGAAGTCCCGGCGGTCCACCTTGGAACCGCCGGCGAGCAGGTTGCTCATGGTCAGCTCGGTGAGCGCCAGCACCTCCTTGCCGGCCACGGCCGGGTCCTGCCCGAACGCGCGCCGGGCGCACTCCAGCATGTCGATGTTGACGTGCGTGGGCGGGCGGAAGCTGCCGCGCTCCACCAGCACCGGCCGCTTGCGCAGCGCCTCGGAGGGCTGGAGCACCTCGCGGTCCGCACCGAACATCGCCACGCCGCTCAGCCCCAGGCTGACCAGCTGCAGCGCCATGAGGCGGTTGTCCACGCTGCGGAACTCGATGCCCGAGAACTTGATCATGTCGACCTCGATGCGCCCCGTGTTGAGGCGGTCCAGCAGGCTCGCGACGATCTCGTCGGGCTCGGCGCGCTCGAAGAACGCGGCGTGCAGCAGGTTCACGCCCACGATGCCGAGCGCCTCCTGCTGCTGCGCGGCGTCGTCGTCGAGCATCCGGACGTGCACGACGATCTCGTTGGGCTCGTCCTCGGGGTGCGCCTGGAAGCGCACGCCCATCCAGCCGTGGCACTCGTTGCCGCCGCGGTAGCTGCGGGCCACCACCGTGTCGGCGAAGGCGAAGAAGCAGGTGTCGTCACCGCGCGCCTCGGACAGGCGCTCCACGTTGAGCGTGTACTCGTGGTCGAGCATGGCCTGCAGGCGGCCCAGCGAGACGTAGCGGTCCGAGCGGCCGTAGACGGCGTCGGAGACGGCCATGTCGTACGCCGACATCGTCTTGGCGATCGTCCCGGCCGCCCCGCCGGCGCGGAAGAACCACCGGGCCACCTCCTGGCCCGCGCCGATCTCGGCGATCGTGCCGTACCACCGCGGGTCCAGGTTGATCCGCAGCGCCTTCTGGAGGGTGTCCTCGCCGACGTCCATGCCGCCCATCCCGTCGTCCCGTCCGTCCCCCGCGCCCGGAGGGCGCGGACCTCGCAGCGAGCGGTCACCATCGACACAGCACTTGTCGGCACCGATGATGGCGGGCCCGCGACGCCTGGACCACCCGCCCCGGCAGATCCGGGGTGACGATCTGGCCACCTGACCGTGTCATCGGCGCGTCGGCGGCCCGACTGGAGCCCGCGACCGGCCCACTACCGTGGCCCCGTGCTGCTCTCCGACCGCGACCTCCACGCCGAGGTCGACGCCGGGCGGGTCGTGCTCGAGCCCTGGGACGCCGCGATGGTGCAGCCCTCCAGCATCGACGTGCGCCTCGACCGCTACTTCCGGCTCTTCGACAACCACAAGTACGCGGTCATCGACCCCGCGCAGGAGCAGCCGGAGCTCACGCGACTGGTCGAGGTCGAGCAGGGCGAGGCGTTCGTGCTCCACCCCGGGGAGTTCGTGCTGGCCTCGACGTACGAGGCCGTGACCGTCCCCCACGACCTCGCGTGCCGCGTGGAGGGGAAGAGCTCCTACGGCCGCCTGGGCCTGGTGACCCACTCCACCGCGGGCTTCGTCGACCCCGGCTTCTCCGGCCACATCACCCTCGAGCTCAGCAACGTCGCGACGCTGCCCATCAAGCTGTGGCCGGGCATGAAGATCGGCCAGCTGTGCTTCTTCCGGCTGACCAGCCCGGCCCAGCACCCCTACGGGAGCACGCGGTACGGCTCGCGCTACCAGGGCCAGCGGGGGCCGACGGCGTCCCGCTCCCACCTCAACTTCCAGGTCGCGGACCTCAGCGGGGGCTCCCCCGCCGACGGCGCCTGAGGGCGGGCCCGGTCGTGGCCTCGCTCGTGCTCGGGCGTGACGCCGGACGGGCGCTGGCGGGCCACCACCTGCTGCTCCTGCCCGAGGAGCTGCCGGAGACCGTGGTGCTGGGCCTGGTCCGCGCCCGCCACCCCGACCTCGTGGCCGTCGGGGGCGGCACCTGGCGGCTGGGCCGCTGGACCGTGCTGCGCGGCCCGCTGCTCCTGGACGCCGCCGCCGCGGCCGGCTCGGCGGTGCCCGACCCGTGGCGCTGCGCGTGGGTGGTCGAGTGCCCCGTGGAGCGCGGTGACCCGCCCCTGCCCGGCACCACCGACCGCGAGGGCCTGCACCGCGCCTTCCCCGACGGGCTCCCGGTGATGGCCGAGCGCCGCGCCCTCGACCTCGCCCTGGCCCTCGCGCGCCGCCTCGAGGGTGCGGTCCGCGTGGCTCCGCAGCCCTCGGGCCACGGGTGGGCCCTGCTGCGGCCCGACCCCCTGTCGTGGGTGGACCGGACCGTGCTCAGCCCGAGCTGGGTGGCCCCCGAGGACGCCGTCGACATCGCCCGGCGAGCCGTGCCGGGTGTCGAGCTGGCCGTGGAGGGCGAGGCCTGGGAGGGGCTGACGCCGGAGGCCGTCGCGGCCCTGGAGAGCACCCACGACGACGACGCGCCCGCCCCCGAGGCGCGCGAGGCGCTGCACCGCGCGGCCGACGCCCACGACGCCGCGGTGGCAGCGGGTCAGGACGTGCTGGACGCCTACGCCCTGGTCGTCCCCCTGCCCGGTGGAGGAGTGGTGCAGCTGGAGGTCGCCGGGGTGCACGAACCACCGCCCGTGCTGCACGGCGTCCCCTGGGCGACCTCCGCGGTCACCTACAGCGCCGTGTGGTGGCCCGACGACCCGGCCGCGGCCGAGCACGAGGTGCCCGCTCCGGACGTGCGGCTGGCCCGGGCCCGCGCCGGCGCGGTGGTCGCCGCCCTCACCGACGCGCTCGCCGACGACGTGGGCGGCGTGGTGGTGGACGCCGACGGCTTCCCGCTGGCCTAGCGGCCGGGCTGCAGGCGGTCGTGGTCCCGGGTGCTCTGGTGCCCGGTGGGTGTCCAGGTGCCCGGCGATGGGTCCCCGACCCGGGCACCAAGGCACCCAGCGGGCACCAGTCCACCCGGATCGGTCCGACCGGGGTCCGCCGGAGCTACAGGAGGACGTCCCCCAGCCAGCGCAGCACGGGGCGCAGGAGCAGCGCCAGGACCGGGGCCGCAGCGCCGAGCATGCCGAGCACCACCAGCCCCGCCACGGCGCGGGCCAGCGGCGACGGGCGCCCAGCCCCGGGCTCTCTCAGAGACCTCAGCAGTCCGTCCACGGACCCGTCCCGGAGCTCGGCAGCCCCTGCGCCGTCAGGCGCTGACGTCCTGCATCTTCTTGGGCAGGTGGCCAGCGCTCTTCTCGTAGAACTTGGCGGCCTGGCGGGTGGCGAGCATGCGCACCACGCCCACCAGGGCTCCCGAGACGACCGCCCAGCCCACCGCCTCGGCGAGGGCCACGTGCGGGCTGAGGGGGTTGGCGGGCGGCTGCTTGCCGGTGGCCAGCACCCACAGCTTCTTGACGACGGAGCGTGCGGCCGACTGCGCCGCCAGGCCGCTGCCCGTGCCCAGCACGGTCCACACGAGGTTTCCCACGGGGCCAGCCTCCCAAGCGGGGTGGGCGCCGTCCAGCGGAGGGCGTACCGTTGCGCCATTCGACAGGGGAGCGCTGACCTCGCGGGAAGCGCTGAGAGTGCGGGAGACCGCAGACCCTCGAACCTGATCCGGTTCGCACCGGCGTAGGGAGTCGAGCTTTCTGCCGCACCCGTCCTCGTCCGCACCGGGCGAGACGGGTGGGGCACCCCTCCTCGCGACCCTGCTGGGAGGCACCCGATGAGCACCGCTGAGAAGTCCCTCGACACCGCCGGTCCCGCGCCCGCGCGCCGGGCCGGCGTCGTCCCCACCCTCGTCCTCGCCGTCGTGGTGGTGGCGCTCGCCCTGTGGCTGCGCACCGCCGTCTCCGCGGACCCCGACTCCGGTGGCGCCACGGGGGGGAACCTCGTCGGGGTGCTGACCCTCGTGCTGGGCCTGCTGGCCCTCGTCGGGTGGCGCACCGCGCCGCGCCGCTCGTGGCGGGTGGTCGACATCGTCGTCGCCAGCGTCCTGGGTGTGGCGATCGGTCTGGTCTTCACCGTCTGGAACCTCGGCTGGAACCCGCTGTCCTCCGCTCTGGAGTTCTTCCCGCCGGTCAAGGGGCTCTTCGTCGGTGTGTGGCTGCTCGGTGGCGTGGTGGGGGGGCTGGTGGTCCGCAAGCCCGGTGCCGCGGTGTTCGTCGAGCTGGTGGCCGCTGTGGTCTCCGCCCTCATCGGCAACCAGTGGGGCTTCTCGACCGTCTGGTACGGCCTGCTCCAGGGACTGGGCGCCGAAGTGGTGCTGGCGGTGCTGCTCTACCGCCAGTGGGGTGCCGTCGCGGCCATCGGCGCCGGCATCGGGTCGGGCGTGGTCGTCGGCGTCCTCGACACGGTCCTGTACTACCCGCAGTTCTCCACCGAGCTGAAGCTGGTCTACGGCGCCTGCGCCGTGGTGTCGGGGATCGTCATCGCCGGTCTCGGCGGCTGGGCGCTGACCCGGGCGCTCGCCCGCACCGGGGCCCTGGCGCCGCTGGCCTCCGGCCGCAACGCCCAGCGCGTCTGAGCCGGCCGTGACGTCCGGCCCGCTCCTGCGCGCTCGCGGCTGGGGGTGGCGGTGGAACGCCCGCCGCGCCCACGCCGTGCGCGGCCTCGACCTCGACGTCGAGGCCGGTGAGCGCGTCCTGCTGCTCGGTGCCTCCGGAGCGGGCAAGTCCACGCTGCTCGCGGGCGTCGCCGGGCTGCTGGACGGCGGGCCGGACGGCACCGGCGAGGCCGAGGGCCAGCTGCTCCTGGACGGCGAGCCCGCCGCGCAGGCGCGCCTGCGGGCCGTGGCCGCCGGGGGAGGCAGGGCCCGCACCGGCCTGCTCCTGCAGGACCCGCAGGCCCAGACCGTGCTGGCCCGCGTCGGCGACGACGTCGCCTTCGGCCTGGAGAACCACGGGGTGCCCGCCGGGCGGATCTGGCCCCGGGTCGACGCCGCCCTCGCGGACGTGGGGCTCCACCTGCCGCTGCAGCACTCCACGGCCCGCCTGTCGGGGGGCCAGCGCCAGCGCCTGGCGCTGGCGGGCGTGCTCGCCCTGGAGCCGCAGCTGCTCCTGCTCGACGAGCCCACCGCGATGCTCGACCCCGACGGCGCCGCCCGGCTGCGCGACGTCGTCGCCGAGCGCCTCGCGGCCACCGGCGCGGGCTGCCTCCTGGTCGAGCACCGCGTGGACCTGTGGGTCGACCTCGTCGACCGGGTGGTGGTGCTGGCTCCCGGCGGCGGCGTGCTCGCCGACGGACCGGTGGCCCGGGTGCTGGCGCAGCGCGGCGCCGAGCTGGCCGCCGCGGGCGTGTGGGTGCCGGGGCACCACCCCGTGCTCGTGGGCGCGCGCCGCGCCGGTGCCGCCGCGGTGGGCCTTCCCCTGCTGTCGCTCGACGACGTCGCGGTGGGTCGTCGCGGCGGTGGTGACCCGGTGCTGAGCGGGGTCAGCGCCGTCGTGCGAGCCGGATCGGTCACCGCGGTCCGGGGCGCCAACGGCGCCGGGAAGTCGACCCTGGCCCTGGCGGTCGCCGGTCTCGCGGCCCCGGTGGCCGGGCGGGTCCGGGCCGAGCCGGCGCTGCTCGGGGACCCGCCCCCGGCGTTCCCCCGCGGGCGCTGGCGCGGCCGCCGTCGCGGTGCGACCGCGGACGACCCCGCCGGCTGGGCACCGCGCGACCTCGTCTCCCGCACCGGCTCGGTGTTCCAGGACCCGCGCCACCAGTTCGTCGCGCAGACCGTGGCCGACGAGCTGGCCGTCGGTCCCCGCCGCCTCGGCCTGCCCGAGGCCGAGGTGGCCGCACGGGTCGACGACCTGCTGCGGCGGCTCCGCCTGGACCACCTGGCCCGCGCCAACCCCTTCACGCTGTCCGGCGGTGAGCAGCGCCGCCTCTCCGTGGCCACCGCGCTGGCCACGCGCCCCCGCCTGCTCGTGCTCGACGAGCCCACCTTCGGCCAGGACTCCCGCACCTGGTCGGAGCTCGTGGCCCTGCTGTCCGCCCTGCGCGACGGGGGGACCGCCGTGGTGGCCGCCACCCACGACGTCGCCCTGTGCGAGGCCCTCGCCGACGCCACGTGGTGGGTCGGGGGCGGTCGCCTGCGCGTCGAGCCGCGGGGGGCCCGGTCGGCCGCGCGCGCCGGGGACGTCGACGGCGCCGGCGACGCCGTGGGGCTGCGCCGGTGAGCGCCGGCCTGCTCGACGCGGGCGAGGTCCGCTCCACGCCCCTGAGCCGCGCCAACCCGGTGGCGAAGCTCGCCGTGGCCACGGTGCTCGCCGTCGGCCTGCTGCTGTCGGTGGACGTGGTGACGGCCGGCACCGCCGTGCTGCTGGAGCTGCTGGCCCTGCCGCTGGTGGGCCTGGGCGCGGCCGCGCTGGCGCGGCGCAGCGCCCTGCTGGCGCTGGCCGCGGTGCCGACCGCGGTGCTCACGGCGCTGGTGGGCGTCGACTCCGGGGCGGTGCTCCTGGCCGCCGGGCCGCTGACCGTCACCAGCGGCTCGCTGGAGGCCGGTGCCGCGGTCGGCCTGCGCGTGGTGGCGATCGCCCTGCCGGGCGTCGTCCTGCTGGCGACGACGGACCCCACCGACCTCGGTGACGCCCTCGCGCAGGTGCTCCGCCTGCCCGCCAGGTTCGTGCTGGCGGCCCTGGCGGCGTTCCGCGTGGTGGACGTGCTGGGCGAGGAGTGGCGGCAGCTGGCGCTGGCGCGCCGGGCCCGGGGGCTGGGCGGCGGCGGCCCGGTGGCCGGGGCGCGCGACGTGGCGGGGCGCACGTTCGTGCTGCTCGTCATCGCGGTGCGCCGCGCGACAGTGCTCGCCACGGCCATGGAGGCGCGTGGCTTCGGCGCGGGGCCGGCGGAGCGCCGCACGTGGGCGCGGCCGAGCCGGATGGGCGGGGCGGACTGGCTCGTCGTGGCGGGAGGGGTGCTCCTGGCGGCCCTGGCGACGACGGCGGGCGTGCTCGCCGGGACGTGGCGGCTGCTGCTCACCTGAGACGGCGCGCGGCCCGCAGACGGCCTGCGGACGGCCTGCGGACGGTCGGCGCGGGGTCCGTGACCCGATCGTGGTGGTGCGTGCCCGGGTCGGCGCCGCGCGGCATTACCACGGCCTCCGGGAGCCACGACACACGCGCGTCACAAGCGCGCAACCACCCCGGAAACCTCTCAGGCCAGTCTCCTGCCTGTGAGCGCAGAGACCGTGATGACCCGAGTGCCGACCCTCCGGGCGGCCGCCCCCCTCGCCGCGCCGGAGCAGGCTCCGAGCGCGGCCCTCCTGGCCCAGCCGTGGTCCTTCGTGGCCGCCGGGCAGCGCCTCGTGGTGCGCCCGGCGCGCGTGCAGGACCTGCCGGTGCTGGCCTCGCTGCTGGTGCGCTGCACCCCCACCACCCGGCTCGGCTGGTCCGGCCGCGGCGGCACCGTCATCCCGCTGGTGCAGCAGGAGGCGTGGCTGCGCGAGCCCGGCGCCGTCGTCGTCGAGTCCGCCCCGGGGCGCGCGGTGGCCGTGGGCGCGCTGCGCCCCGCCACGTGCACCGGTGAGGAGGACCCGATCGCGATGGCCGCCGAGGTGCTCGTGCAGGACTCCTGGCAGCACCGCGGCATCGGCTCGACCCTGCTGGCCCACTTCGCGGGCGCGCTGCTCGTGCAGGGCCGCACCGAGCTGCAGGTCCACCCCGACGCCGACCCGGTCGCGGCCCAGGCCCTGCTGTCCGGCCTCGGGGCGCGGGTGCGCGGCCAGCGCCACGCGCACGGCCGGTGCCCCCGCGTCCACGTGCCGCGCACCGCGGTCGACTCCCTCGGCCCGCTGCGGGAGCTCTCCTACCGCTGACGGGCTCCTGAGGCACCCCGCTGGCCCGGCAGCGCCGCCGGGAACAGACGGCACCACCTGAGAGTTGAGTGAGACAGGCTCAAGAACAGCGCCCCCGGTTCGACAGAGCGGGCGGGACGCGCAAGACTTGAGCGGAAGGCACTCAGCAGTCTGCTCTCAGGAGGAACACCATGGCCCGAGCGGTCGGCATCGACCTGGGCACCACCAACTCCGTCGTCGCGGTGCTGGAGGGCGGAGAGCCCACC
This sequence comes from Quadrisphaera sp. RL12-1S, assembly GCF_014270065.1. Taxonomy (NCBI): domain Bacteria; kingdom Bacillati; phylum Actinomycetota; class Actinomycetes; order Kineosporiales; family Kineosporiaceae; genus Quadrisphaera; species Quadrisphaera oryzae. The sequence continues at coordinate 714,271 of NZ_JACNME010000001.1, read as the reverse complement.
GTCATCGCGAACGCGGAGGGCGCTCGCACCACGCCGTCCGTCGTCGCGTTCGCCAAGTCAGGCGAGGCGCTGACCGGCGAGATCGCCAAGCGCCAGGCGGTCACGAACGTCGACAGGACCATCTCGTCCGTCAAGCGCCACATGGGCACGGACTGGACGCAGGCCGTCGACGACAAGAAGTACACGGCGCAGGAGATCTCCGCCCGCGTGCTGCAGAAGCTCAAGCGCGACGCCGAGGAGTACCTCGGCGAGCCCGTGACCGACGCCGTCATCACCGTCCCGGCGTACTTCAACGACGCCCAGCGCACGGCCACCAAGGAGGCCGGCGAGATCGCGGGCCTCAACGTGCTCCGCATCATCAACGAGCCCACCGCGGCGGCCCTGGCCTACGGCCTGGACAAGGGCAAGGAGGACGAGCTCATCCTCGTCTTCGACCTCGGCGGCGGCACCTTCGACGTGTCCCTGCTCGAGGTGGGCAAGGACGCCGAGGACGGCTTCTCCACCATCCAGGTGCGCGCCACCTCCGGTGACAACCACCTCGGTGGTGACGACTGGGACGCCGCGATCCGCGACTGGCTGGTCAAGCAGGTCAAGAACAAGGACGGGGTGGACCTGTCCAAGGACAAGATCGCGATGCAGCGCCTCCGCGAGGCTGCTGAGCAGGCCAAGAAGGAGCTCTCGTCCGCGACGAGCACCAACATCAGCCTGCAGTACCTGTCCATGACCGAGAACGGCCCGGTGCACCTCGACGAGAAGCTCACCCGCGCCGCCTTCGAGGACATGACCCGCTCGCTGCTCGAGCGCACCAAGGCCCCGTTCAACGCGGTGATCAAGGACGCTGACGTCAAGCTCAGCGACATCGACCACGTCGTCATGGTCGGCGGCTCGACCCGCATGCCCGCCGTGGGCGAGGTCGTGCGCGAGCTGACCGGTGGCAAGGAGCCCAACCGCGGCGTCAACCCCGACGAGGTCGTGGCCGTGGGCGCCGCCCTGCAGGCCGGCGTGCTGAAGGGCGAGCGCAAGGACGTCCTGCTCATCGACGTCACGCCGCTGAGCCTGGGCATCGAGACCAAGGGCGGGGTGATGACCAAGCTCATCGAGCGCAACACGGCCATCCCGACCAAGCGCTCGGAGGTCTTCACCACCGCTGACGACAACCAGCCGTCCGTGCTCATCCAGGTCTACCAGGGCGAGCGCCAGCTGGTCCGTGACAACAAGGCGCTGGGCACCTTCGACCTCACCGGCATCGCGCCCGCCCCGCGCGGCGTGCCGCAGATCGAGGTCACCTTCGACATCGACGCGAACGGCATCGTCCACGTCTCGGCGAAGGACCGCGGCACCGGCAAGGAGCAGCGCATGACGATCTCCGGGGGCAGCGCGCTGTCCAAGGAGGACATCGAGCGCATGGTCAAGGACGCCGAGGCCCACGCCGAGGAGGATGCCAAGCGCCGCGAGGAGGCCGAGGTCCGCAACTCCGCGGAGCAGCTGGCCTACTCCACCGAGAAGTTCGTCTCCGACAACACCGACAAGCTCCCCGAGGACGGTGTGACCAGGGTCCGCACCGCCATCGCCGAGCTGAAGACGGCGCTCGAGGGCGACGACATCGACGCCGTGAAGGCCAAGCAGGAGGAGCTGGCCAAGGTCAGCCAGGAGCTCGGCTCCGCCCTGTACAGCCAGGAGGACGCCTCGGCGGGCGCTGGTGCCGGCGCAGCCGGTGCGGGTGCCTCGTCGTCGACGTCCGCCGCCGACGACGTGGTGGACGCGGAGGTCGTCGACGACGACACCGAGGGCCGCAAGTGACCGCTGGTCCCCAGCAGCCCGCGCAGCCCGAGGAGCCGGTGGTCGTGCGCGACAAGCGCCGCCTCGACCCGGAGACCGGTGAGGTGCGCACCCCGCCCGGGGACCAGCAGGTCCCCGGCGCGGGGGGCGCCCCCGCCGACCTCGACGGGGACGAGCGCGCGGAGCGCGACGACGAGCAGGGCGTGGCGGACGTGACCGACGAGCTGGCCGCCTCCCTCGCCCTGGCCGAGGAGCGGCTGGGGGACCTCCAGCGGCTCCAGGCGGAGTACGTCAACTACCGGCGCCGGGTCGACCGGGACCGGGACGTCGCCCGCGCCTCGGCCACGACCAGCCTGCTCGAGGCGCTGCTCCCGGTCCTCGACGACGTCGAGCTGGCCCGCCAGCACGGCGACCTCGAGGGAGGCCCGTTCGCGTCCATCAGCGACAAGCTGGAGGCGGCCCTGGGCCGCTTCGGGCTCTCGCGCTACGGGCAGGTCGGCGAGCCGTTCGACCCGTCCGTGCACGAGGCGCTGATGCACGCCGAGAGCGCGGAGGTCACCGAGACCGTCGTGACCACCGTGCTGCAGCCCGGCTACAGGGTGGGGGAGAAGGTGCTGCGGCCCGCACGGGTCGCCGTGACCTCCCCCGCCTGAGACCCCACCAGACCCGACCCGCGCCCCGGAACCCCCGGGGTGCGGGTCGGGGCGTTCCCGGAGGAACCGCATGGCCGGACAGGACTGGCTCGAGAAGGACTTCTACTCCACCCTCGGCGTCGCCAGCGACGCCTCGCAGGACGACGTGCGCAAGGCCTACCGCAAGCTGGCGCGCACGCTCCACCCCGACGCCAACCCCGGCGACGCCTCCGCCGAGGCCCGCTTCAAGGAGGTCGGCGAGGCCTACTCGGTGCTCAACGACCCCGAGCAGCGCCGCCAGTACGACGCCGTGCGCGCCATGGCGGGCGGGCGCGCCCGCTTCTCCTCCGGCGCCGGTGGACCCTCCGGGCCCGGCGGTGCCGCGGGCTTCGAGGACGTCTTCGGTGGCCTCTTCGGCGGCGGTGGCGGCGGTCAGCGCGTCCGGTACGGGAGCCCCGGCGCCGGGGGTCCCGACGTCGAGGACCTGCTGGCCAGCATGTTCGGCGGTGCCGGGCGCGGCGCGCCCGCCGGCTTCCAGGCGCCCGGCACCGGTGGCGCGAGCGGTCGTCGTGGCGGCGGCGTCGACCTCGACGCCGAGACCACCCTCCCCTTCGCCGACGCCGTCGGCGGCGCCACGGTCACCCTCAGCGTGGACGGGCAGCCCCTGACCACGCGCATCCCGCCGGGAGTGCGCGACGGCCAGCGCATCCGACTGCGCGGCAAGGGCCGCCCGGGCCCCCGCGGCGGGGAGCCGGGGGACCTGTTCATCACCGTGCACGTGCAGCCCCACCCCGTCTTCACCCGCGACGGGGACGACCTGCGCGTGACGCTGCCCGTCACCTTCGACGAGGCCGCGCTCGGGGCCGAGGTGAGCGCCCCCACCCTCGACGGCGGTGCGGTGCGCCTCAAGGTGCCGGCCGGCACGCCCTCGGGGCGCACGCTGCGCGTCAAGGGCCGCGGCGTCCGCCGCGGTGAGGCCACCGGGGACCTGCTGGTCACCACCCAGGTGGTGGTGCCGCAGCGCCTCGACGGCGCCGCGCGCGCCGCGGTGGAGGCCTTCCGGGACGCCACCTCCGGCGCTGACGGGACCGACCCCCGCGCGGACCTGCTCGCCCGCGCGCGCGGGGCTGCCCCCGGGGGGAGGTGACGCGTCGTGGACTCCGGTGACCAGCGCTCCGGCCTGCACCCGGACGCCGCCGTCTTCGTCATCTCCGTGGCCGCGGAGCTGGCGGGGATGCACCCGCAGACGCTGCGCCAGTACGACCGGCTGGGCCTCGTCTCGCCGTCCCGCGCCTCCGGCCGCGGGCGGCGGTACTCCCCGCGGGACGTCGTGATGCTGCGCGAGGTGCAGCGCCTCTCCCAGGAGGAGGGCGTCAACCTCGCCGGCATCAAGCGCATCCTCGAGCTGGAGGACCAGGTCAGCGCGCTCCAGGGCCGCGTGGAGGAGCTGACCGCTGAGCTCTCCCGGGTCTACGACGCGCTGCAGAGGTCGCGCCGGGTGTTCGCCGCGGGCCCCGCGGGTGACGTGGTGGCGGTCGAGCGCGGCCAGCGGCCCCAGCGGTCGGCCTCCGCGTTCGGGCGCTCCGGTGCGCTGGTGGTCTGGCGCCCTCCGGCGCGCTGACCTCGTCGCGCCGGTCCCCCCGCGGACGGCCCTTCGCGCTGGTCGGACGCGCTGTCGGACCCCCTCCCTAGCCTGCCGAGCAGTGCCGCTGGGCCGCGTGTTCGCCGGAACGACCTCGACTCTCGAACACGTGTTCTACAGTGGAGTGATCGCACCGTGATGACTGGTGACGTTTGGTCACACACGCCCCAGTCGTCACGACTGTCACACTTGTAATTTATGCTGGGCCCTGCAGGCGAAGACTGAGGAGGCGGCTCCGGTGATGCGCGTGGACCACAGGGTTGTCGAGGTCGTCGAGGCCCTGGACGAGCACCGCCGTCTCATCGACGAGCAGGGCTGGACGGTCGTGTCCGTCGGAGGGGCGGGCCGCCGCGCGCTGCCGTTCTCCCACACCGTCGGCCTCACCCGGCTGGGGCACCCGGAGCTGCTGGTCAGCGGTCGGGCGCCGGCCGAGGCGCGCTACCTGCTCGACGTCCTCGGGGACGAGGTCCTCGCGGGCCGTCGCTTCCACGTCGGCGACCTGCTCCAGCGCGACCCGTGGCCCTCGCTGCGCCTGCTGCGCGTCACCTCGCCCGATGCGCTCGTCGTGGCGCAGGCCGTCGCGGCCGACGACGTCGAGGTGCCGGCGCTCCAGGTGGTCTGGTGCGACGACGCGGGCCGCTGGCCGTGGGACGCCGGGCGTCCCGCCGGAGCCGTGGACCAGCAGCTGTTCGCCCGCGCCCCGAAGGTCGCCGCCCCGCGCCAGCTCTGACCCGGCGCGCAGCCTGGCGCCCGGGGCGCTCAGCCCCAGGGGCGGGCCGACCGCTCCCGCCAGTAGGCGGAGGGCTCCTGGGCGAGCGGCGCGAGCGCCTGCAGGGCGTGGTCGTCGAGGTCGAGGGCCGCCGCCGCTGCGCCGCGGGCCACCTGCTCGGGCGTCACTGCGCCGGACAGCACCACGCCGGCCCACGGCTGCGCCAGGGCTGTGGCCAGCGCCAGCTGGTCCAGCGGCACGTCGACCGCGTGAGCCGCCCGCTCCGCCGCCGCGTCACCTCCCGGCGCCAGCCGGCCGTTGGCCAGCGCCTCCTTGACCACCACGAGCCAGCCCGCGGCCGCGGCCTCCCCCAGCGCGGGGCCGGCTGAGGGCTCCAGAGGGTTCCACGTGCTCTGGACGGCGCTGAAGAGCGGCTCGCCGTCGACGTCCACCTCCAGCGCTGACCGCACCACGTCGGCCTGGTGGGGGCCTGACGTCGACAGGCCGATCCGCAGGCCGCGGTCGCGCTCGGCGGCCAGGGCGCGCAGCAGCGGACCGTCGCGCAGGGCCGGGCTCTCCGGCGTCACGGAGTGCACCTGGTAGAGGGCCAGGTGCCCGCCGAGGAGGCCGCGGGTCAGCGCCAGCTGCTCGGTGAAGGCGCTCAGCGAGTGGTCCTTCACCTCGTGCTGCTCGGCGTCCATCCGCCAGTCGCCCGCGTAGCGGTAGCCCCACTTCGAGGCGACCACCAGGGCCGGGTCTGCCGCGACGTCCGGGCGCGAGGCCAGCCAGTGCGCCAGGAACTCCTCCGCCCGCCCGTAGGAGCGGGCGGCGTCGAGGTGGCGCACCCCGGCGGCCCACGCAGCGTCGAGCACCGCGGCGGCCCGCTGGCGCATCGTCTCGACGGACCTGTCGGCGCCGAGGTCGCCGTCCCGTCCCGCCGTGATGTACGCCGGGCGGCCGAGCGCCGCCAGACCGAGCCCGAGCCGCGCTGCCATGCTCACTTCCTACCTGCCTGGCCCGCCGGTGCACACCCCCGCCGGCGCGGCTAGCGTCCCGGAGCATGACCGACCTCGCCGCCAAGGCCCAGACCCTGCTCGACCTGCACCGCGCACCCGAGCTGCTGGTGCTCGCCAACGCCTGGGACGTCGTGTCCGCTCGCGCGGTCGCCGCCGTCGAGGGCACCCGGGCGATCGCCACCCCCAGCCACGGGATCGCCGCGACGTTCGGCTACGAGGACGGCGAGCAGATCCCGCTCGACCTGCACCTCGACATGGTCGCGCGCATCGCGGCCGACGTCTCCCTGCCGGTGACGATGGACTTCGAGTCGGGCTACGGGGACGCGGGCGAGACCACGCGCCGGGCGATCGCCGCCGGGGCGGTGGGGGGCAACCTCGAGGACGGGCTGCGGCCCCTGGAGGAGTCGGTGGCCGCCGTCGAGGCCAGCCTGCGGGCCGCCCGCGACGCCGGCGTCCCCGGCTTCGTGCTCAACGCCCGCACCGACGCCTTCACCCGGGCCCCCGAGGGCCAGGACCCCGCCGACACGCTCGCCGAGGCGGTCAGGCGCTGCAAGGCCTACCTCGAGGTCGGCGCCCCGGTGGTCTTCGTCCCCCGCGCCGCGCGGCGCGAGCACGTCGAGGCCCTCGTGTCCGAGCTGGGCCGCGGGGTGGTCACCCTGATCTCCATCCCCGGGGTCTCGCTGCCCGCCCGCGAGCTCGAGGCGCTCGGGGTCGCCCGCCTGTCCACCGGGCCCTTCACGCAGCGCGTGGCGCTCACCGCGCTGCAGGACGCCACCGCCGAGCTCCTCGCCGGGGGCGTCCTGCCGCCCGGGACGCGCGCGCTGAACTGACGCCGCCGGCGTCGTCAGGCCTCGTCGACGACGACAGCGCCGTCGAGCGCGTCCCTGTCGACGCCGTCCCCCTCGCTGACCCCAGGTCCGTCCAGGACCTCCCCCTGCCCGGGCCGGCGGTCAGCGGCCCGGCGCCCGGTCCGGCGCCGGTCCGGAGCCGGCACCTCGGTGGCGTCGGCCACGACGACGGCGCCCTCCTGGCCCTTGGCGCGGTACATCGCCTCGTCAGCCCGCTCCTGCAGCCCCACGGCGGTGGAGGCGTGCAGGGGCGCCACCGCCACCCCGGCGCTGGCGCCCACCGACGCCGTGGTGTGGCCCAGGCGGACCGGCAGGCTGAGTGCCACCACGGCCTCGGCGGCGCGCACCCGGGCCGCCTCGCGCCCGGCGCGCGGCACCACGAGGGCGAACTCGTCCCCGCCGAGGCGCACCACCACCTCGCCCTCAGCCGACCCCTCCCTCAGGCGCCGCCCCAGCTCGACCAGCAGCTCGTCGCCGGCGGCGTGGCCGAGCGTGTCGTTGACGGCCTTGAACCTGTCGAGGTCGATGACCACCAGCGCCACCTCCTCCCCGCGCTCCACCCCGCTGAGCGCCTCCCGCAGCGCACGGCGGTTGCCGAGGCCCGTGAGCGCGTCCGTCATGGCCTGCGCCCGGATCGCGTTGAGGACGTCGAGCTGGCGGAACACCACCACGGTCTTGACCGTCATCAGCACGATGGTCACGAGCGCTGCCCACGCGGCGGCGGTGGCCATGGGCGAGACCAGGTGCCAGGCGAGCATGACGATGCTGCCCGCGGTGAGGGCGATGGGCGCGATCGTGACGTCGGAGGTGCTCTCCAGCGCCGTCGACCCCGCCGCGGGGTCGCGCAGCAGCGCAGCCGCCACCAGGCAGCCCGCGGCGCCCACCCGGAGGGCGGTGGCGACGAGCACGGCGCCCCCGGACCCCGCGGACCCGAGCAGCCCGGCGACCTCCGCCCCGAACACCAGCACCGCCGTGGCCGCCAGCGCCCGCATCCGCGGGTCCTGCGGGCGCAGCAGCAGCGTGGAGGTCACCCCGAAGCTGCTCGCGATCTGCGCGGCACCGGTCGGCACCAGCACCGCGGTCGCCCAGGCCACCCCGACCCCCGGCACCGCCACCAGCAGCGGCGTGCCGAACGCCCAGGCCAGTCCCATCCCCATGACGGCGCCGCTGGCCACGTCGAGCCAGCTGCGCGCGGCCGAGGTGACCAACCGCGTCCGCAGCAGCCGCATCTGCACGGCGACCGTCCCGGCGCTGAGCAGCAGCGAGGCGGTGCCGCTGACCACCAGCGGCGCGGCGGGCCCGGCGACCGCTGCCGCGTCGCCCAGGGCAGCGACCGGGAGGAGGACCAGCGCCGCCAGGGCGGCCGTCACGGTCCGGGACGCGACCCGCCCGCGCAGCCGGGCGACGACGAGCAGCGCCGCTGCGGCGCACGCGGCCGCGGCCACCGCCGCGGGGCCCACTGCCCCCACCCAGGCCCCCCGTTCCACGATCTCCCAGGTCTGCCGCGTGATCACCGAGCGCGCGGTGCTGCATCCTCTCAGCCACCGGGCAGCCACCGGGCACCCACGTGGGGGTGGACGCCGCCGGTCCGGGCTGGCGGCTCCGCGAGGGGGACCGGCAGGATCAGGCCATGGCAGACGAGTCCTCCACCCCCTCCACCGGCGCCCGCGCCGACATCGGCGTCACCGGTCTGGCGGTCATGGGTCGCAACCTGGCCCGCAACTTCGCCCGGCACGGCCACGTGACGGCCCTGCACAACCGCACCCAGTCCCGCGTCGACGAGCTGGTCGAGCAGTTCGGCAGCGAGGGCGACTTCGTCGCCTCCACCGACCTGGAGTCCTTCGTGGCCTCCCTCAAGCGGCCCCGCCGCGTTATGATCATGGTGAAGGCCGGGAAGCCCACGGACGCCGTCATCGACGAGCTGGTCCCCCTGCTGGAGGAGGGCGACATCGTCATCGACGGCGGCAACGCCCACTTCGACGACACCCGCCGCCGCGAGCAGGCCCTGCGCGCCAAGGGCCTGCACTTCGTCGGCACCGGCGTCTCCGGTGGCGAGGAGGGCGCCCTGAACGGGCCGAGCATCATGCCCGGGGGGTCGAAGGAGTCCTACGAGGCCCTGGGCCCGATCCTGGAGTCGATCGCCGTCGACGTCGACGGCACCCCCTGCTGCACCTACGTCGGTCCCGACGGCGCGGGCCACTTCGTCAAGATGGTGCACAACGGCATCGAGTACGCCGACATGCAGCTCATCGCCGAGGCCTACGACCTGCTGCGCCAGGGCCTGGGCAAGACCCCCGCCGAGCTGGCCGAGGTGTTCCGGACCTGGAACGAGGGCGACCTGGAGTCCTTCCTCATCGAGATCACCGCCACGGTGCTCGACAAGGTGGACGCGGAGACCGGGAAGGCGCTCGTCGACGTCATCGTCGACGCCGCCGAGCAGAAGGGCACCGGGCGCTGGACGGTGCAGACCGCCCTGGAGCTGGGCGTCCCCGTCACCGGCATCGCCGAGGCCGTGTTCGCCAGGTCGCTGTCCGGCTCGGTGGACCAGCGCCAGGCGGTGCAGGCCGCCGGGTCCCTCACGGGCCCGACCGGCGCCTCGCTGGACGGCGCTGAGGCCGAGGGCTTCGTCGACGCCGTCCGCGACGCGCTGTACGCCTCCAAGGTGGTCGCCTACGCGCAGGGCTTCGACATGATCCAGGCCGGCAGCGACCAGTACGGCTGGGACGTCGACAAGGGCGCCATGGCCACCATCTGGCGCGGCGGCTGCATCATCCGGGCGCAGTTCCTCAACCGGATCAAGGACGCCTACGACAAGGACGCCCACCTGGCGTCGCTGCTCCTGGACGACTACTTCGCCTCGGCCGTGAGCAGCGCCCAGGACTCCTGGCGCCGCGTGGTGGCCACGGCGGTGCGCCTCGGCGTGCCGGTGCCGGGGTTCTCCAGCGCCCTGGCGTACTACGACGGCCTGCGCCGGGAGCGCCTGGGCGCGGCGCTGGTGCAGGGGCAGCGCGACCTGTTCGGCGCGCACACCTACGGCCGCGTCGACAAGCCCGGCACCTACCACACGCTGTGGTCCGGTGACGGCTCCGAGGAGCGCCAGGACAGCGAGGGCCAGGGCAGCCACAACCCCCACTGACGCACGTCAGGTGCCCACAGGCGGGTGCCGCCGGAGCTCTGTCCACAGGGCCCGGCGGCACCCGCCGCCCGCTGTCGGGCGCTCGCCCCAGCCTGGCCGTGAGCGGGTCGGGCGACCCGCAGCGAGGTGGGTGCAGCGGTGGGACAGGTGTACCGGGGTCCGTGGGAGAGCTCGGGGTGCGCGTGCGGGCAGCCGGGGTGCGACGGCTCGCAGGCGAGCCCGGGGTGGCAGGAGCTGCTCGACCAGCTCGACAGTGACCTCCTCGACGACGACGACGACCCGTGGGCCGACGACGAGCTCGACGACGACCTCGGCGACGATCCCGACGACGACGGCGGCTGGGGCGCTGGGCCCGTTGGCCAGGGGCCGCCGCGCACGGCGGAGGAGCTGCTCTGCGACGCGGGGGACGCACTCCGCACGGGCGGCCGGACCACCGCCGCGCAGGTGCTGGCGGCCGGGCGCGAGGACGAGGTGGACCTCGCCGTGAGGGCGCACGTGCTGGCCGCTCTCGAGCGCCGCTGGGACCGGGGCTGGGAACCGGCCGACGTGCTGCGGTGGACGCAGCGGCACCTGGGGCCCGACCGGGTGCACCTGGTGGGCCTCGCCGTCGGCGCCGAGCTGGCGCGCCGGGGCCGCTCGGACCTGCCCCGGCGCTTCCGCCAGCAGCTGGAGGCCGCAGGGGTCGAGGTGCGCGAGTCACCGGTCGGCTTCCTGCGCGCGGCCGGCGCGGACCAGCGCGCGCTGGGCTCCGCGGGGGCGCTGTGGGCACCCGCGTGGGCCGTCGTCGCCGTCCGGGCCCTCGAGCTGGCGCTGGAGCTGGACCGGCAGCCGACGCTGCCGGTCATCGGCGCCCCTCCCGAGGGGTCCCCCTGGACCCGCACCGACACGGCGCTCGACGGGGCGGACCTCCGGGTGCTGGAGCGGGTGCGCCTGCTGCTGGCCAAGGCCGAGTCGACGACCTTCCCCGCCGAGGCCGAGGCGCTCACCGCAGCGGCGCAGAGCCTGGTGACCAGGCACAGCCTCGAGGCTGCGCTCGCGGCGGTGACGCGCTCGGGCGGCAGCGGGGCGCAGGAGTCCCCGAGCGGGGTGCGGATCGGCGTGGACGCTCCCTACGAGGGGCAGAAGGCGGCGCTGCTGGCGGCCGTGGCACGCGCGAACCGGTGCAGCGCGGTGTGGCTGCGCTACGTGGGCGCCTCGTCGGTGGTCGGCTTCGCGGCGGACCTCGCCGCCGTGGAGGTGCTCTTCGCCTCGCTGCTGACCCAGGCCGTCCGCGGGATGACGGCGGCGGGCGCCGACGTGCGCCCCGGGGCGCGCACCCGCCGCCCCGAGTTCCGGCGCGCCTACCTGGAGTCGTTCGCCCGCCGCATCGGCCAGCGCCTCGACGAGGCGGCGCGCGCGGGTGACTCCCAGGTCAGCGACGACCGGCTGCTCCCGGTGCTGCGGGCCCGGACCGCGGCCGTCGACGCCGCGGTGGCGGACGCCTTCCCCGACCTCGTGACCCGCCGTGGCCCGCGGACGCTGGACCGGGCCGGGTGGGCCTCCGGCTGGGCGGCGGCCGAGCTCGCCTCGCTGGACGCGGGGCAGGCCGTCACGGGGAGGGGCGCGCTGCCGAGCGCCGAGGGCGCCTGACGCCCGGCGCACCACCCCTGTTCCCCACCCGCGGCGGACGGGGAACAGGGGTGGTGCGGACGGGGTTGAGTCTCATAGGCTCAAGTCGTTCGCACCACCCTCGGAGGTCCCGTGGAGCTCAAGCTCACCACCAAGAGCCAGGAGGCGCTGGCCGCCGCCGCGTCCGGCGCCGTCGAGGCCGGGCACGCCCACGTGCTGCCCGCCCACCTCGCCCTGGCCCTGCTCGAGCAGGACGGCGTCGCCGCCGCCCTGCTGGCCGCCACCGGCGCCTCGGTGGCCCCCGTGCGCGAGCAGCTGCGCGCCCAGCTCGCCGCCCTGCCCTCGGCGTCCGGCGCCACCGTCGCCACGCCGCAGCTGTCCCGCCCCGCCCTGCAGGCGCTCACCGCTGCCCGCACCGCCAGCGAGGCCCACGGGGACACCTTCGTCTCCGCCGACCACCTGCTGGTCGGGCTGGCCAGCGTCGAGGGGCCGGAGTCCGTCGCTCCGCTCCTGGCCCGCGCCGGCGCCACCCGCGACGCGCTGCTGGCCGCCCTCCCGGGCGTGCGCGGGGGTGCCCAGGTCACCAGCGCCGACCCGGAGGGCACCTTCAAGGCCCTCGAGCAGTACGGGGTGGACCTCACCGCCCGCGCGCGGGAGGGCAAGATCGACCCGGTCATCGGCCGCGACGCCGAGATCCGCCGCGTGGTCCAGGTGCTGGCCCGCCGCACCAAGAACAACCCCGTCCTCATCGGCGAGCCCGGCGTCGGCAAGACCGCCGTGGTCGAGGGCCTGGCGCAGCGCATCGTGGACGGCGACGTCCCGGAGTCCCTGCGAGGGCGCCGCCTCATCAGCCTGGACCTCGGCGCCATGCTCGCCGGCGCCAAGTACCGCGGCGAGTTCGAGGAGCGCCTGAAGTCCGTCCTCGACGAGATCCGCGGCTCGGACGGTGAGGTCATCACCTTCATCGACGAGCTGCACACCGTGGTCGGAGCCGGGGCCTCCGGCGGCGAGGGCGGCCTGGACGCCGGCAACATGCTCAAGCCCATGCTCGCCCGCGGCGAGCTGCGCCTGGTGGGCGCCACCACGCTGAGCGAGTACCGCGAGCGCATCGAGAAGGACGCCGCCCTCGAGCGCCGGTTCCAGCAGGTGTTCGTGGGCGAGCCCAGCGTCCCGGACACCGTGGCCATCCTGCGGGGCCTCAACGAGCGCTACGAGGCCCACCACGGCGTGGAGATCACCGACGCGGCGCTCGTGGCCGCCGCCACCCTCTCGGACCGGTACATCACCGGCCGGCAGCTCCCCGACAAGGCCATCGACCTGGTCGACGAGGCCGCCTCGCGACTGCGCATGGAGATCGACTCCTCCCCCGAGGAGATCGACGCGCTGCGCCGCTCCACCGACCGCCTCCGCATGGAGGAGATGGCTCTGGCCGCCGAGACCGACCCGGCCTCGCTGGACCGGCTGGAGCGGCTGCGCGCCGACCTGGCCGACCGCACCGAGCAGCTGGCCACGCTCACGGCCCGCTGGGAGGCGCAGAAGGCGGGGCTGAACCGCGTCGGCGAGCTCAAGCAGCGCCTGGACGACGCGCGCTCCCGCTTCGAGCGCGCCTACCGCGACGTCGACTACGCCACGGCCTCCCGCATCCAGTACGAGGAGATCCCCTCCCTCGAGCGGGAGCTGGCCGAGGCCCAGGCCGCTGAGGAGGGCGAGGGGCCCGGTGCGACCGGTGAGCCGCTCGTCGGCGAGCGCGTCGGTCCTGACGACATCGCCGCCGTCGTGGCGGCGTGGACGGGCATCCCGGTGGGCCGGCTGCTCGAGGGGGAGACCGCCAAGCTGCTGCGCATGGAGGAGGTGCTCGGGCAGCGCCTCGTCGGCCAGCGCGACGCCGTCCGCGCGGTCTCCGACGCCGTCCGCCGGGCCCGTGCCGGGATCTCCGACCCCGACCGGCCCACCGGCTCCTTCCTCTTCCTCGGTCCCACCGGCGTCGGCAAGACCGAGCTGGCCAAGGCCCTGGCCGACTTCCTCTTCGACGACGAGCGCGCCATGGTCCGCATCGACATGTCGGAGTACGGCGAGAAGCACTCGGTGGCCCGCCTCGTCGGCGCGCCTCCCGGCTACGTCGGGTACGAGTCGGGCGGCCAGCTCACCGAGGCCGTGCGGCGGCGTCCGTACAGCGTGGTGCTCCTCGACGAGGTGGAGAAGGCCCACCCCGAGGTGTTCGACGTGCTGCTGCAGGTCCTCGACGACGGGCGCCTCACGGACGGCCAGGGCCGCACCGTCGACTTCCGCAGCACCATCCTCGTGCTGACCTCCAACCTCGGCAGCCAGTTCCTCGTGGAGCAGTCGCTGAGCGCGCAGCAGCAGCGCGACGGCGTCATGGCCGCCGTGCGGGCGGCGTTCAAGCCGGAGTTCCTCAACCGGCTCGACGAGGTGGTCCTCTTCGACGCGCTGTCCACCGAGGACCTCGCCCGCATCGTGGACCTGCACGTCGAGGCCCTGGCCCACCGCCTGGCCGACCGCCGCCTGCAGCTGCACGTCACCCCCGCGGCGCGCGAGCTCCTCGCGCTGGAGGGCTGGGACCCGGCGTACGGCGCCCGCCCGCTGCGCCGCCTGGTGCAGCGCGAGATCGGCGACGCCCTCGCCCGCGAGCTGCTCTCGGGCGGGGTCCAGGACGGCGACGCCGTGCTGGTGGACGTCTCCTCCGACCCGCTCGGCGCGGGCCGGGACCGCCGGGCGCTGAGCGTGCGGCGGCTGGCGCCCGGCGAGCAGGTCCCCGACGGGGGCGCCGGCGCCGCGGACCCGGGTGCCGGCGCGAGCGGCTCCGGCGAGGTGAGGGCGCTGCCCAGCGCCTGACCACCCCGGTGGGGCAGGACGACGACGGAGGCCGGGCGCCGCACGCGCCCGGCCTCCGTCGTCGTCGGTCCTGCGGCTCGCCGCTGCCGCCTCAGCTGCGGGGTCAGCCGGTGGGCTGGTCGGCGCAGGCCGTGGCGAGGAAGTCCCCCTCGAGCTGGCCGCCGGAGGAGCGCAGCAGGTCCACGGTCTGCCGCAGCGCCTGCTGGAACGCCGGGGCGCCGGCGTACTCCCGCACCAGCGACGCCGAGGCGGCGTCGTCGGCGTAGACCTCACCGAGGCGGGACTCCACACCGCGCTCGCCGAAGGTCGCGCACGCCGTCGCGTCGGTGAACGCCGGTGCGCTGGCCGAGGTGGTGGCCGAGGTCGTCGGCGCACCGCCGGCGCTGCCCGCGGGGGTGCTGCCGCACGCGGCCAGCGCGAGGGCCCCAGCGCCCAGGACCACGGGCCAGGACGGCCGGGGCGGGGTCACGACGACAGGCTGCCCGTGCCGAGGAGCACGGCGAAGAACCCGATGTAGGCGACGACGAGGAGCACCGCGGCGACCATCGAGGCGATGGACACCCACAGGCCGGCGAGCGCCAGGCCGCGGCCGTTCGTGCCGTCCCGCTTGACGTTCTGCAGCCCGATGATGCTGAAGACCAGCCCGAGCAGCGGGAAGACGAAGGCGAACACCAGGCCGAGGACGGCCATGGTGTCCGTGGGCCGCTGGGACACCGGCGGTGGGCCGCCGTAGCCGTAGCCGGTGGGGGGCTGGGACACGCGGGTCCTCCTGGTGGTCCCGGTCGCGGGGACGCCGGGTTCGTGGTCGGTGCAGGTCGGGACGAGCCTGCCGCACCCGTCCCGGCGAGGGGCGCGCACCACGCGGACTCCACCCGATCACCGGCGCGCCGGTCGCCCTCGCTCACCCGAGCAGTGCGCTGACCTCCGCGGCGATCGCGTCGGGGCGCTCCACGAGCATCATGTGCCCCGTCCCCGCCACCACGCGCACCCGCGCCTGCGGCAGCGCCGCGGCGAGGGCCTTCGCGTGGGCCGGCGGCGTCAGCCGGTCGTGGTCGCCCACCACCACGCGCACCGGAGTCCCCGCGGCCGCCAGCAGCGGCAGGGCCGCGCTCTCGTCGTGGGCCATGAGGGCGGAGAACCACTCGCCGGTGGTGCGGCCCGAGACCCGCCCCATCGCGCGCATGGTGTCCGCCACCAGGCGCGGGTCGACCCCGGGCCCGTAGTTGGTGCGCTGCGCCAGCAGGCGCGGCGCCCGCGGCACGAGCACGTCCTGGGGCAGGCGCGCCAGGGCCGCCATGAGCGGCACGAGGGGGCGCCCGGCCGACGACAGGCCCCCCGCGGCCGTGCTCACCAGCACCAGCCCTCGCGTGCGAGGTCCGAGCAGGCCCGGCGCCCGGGCGCTCGCGGACAGCAGCGCCATCCCGCCCATCGAGTGGCCCACCACCACCAGCGGCCCCCCCGGGGCGCACGTGTCGACCACGGCGGCGAGGTCGTCTGCCAGCCGGCTGATCGCCGCCACCGGACGCGAGGCGGGGGCGAGCGGGCCGCGCGCCGCGGAGGAGCCGTGGCCGCGCTGGTCGTAGCGGACCACACGCACGTCCGGGCGCACCTCGGTGAGCGCCGCGACCGCGCGGTCCCACACCACCGCGCTGAGCGTCCACCCGTGCACCAGCACCACCGTGGCCGGCGCAGGACGGCGCCCGGCCAGCCGCTCCCGCCACCGGGGGGCCGGCGGTCGCGCCGGCTCGTGGACGTAGGTGGCCAGCGCGGCGCCGTCGTCCGCGAGCACCCAGCCGTCGGGCTCGCGCGGACCCGCGGCGGGGGCCTCGGCCACCGAGCGGTCGGAGACCTCCTCCGCCCGCAGCGCCGGCGGGCGGCGCTCACGGCCCGCTGACCGCGGGCGCTGGCCCCCCAGGCGGCGCGGCGAGCCGGCGAGACCGGCGTCGCGGGAGCTGCGGCGCGCGACCGGTGCCGGCCGCGGGGAGCGTCGCTCGGCTGCCACCGGCGGAGCTCAGACCAGGTCGACGACGACGGGGGCGTGGTCGGAGGCGCCCTTGCCCTTGCGCTCCTCGCGGTCGACCGACGCCCCGCCCACCCGCGCGGCCAGCGCCGGGGAGCACAGGGCGAAGTCGATCCGCATGCCCTCCCGGCGGGGGAAGCGGAGCTGCTTGTAGTCCCAGTAGGTGTAGGTGCCCGGGCCCGGGGCGTGCGGCCTGACCACGTCCGCGAAGCCGGCGTCCACCACGGCGTAGAACGCGTCCCGCTCGGGCTGCGTGACGTGCGTGGAGCCCTCGAAGGCGCTCATGTCCCAGACGTCGTCGTCCTGGGGGGCCACGTTCCAGTCACCGCAGAGGGCGACCTGCGCCTGCGGGTCGGCGGCCAGCCAGCCGGCTCCGGCGTCGCGCAGCGCCGCCAGCCACTCCAGCTTGTACTGCAGGTGGGGGTCCTCCAGGGAGCGGCCGTTGGGCACGTACAGGCTCCACACGCGCACCCCGCCGCACGTGGCGCCGATGGCCCGCGCCTCGGGCGCGGCCTCGACGTCCGCCGACGACGACCAGCCGGGCTGACCGGGGAAGCCGACCTCGACGTCCTCCAGACCCACCCGCGAGACCACCGCCACGCCGTTCCACTGGCTCAGCCCCACGTGCGCGACCTCGTAGCCGGCCTCCCGGAACGCCTCGTACGGGAACTGGGCGTCCTTGCACTTGGTCTCCTGCAGGGCCACCACGTCGACGTCGCTGCGCTGCAGCCAGGCCACGGCCCGGTCGACCCGGGCGCGCACGGAGTTGACGTTCCAGGTGGCGATCCGCACGGGCGCGACGCTACTGGAGGTCGGCCACCAGGGCAGGCGGGCACCCTGGGCGCCGGGGTGGCCCCGCCGCCCGCCCGGCCTCAGCAGTCGGTGCAGGGGGCGCAGGCCGCACCGGCGGGCTGGGCCGAGGTGGCCCGGCCGCTCTGCCGGCGCTCCTCGTCGCGCCCCGCGGCCGCCAGCTGCGCGGCCTCGACCTCCAGGGCCCGCACGCGCTCGGCCTCCACCACAGCCGCCAGCCGGGCCTCCTCGCCGTGGAGCACGGGCGGGTGCGCCAGCGCGCGCCGGGTGAACGCGCTGTAGACGACCAGCGCCACCAGGAGCGCGCCGGACATGATGAGCGCCATCGAGGTGGCGGGGGGCAGCGGGAGCGCGCCGCCCAGGGGCGCCGCCGCCGCGGCGACCCCGTTCTGGGACGCGCCGAGCAGTGCTGCGGTCGCGCCGGCCGCGGTGGCGTGGCGCTCCAGGGCCAGCACCGGGCTGTTGGGCATCACCAGGCCGATGCAGAACATGGTCGCCCACAGCGGGACCAGCAGGCCCAGGAGGCCGCCGAGACCGCTGGTGGCGCCCACCACGAGCAGCAGGCCGCTGACGGCGCCGCAGCCCAGGCCGGTGACGAGCAGGCCCTGCGAGGAGAAGCGGTGGACCAGGGAGCCGTTGACCTGCGTGCCCAGCACCAGCATCCCGCCTCCGCTGGCGAAGATGACGCCGAAGGCGGCGGCGCTGAGGCCGTACTGCTGCTGGAAGGCGAAGGACGACTGCGCCACGTACCCGAAGATGGCCGACATGGCCATGCCCGCCACCAGCACGAGGCCGATGAGGGCCGGGTCGCGCAGCAGGCCGGCGTAGCCGCGCAGCGCGGGCACCAGGCGGAAGCGGCGGCGCTGGGAGGTGGGGACGGTCTCGGGCAGGAGGATCCCCACGGCCACGCCCAGGGACGCTGAGAGCACCGCCAGCGCCACGAAGACGCCGCGCCAGTCGAACAGCTGCAGCAGCAGACCGCCGACGGTGGGGGCGAACAGCGGGGAGACGCCCACGATGACCATGAGGCGCGCCTGCAGGCGCGCAGCTCCCCGGCCGTCGAACCGGTCGCGCACCACGGCCAGGGCGATGACCGCCGCCGAGGAGGTGCCCAGGCCCTGCAGCACGCGCAGGCCCGCCAGCACCTCGATGGTGGGTGCGGACGCGCAGAGCAGGGAGGCGACCACGTGCAGGCCCAGGCCCACCAGCAGCGGCCGCCGGCGACCCACCGCGTCGGACAGCGGGCCCACCAGGAGCATGCCCAGCGCGACGCCGACCATCGTGCCGGTCAGCGTCAGCTGCACCTGCGAGGCGCTGGCGCCCAGCTCGGACTCCAGGGCGGGGAACGCCGGCAGGTAGAGGTCCACGGTGAAGGCGCCGAGCGCGGCGAGGCTGCCGAGCAGCACCACCCAGGCGGCGCGCCGGCGCAGCGGGAGAGCGGTGAAGTCCCGCTCCGCGGGCGCGGGGGTGCGAGCGCGGTGGGTGTCGGAGGGGGGTGTGGGTGCGGCGGGGGTCGACACGGGAGTCGGCACGGTCCTCATCGGACGTCGGGGTGAGGGGTGGCAGTTGCTCGTGACAACCAGCCAGTTCCCAGTCTCCCACGGGGGACCCCGTTCGTCACGGGAGAAAGCGAACACGTGGTCGGGATGGTGTGCGTGCCCCGTTCCGGACGGAGCCCCGCGCTCGTGCTGCGCCGGCTGGACCGGCGTGGTCTGATGTGGACCGCTGCGGTCCGTCGTGGACCGCTGCGGTCCGGGAGGGGGCGCCGCGGTGAGGCCCACGCGCGAGGAGATCGACGCAGGCATCGTCGAAGCAGCGGCGGCCCTGCTGGCCGAGCACGGCGCCGAGCGCACCTCGCTCCGGGAGATCGCCGAGGCCACCGGCTACTCCAAGACCGGGCTCCTGCACCGCTTCGGGTCCAAGGACGCCCTGCTCGAGGCCGTGGCCGACAGCTGCCTGGGAGAGGTCCGCGCCGTCGCCGACGGCCTCGCCCACCTGCCCGAGGGCGCCGAGCGCGACGCCGCCGCGGCGGCCGCGCTGTCGCGCCTCGCGGTGAGCTCACCCGGGCGGCTCGCCCTGGCCCTCGTCCAGGAGGGTGCCCTCGACGGATCCGGCCTGGGCGACCGCCTCGAGCCGGTCCCCGGCCTCCTGGCGGCCTGCTTCACCACGGCGCCCGTCGGGCGCCCGCCCTGCTCGGCGGCCGCCCCGCACGCCCCGCTGCGCCTCCCCGGTCCCGACGTCGCGGGCACCGGGCTCGAGCGCTCCGCCCGCGTCACCGCGGCGCTGGCGGCGTGCCTCGCCGTGGCCGAGCAGTTCCGCCACCGCGACGCCGTCGAGCTCCAGCCCCTGCTCGAGCGCATCGCCCTCGACGTGCTGCAGCCCGGGTCCGCGGCCGCCGAGGGGCAGCACGACCGACCGGCACCCGCCGGTCACCCCAGCACCCACCACCGCAGCGTCTGAGGAGCACCTCCCCGTGGCGACCTTCCTGCAGCGGCTCGGCCGCGCCTGCTACTCCCGCCGCTGGCTCGTCCTGGCCGTCTGGCTGGTGGTCCTGGTCGCCGTCGGCGGCTCGGCCGCGGCCTTCAGCAAGCCGTTCACCGCCGACGTGACCATCCCGGGACTGGAGTCCACCAAGGCCCTGAGCACGCTGCAGGAGCGCTTCGGCGCCGCAGCGGGCGGGGGCGGCGGCGCCACCGCCCGCGTGGTCGTGGAGCTGCCCCAGGGCCAGGCCCTCACCGACCCCGCGCAGGCGCAGCGCCTCGGGCAGCTGGTGACCGAGCTCGGGAAGCTCCCGCAGGTGCAGGGCGTGTCGAACCCCCTCGACCGGTCGAACCCCACCGTCTCCCCGGACCTGCGCGCCGCCTACGTCGACGTCCGCTACGGGGTGCCGACCGGGGACATCACCGAGGCCTCCCGCACCGCCCTCGTCGACACCGTCGACGGCGCCGCCACCGGCGGCTGGGACGCCGCCGTGGGCGGTCAGGCCGTCACCGACCCCGCCGCGCTGGGCGGCGTCGGGGAGGTCGCCGGCGTCGTCGTGGCGGTGGTCGTGCTGCTCATCACCTACGGCACCCTCGCGGCCGCCGGGCTCAACCTCCTCACCGCGCTCATCGGCGTCGGCGTGGGGGCGCTGGGCATCGTCGCCGCCACCGCGGTCACGGACCTGCAGTCCACCACCACCATCCTCGCGGTCATGCTGGGCCTGGCGGTGGGCATCGACTACGGCCTCTTCCTGCTCTCGCGCCTGCGCCAGGAGCTGGTGGCCGGCCGGTCCGTGCCCGACGCCGTGGGCGCAGCCACCGGCACCGCCGGCAGCGCCGTCGTCACCGCCGGGCTCACCGTGGTCATCGCCCTGGCGGGTCTGTCCGTGGTGGGCATCCCGTTCCTCACCCAGATGGGCATCGCCGCCGCGGCCACCGTGGCGGTGGCCGTCCTCGTGGCGCTCACGCTGCTGCCCGCGCTCGCCGGCGTCCTGGGCCTGCGGCTGCTGGGCCGGCGCCAGCGCCGGCACGTGCAGCGCCTGCGCCAGGCCACCTCGCGGCCCGCCGTCGCCGCCGTCGACGCCGTCGACGCCGTCCCGCCGCACGCCCCCCACGCCCACGCCGCCCGCCGGACGGGACTGCTGCCCGCCTGGGCCCGCTTCGTGACGCGACAGCGGCTGGTGAGCCTGCTCGCCGTCGTCGTCGTCCTCGGGGTGGTGGCGGTGCCGGTCCTCTCCCTGCGCACCACCCTCGGCGACGACAGCACCGCCGAGGAGGGCAGCCAGCAGCGCCGCGCCTTCGACCTCGTGGCCGAGCACTGGGGGCCCGGCGTGGCGGGCCCGCTGCTCGTGCTCGTGGACGGCGGCTCCGACCCCGCCGCCCAGGCCGCCCAGCTGGTGTCCCGCGTGAAGGCGCTGCCCGACGTGGCCGCGTCCCTGCCCGGGGGCGGTGTGGTGGGCCCGGTCCCCTCGCCCGACGGCACCGCGGCGCTGGTGACCGTGGTCCCCGCCAGCGGGCCGTCCACGGAAGCGACCACCCGGCTGGTCTCCGACATCCGCTCGCTGCCGTCGACGGGCGACGGCGCCGTCAGCGTCACCGGCTCCACCGCGGTGAGCGTGGACATCTCCGACAAGCTGAACGGCGCCCTGCCGGTCTACCTCGCCGTGGTGGTGGGGCTGGCCCTGGTGCTGCTCCTGCTCGTCTTCCGGTCGGTGCTCGTACCGGTCACCGCCGTGCTCGGCTTCCTGCTGACCGTCGGCGCGGCCCTCGGGGCCACCGTGGCCATCTTCGAGTGGGGCTGGCTGCAGCAGCTGGTCAACGCGAACGGCGAGGCGCCGATCATCTCCTTCGCGCCCATCCTCGTGGTGGGCATCCTCTTCGGCCTGGCGATGGACTACCAGATCTTCATCGTCAGCCGCATCCACGAGGCGCACGCGCGGGGCGAGGAGACCACGGCCGCCGTCGTCAGCGGCTTCGGGAAGGCCGCTCCGGTGGTGGTGGCCGCCGCCACGATCATGCTGTCGGTCTTCGGCGGCTTCGTGCCCGAGGGCAACGCCACCATCAAGCCGATCGCCTTCGCCCTCGCGGTCGGCGTGCTCTTCGACGCCGTGCTGGTGCGGATGGTGCTCATCCCTGCCGTGCTCGCCCTGCTCGGGCCCGCCGCCTGGTGGCTGCCGCGCTGGCTGCGGTGGCTGCCCGAGCTCGACGTCGAGGGGCGCGCCGTGGAGGCCTCCCTCGCCGCCGCCGGGTCGCCGGGCCGGCACGGGTCGCGCCCGGAGGAGCGCGCAGGTCAGGCGGCTCACTAGCCTGCGCGCTGTGACCAGCGACCCCACCAGCGCGTCCAGCGGCCCCGCCGCCACCGCCTCCAGCCCCGCCACCACCGGCGGCGCCCGCGAGCGCCTCCTGCAGCTCATCTCCGACCTCGCCGTGGTGCGGGGCCGGGTGACGCTCTCCTCCGGCGCCGAGGCCGACTACTACGTCGACCTGCGCCGCGTGACCCTCCACCACGAGGCCGCGCCGCTGGTCGGGGAGGTCCTGCTCGACCTGCTGGCAGAGCAGGTCCCCGGCGGCCTCGCCGGCGTCGACGCCGTCGGCGGCCTGACCATGGGCGCCGACCCGGTGGCCTGCGCGCTCCTGCACGCGGCGCGCTCCCGGGGCACGGTCCCGCTCGACGCCTTCGTGGTGCGCAAGGAGGCCAAGGCCCACGGCCTGCAGCGCCGCGTGGAGGGGCCCGACGTGGCCGGACGCCGCGTCGTGGCCGTGGAGGACACCTCCACCACCGGCGGCTCCGTGCTCACCGCCGTCACCGCGCTGCGCGAGGCCGGTGCGGAGGTGGTGGCCGTGGCGGTGATCCTCGACCGGGCGACCGGCGCCAAGGAGGTCGTCGAGGCGCAGGGACTGCCCTACCTGACCGCCTACTCCGTGGACGAGCTCGGCCTCTGACCGCCGCGCCCGCCGTCGTCGTCAGGCTCCTCGCCCGGGGCGTGACCGCGGCGGCGGGCCAGCCGCCGCCGGACCGCCGCGACCACCGGCACCACCACGGACAGCGCCACCGCCGTGCCGGCCACCGCGTAGGCGGCCGTCTTCAGCCACGGCACCGTCGCCGCGAAGTAGCCCAGCACGATGAGACCGGCCCCCCACACCAGCGCCCCCGCCAGCGTGGCGGCGAGGAAGTGCGAGTACCGCATGCGCGAGACGCCGGCGAGCACCGGCACGAAGGTGCGCGCCCAGGGGACGAAGCGGGCCACCACCAGCGCCACCGGACCGAACCGCTCGTAGAAGGCCTCCGCGCGCGCCAGGTGCGCCAGCACCTTCGGGGGCCGTCTCTCCAGCCACGGCCGTCCGTAGCGGGCGCCGGTCCAGTAGCCGACGGCGTTGCCGGCGGTCGCGGCCACCGCCGTGCCCCCGGCCAGCAGCCACAGGCTCACGCCGGGCGACGCCTGGGCCACCAGGCCCGCGGTGAACAGGACCGTGTCGCCGGGCATCCAAAAGGCCACGAGCACCCCGGACTCGACGAAGACGAGGCCCCACACCACCGCGTAGAGGGCGCCGGCGGACAGCTCGGTGAGGTCGGGCACGGCGGGGTCCCGTCTCAGACGAGGTCGACGACGTCCGCGATCGACTCGACGATCCGGTGCGGTCGGAACGGGTAGCGCTCCACGTCGGCGCGGGAGGTGGACCCGGTGAGCACGAGGATCGTCTCCAAGCCCGCCTCGATGCCGGCGACGACGTCGGTGTCCATCCGGTCGCCGATCATCACGGTGCTCTCGGAGTGCGCGTCGATGGCGTTGAGCGCCGAGCGGAACATCATGGGGTTGGGCTTGCCCACGTAGTACGGCTCCCGGCCCGTGATCTTGGTGATCATGGCGGCCACGGCGCCCGTGGCGGGCAGCTTGCCCTCCAGCGACGGACCGGAGGCGTCGGGGTTGGTGGCGATGAAGCGCGCGCCGCCCTCGATGAGCCGCACCGCGCGGGTGATCGCCGAGAAGGAGTACGTGCGCGTCTCGCCGAGCACCACGTAGTCGGGGTCGGTCTCGGTGAGCGTGTACCCGGCCTCGTGCAGGGCCGTGGTCAGCCCGGCCTCGCCGATGACGTACGCCGACCCGCCGGGGTTCTGCTCCGCCAGGAACTGCGCCGTGGCCAGGGCCGAGGTCCAGATCGCCTCTTCCGGCACGTCGAGGCCGGACGCGTGCAGCCGCGCCCGCAGGTCCCGCGGGGTGTAGATCGAGTTGTTGGTGAGCACGAGGAAGCGGCGCCCGCGCTCCACCAGCCGCGCCAGGAAGTCGCTCGCGCCCGGGATGGCCGATCCCTCGTGCACGAGGACGCCGTCCATGTCGGTCAGCCACGTCACCGGGGCCGCGCGCTCGCTCACCTCCCCAGCCTAGGGCGGGGTCGCCGGGGGGCGCGCGGCGCGCGCGGTCCGCCAGGGGCCACGACGACGACCGGCGCGGGGGAGGCGCAGTCGGGCGCGGCAGGCTGGCGGCGTGGTGGAGCGGACTGCGGCGGGGAGCCCCGAGGGCGACGACGACGGCGGCGGACGCGCACGCGTGGTGGGGGTGGGTCCCTGGGAGGTCGAGCGCGACGGTCCGGTGCCGGAGGACCCCCGGCTCGACCCGCGCCTGCTGCGCGAGGGCGACCGCCGCAACGTGGTGGACCGGTACCGCTACTGGAGCGAGACAGCCATCCGCGCCGACCTCGCCGAGCGCCGCGCGCGGGACTGGCCCGGCGCCGAGCTGCACGTGGCCGTGGAGGGCTTCCAGCACGACATGAACGTCGGCTCGGTGGCGCGCACGGCCAACGCGGCCGGCGCCGCCGGCTTCCACGTGGTGGCCGACCGCCGCTGGAACCGGCGCGGGGCCATGGCCACGGACAGGTACCTGGCCGTGCACCACCACGCGAGCTCGGCCGACCTCCTGTCGTGGGCGCGTGAGCGGGAGCTGTCGGTGGTGGGCCTCGACAACACCCCCGGCGCGGTGCCCCTGGAGACCAGCGACCTGCCCGCGCGGTGCCTGCTCGTGGTGGGCTCGGAGGGGCCTGGCCTGTCCGCCGAGGTCGTGGGGGCCAGCGCCCTGCTGGTGGAGATCGCGCAGTTCGGCTCCACGCGGTCGATGAACGCCGGGGCCGCCGCGGCCGTGGCGGTGCACGCGTGGCTGCGCCGCCACGCCTTCGGCCAGGTGCCGCCGACCGGGTGAGTCCCCCGCGGGGGTCTCCTCCGATTTGCGGTCCCGAGGCAACGGTGTGAGCGTTCACAGCGGCCTGCACCACGGGCGGTGCGGGCCGTGAGGAGCGCCACGTGCCACAGACACCCGACCAGCGTGATGGCCGGCCGCAGAAGAAGCGGCTGGCGGACCTGGCCTTCGACATCCGCTCGGTGATCGGCGCCCTGTTCGTCGTCTACGGGCTCGTGTGCCTCGTCTGGGGCCTGGTCTCGTTCCCCGCGGCCGCCGCGCAGAAGACCGGGGGCGTGAACCTCAACCTCTGGGCGGGCCTGGGCATGCTCGTCATGGGCGCCGCCTTCCTGGCCTGGGTGGTCGCGCGCCCGCTGACCCAGGACGACCCCGCCGTCCGCGAGGCCCTCCAGGCTGCCGGTGACGACGCCGACGACGAGGCGGGACCGCGGTGAGCGCCGTCCTGGCCGCCGGCACCACCGGCGCCACGCGCATCGACGCCGGCGCGGGCGACTACGTGCTGGTGGCCCTGTACTTCGTCGTCGTCCTGGGGATCGGCCTGCTCGCCCGCCGGCGGATCTCCTCCAGCCTCGACTTCCTGCTCTCGGGCCGCTCGCTGCCCGCGTGGGTCACGGGCCTGGCGTTCGTGTCCGCCAACCTCGGCGCCATCGAGCTGCTCGGGCAGGCCGCCAACGGCGCGCAGTTCGGCGAGCAGGCGTTCCACTACTACTGGATCGGCGCCATCCCGGCCATGGTCTTCCTGGCCCTGGTGATGATGCCCTTCTACTACGGCTCGAAGGTCCGCAGCGTGCCCGAGTTCCTCGGCCGCCGCTTCGACGCCAAGACCCAGCGCCTGCAGGGCCTGCTGTTCGCCCTCGCCTCCGTGCTGCTGGCCGGCGTCAACCTCTACGCCATGGCCATCGTGGTCAACGCGCTGCTCGGCCTGCCCACGTGGCTCGCCATCGTGCTCGCCGGCGTCATCGTGCTGGCCTACACCTTCCTCGGGGGCCTGTCGGCGGCCATCTACAACGAGGTGCTCCAGTTCTTCGTCATCGTCGCCACGATGGTCCCGCTGACGCTCGTCGGCCTGCACCGCGTGGGCGGCTGGGGCGGCCTGGTCAGCAAGCTCACCGACCAGGGCAGCGGCTCCATGCTGCAGGCGTTCCCCGGCAGCGACCTCACCGGCATCACCAACGGGGTGGGGTCGACCATCGGGGTGGTGCTGGGCCTGGGGTTCGTCACGTCGTTCGGGTACTGGACCACCAACTTCACCGAGGTGCAGCGGGCGTTCTCGGCCCGCAGCGCCTCCGCCGCGCAGCGCACGCCGCTCATCGCGGCGTTCCCCAAGGTGCTCATCGCCCTGGTCATCATCATCCCGGGCATGATCGCCGCGGTCCTCGTGCCGGGCATCGCCGCCCTCAAGACGGGCGGGTCCAGCGGCGCCACCTACAACGACGCCGTGCCGCTGCTCCTCGACGAGCTGCTGCCCAACGGCTTCCTCGGCGTGGCCCTCGCGGGCCTGCTCGCCGCCTTCATGGCCGGCATGGCCGCCAACGTCAGCTCGTTCAACACCGTGGTCACCTACGACCTGTGGCAGGACTGGGTGCGCCCCGGCCGGGACGACGCGCACTACCTGCGGGTGGGCCGCGCCGTCACCGTCATCGGCACCGCGCTGGCCATCGGCACGGCGTTCATCGCGGCCGGCTTCACCAACATCATGGACTACATCCAGACCCTGTTCTCCTTCTTCAACGTGCCCCTGTTCGCGGTGTTCGTGCTCGGGCTGTTCTGGAAGCGCATGACGGGCTCGGCCGGCTTCTGGGGGCTGGTCAGCGGCACGCTCGGCGCCGTCGTCGTCTTCGTCCTCAACCAGACCGGCGCGCTGGCCCTGTCGGGGCAGGGGTCGAGCTTCCTGGGCGGCGGTGTCGCGACCGTCGTCGCGGTGCTCGTGGGGTGGCTGGTGTCGAAGGCGGGCCGTCCCAAGCCGGAGTCCGAGCTGCGCGGCCTGGTCTGGTCGCTCACGCCGGCCTCCGAGCGCGCGGTGCCCCGCGAGCCGGGCGTGCTGCGCTCGCCCGTGGTGCTCTCGGTGTCCGTCCTCGCGCTGGCCGGAGCGGGGTACGTGGTGTTCGCCGTGGTCTGACCCGGTGGGAGGATCGGCCGCGAAGAACCCGACGAGGAGGGACCCACGCATGCCCATCGCCACTCCCGAGGTCTACGCGGAGATGCTGGAGAAGGCCAAGGCCGGCTCCTTCGCCTACCCGGCGATCAACATCACCAGCTCGTCCACCATCACCGCGGCCATCCAGGGCTTCGCCGAGGCCGGCAGCGACGGCATCATCCAGGTCTCCACCGGCGGCGCTGAGTACGCCTCCGGCTCGACCGTCAAGGACATGGTCCGCGGCGCGGAGGCCCTGGCCGAGTACGCCCACCACGTGGCCAAGGGCTACGGCGTCAACATCGCCCTGCACACCGACCACTGCCCGGCCGACAAGCTGGACAAGTACGTGCGCCCGCTGCTCGCCATCAGCGAGGAGCGCGTGAAGAACGGCCGCGACCCGCTGTTCCAGTCGCACATGTTCGACGGCTCCGCCGTCCCGCTGGACGAGAACCTGTCCATCGCCGCCGAGCTGCTCGAGCGCTCGTCGGCGGCCAAGGTCATCCTCGAGATCGAGGTCGGCGTGGTCGGCGGCGAGGAGGACGGCGTCGCCAACGAGATCAACGACCAGCTGTACTCCACCCCCGAGGACGCCATCGCCACCGCGAAGGCCCTCGGCGTGGGCGAGAAGGGCTACTACCTGACCGCCCTGACCTTCGGCAACGTGCACGGCGTCTACAAGCCGGGCAACGTCAAGCTCAAGCCCGAGGTGCTCAAGGCCGCCCAGGACGCCGTCTCGAAGGAGTTCGGCGGCGGCGACAAGCCCTTCGCGCTGGTCTTCCACGGCGGCTCCGGCTCCACCGCGGAGGAGATCGGCCAGGCCGTCGACTTCGGCGTCGTGAAGATGAACATCGACACCGACACGCAGTACGCCTACACGCGCCCCGTCGCCGACTTCATGCTGAAGAACTACGACGGCGTGCTCAAGGTCGACGGCGAGGTCGGCAACAAGAAGCAGTACGACCCGCGCGCCTGGGGCAAGATCGCCGAGGCCGGTATGGCCGCCCGCGTCAAGGAGGCCTGCGAGCACCTGCGCTCCGCGGGCACCTCGCTCAACGGCTGACGCACCCGCCCACGTCGAAGGCCCCCCGGCAGCTGCCGGGGGGCCTTCCTCATGCGTCGTGGTGCTCGGTCGCGCAGACCGGGACGCGTCAGGCGACGAGACCGCCGCCCGGGCCGTCGCTCCCGTCGTCGCTGCCGTCGTCACTGCCGTCCGGCAGCGTGTGGTCGATGCCCGGGTCGTCCTCGACCACGCGCAGGACCTGGCTGATGCTCGTGACCTGGATGAGGAACCTCACCAGATCGGGCGGGCGGATCAGCACGAGCTTGGACGGGCTGCGCGAGGCGAGCCGCGCGAGGAACGCCACCCCCGTGGAGTCCATGAACGTCACGTTGCGGACGTCCACCTCGACCGGCAGCCCGGACGCCTCGGCGTCCGCCGACGCCTCCAGCAGCTCGTGCCCGAGCTCGGCGTCGACCTCGCCCGTCAGCACCACGCGCGTCTTGCGACTGCCGAGGATGACGTGGACCGAACCGGGCTCGCTCCCGTCCTGCGTCTGCTCCGGACCTGCCACCCGCACCCCACCTCCACGCTCGTGGTCACCGCTCCCCGTCCGCGGCGGCCGCTGCACCCGCTGTCTGGAGCGCGCGCGGCTCCCCGGACGATACGGGGTGACCGGCCGTCGGCGGCAGCGGCCCGCCAGCCGCGTCCGCGAGCAGCGCCCGGACGGAGGATCCGACAGCGGTGCCGCTGCGCGGCCGACGCGTCAGGCGGACGGGCTCCGCCACGGTCCGGGGCTGGACGCCGGAGCGCAGCGGTGCTCGGCGTCCACCTCGTAGGAGTCCAGGGCCCCGCACAGCTCCAGCACGAACCCCACCCGCTCGTCAGCTCCGCGCAGCACGGCGCGGGCGCCCGACCGCTTGGCCGTCTCGGCCAGCGCGATGAGGAAGGCCGCTCCGGCCGAGTCCACGAAGGCCACCGAGCACAGGTCGACCACCACCTCGGCCACGTCGGGCGCGGCGGCCCTCGCGGTGAGCTCGGGGAAGCGCGCGCGCTCGGCGAGGTCGAGGTCGCCCTCGGCGCTGACGGTCAGCGTCGTCTCCGTGACGGTGGCCTCGATCACGGACAGCGACGGTAGCCGACCGCAGCGCAGTCGTCGCAGGGCCGGGTCCTCCCCGCACGGGTCCCGCACTGCCGGTCCGGCCGCGCGGCGGCAGGATGCAGTCATGTCCTCCCCGATGTCCCTGCCGACCCCCGGTGCCCCGGGGAGCCACGGCGGAGCCGTGCCGGGCCCGCCGCCCACGCTGCTCCCCGACGACGGGCCGGAAGCGGCAGCTGCGGCTCTGCTGCGGGACGAGGTCGACCCCGCCGACGTCGCCGCCGCCCACCCCGCCGCGAGCCTGGCGTGGTCGGTGCTGGCCACCCGCGCCTTCGCGGCCGGGCGGACGGTGGAGGCCTACGCCTACGCCCGCACCGGCTACCACCGCGGTCTGGACGCCCTGCGGAGGTCCGGCTGGCGCGGGGCCGGGCCGGTGCCGTGGCACCACGAGCCCAACCGCGGGTTCCTGCGGTCGCTGGCCGTCCTGGGCCGGGCCGCGGGCGCCATCGGCGAGGACGACGAGGCCTCGCGCTGCACGCAGTTCCTCAGCGCCTGCGACCCCGACGCCGCGGACCGCCTCGCGGGGGACCTGCTCCCGTGACCGCGTCGAGCGCGGCCGGTCGCGGACGCCCCGCCAGGGTCGTGGTCGTGGGCGCGGGCATCTCCGGCGTCGCGTGCGCGCAGGCGCTGGGCGCCGCGGGCGTCGAGGTCCGCGTCGTCGACAGGGGCCGACGCCTCGGTGGCCGCCTCGGCGTGCGCCGGGTGGACCTGGCCGACGGCTCGCAGCACCTGGTCGACACCGGGGCCGCCTACTTCACGGTCTCCGACCCCGACTTCGCCGCCCTGGCCGCCGGCTGGAGCACCGACGGCCTCGCCCGTCCCTGGACCGACACCCTCGGCCTGCTCGGGCCGGACGGCCCCCGGGGTTCCACCACCGGCCCGCAGCGCTGGAGCGCACCCGCCGGGCTGCGCTCCCTGGTGGACCGGCTCGCCGAGGGTCTCGACACCAGCTCACAGCGCGCGGTCCGCTCGGTGGGCGTGGTCGACGGCCTGCCCGCCGTGGACGGCGAGGCGGTGGACGCCGTCGTGCTGGCCATGCCGGACCCGCAGGCCGGCCGGGTGCTCGACGTGGAGGCCTCGCCCGGCCTCGCCAGCGCGCGCCGGGTGCTCTCGCGCCCGTGGAACGCCGTGATCACCGTCTACGCCGCGTGGGACGCCGCGTGGTGGCCCACCCTCGACGCCGGCTTCGTGGCGGACGACGACCTCGTGTCCCTGCTCGCCGACGACGGGTCGCGCCGCGGTGACGGCGCGCCCGTGCTCGTGGCCCACACCACCGCCGACGCCGCGCGCGGGGCCCTCGGAGACCCCGAGTCCCTCGTCGCGCCCGTGCTCGCGCGCCTGCCGCACCTCCTGGGCGTGCCCGCGGGCGAGGTGCCGCCGCCGCGGTCGGCCGCGTCCCACCGGTGGTCGTTCGCGGCGCCGACGCAGGTGCACGACGGGCCGCACCTCCTCACCGCCGTGGCTGGCGGGCTCCTCGGCGTCTGCGGCGACGCGTGGGCGGCCACGCCCAGCGGCAAGCCGCGCGTGGAGCAGGCCTGGCGCTCAGGGCGCGACCTCGGGCGGGAGCTGGCCGAGCGGCTCGCCTGACCCGCTGGCCCGCGACCCGCTGCCGCTCAGCGGGGTACGAGCACCTGCCAGGCGTCACCCACGCAGCGCCAGCGCCAGCGGGTGCGGGGCTCCGTCAGGTCGCCGTCGGCGTTGACCTCGAAAGGACGGCCGTCCACGGCCTCCACCAGCACGTCCGCGCCGCGCCGCGCGGCGGTGTCCCGGCGCTCGACGTGCTGGCCGCGGACCATGGCCGCCGCGAAGCCCGCTCGGGCCAACGGCCCCGTGGCGGCCGAGACCACCACGTCGACGAGGCCGTCGTGCGGCGTGGCCGCGGGTGACAGCCGCGCGCCGCCGCCCACCGTGCTGCCGAGGTTGACCGCCACCAGGAGCACGCCCTCGTGCCCGTCGTGGACCTCCTCGCCGTCCACCACCACGCGCAGGTGCCACGGTCTGGCCGCGACCCCCGCGGCCACGGCTCCCGCGGGGTAGGCCAGAGCCCTGAGCACCTTCTTGGCCTTCTGCGCGCGCTTCGAGGCGGAGACGCCGATGCCGGCGTGGACGGCGTTGACCACCACCCCGCCGGTCCGCCCGTGATCGTCGACCGACTCCACCAGCTCCACCGGCGAGGGGCGACCCTCCAGGGCGGTCCGCGCCGCCAGCGCCGCGTCGCCCACCTGCAGCCCGAGGCTGCGGGCCAGGTCGTTGCCGGTGCCCAGCGGCACCACGCCGACCGGCCCGACCGACCGCAGGCGCTGCAGCCCGCCCAGGGCGTGCAGCGCGCCGATCGCCGCGTGCACGGACCCGTCGCCGCCCAGCACCACCAGCCGGCGTCCGCCGAGCCCCGCCAGCGCCCGGCGCAGGTCCTCGGGGCCCTGCGTGCGCGCCACCTCCAGACCCCCCGGGGGCAGCGAGGCGCCCAGCACGGCGAGGGCGTCGCGCGCTGCGGGCGTCCGCGCCGACCCGGCACCGGAGTTCACCACCGCCAGGGCCGCGCGGACGGCCTCCGCCGGTCGGTCGGGCGCGTGGCTGCTCACGGGGCCAGGGTCGCAGCACCCCCCGGATCTGCCAGCGGACCTGCGTCCGGACCGGCACCAGGGGCCCCGACGGCGGATTCGGGCGGCGGGCTCCTCACCCGCTAGCCTCGGGAGGTAATGACTCCGAGACCCGCAGGAGGGTCCGCTCATGCCCGCGATCGTGCTCATCGGGGCCCAGTGGGGAGACGAGGGCAAGGGCAAGGCCACTGACGTCCTCGGCTCCCGCGTCGAGGCCGTCGTGAAGTTCAACGGTGGCAACAACGCCGGCCACACCGTCGTCGTCGGTGACGAGAAGTACGCCCTGCACCTGCTCCCCTCCGGCATCCTCACCCCCGGGGTGACCCCGGTCATCGGCAACGGCGTGGTCATCGACCCGTCGGTCCTCTTCGAGGAGCTCGAGGGCCTCACGGCGCGGGGCGTCGACTGCTCCAAGCTGCTGGTCTCGGCCAGCGCGCACCTCATCGCGCCCTACCACCGCACCGTGGACCGGGTCACCGAGCGGTTCCTCGGCGTCCGCCGCATCGGGACCACCGGCCGCGGCATCGGCCCGGCCTACGCCGACAAGGTCAACCGCATCGGCCTGCGCGTGCAGGACCTCTTCGACGAGAAGATCCTCGCCCAGAAGGTCGAGGGAGCCCTGGAGACCCGCAACCAGCTGCTGGTGAAGGTGTTCAACCGCCGCGCCATCACGGTGGACGAGGTGGTCGAGGAGCTGCTGTCCTACGCCGACCGGCTGCGCCCGATGGTGCGCGACACCGGTCTGGAGCTGACCCGCATGCTCGACGCCGGGCAGACCGTGCTCTTCGAGGGCGGCCAGGCCACGATGCTCGACATCGACCACGGCACGTACCCGTTCGTCACGTCCTCCAACGCCACCGCCGGGGGCGCCTGCACCGGGTCGGGCATCCCGCCGAACCGGGTGGACCGGATCGTGGGCGTCGCGAAGGCCTACATCACCCGCGTCGGCGAGGGGCCCTTCCCCACCGAGCTGCACGACGAGGTCGGCGAGGGCCTGCGCCGCGCCGGCGGCGAGTTCGGCACC
The DNA here is from genome assembly GCF_014270065.1 of Quadrisphaera sp. RL12-1S. Taxonomy (NCBI): domain Bacteria; kingdom Bacillati; phylum Actinomycetota; class Actinomycetes; order Kineosporiales; family Kineosporiaceae; genus Quadrisphaera; species Quadrisphaera oryzae. The sequence goes on along the minus strand of NZ_JACNME010000001.1, from coordinate 681,632 downwards.
ACCACCGGCCGCCCGCGCCGCACCGGCTGGTACGACGCGCTCATCGCCCGCTACGCCTCGCGGGTCAACGGCCTCACCGACCTGGTGCTCACCAAGCTCGACGTGCTCACCGGCTACGAGCGCATCCCGGTCTGCACCGCGTACGAGGTCGACGGCGTCAAGCACACCGAGATCCCCCTCACCCAGACCGACTTCCACCACGCGACGCCGGTCTACGAAGAGTTCGAGGGCTGGACCGAGGACATCAGCGGCGCCCGCGAGTTCTCCGACCTGCCCAAGGCCGCCCAGGAGTACGTGCTCGCGCTGGAGGAGCTCTCCGGCGTGCGCATCAGCGCGGTGGGCGTCGGGCCCGACCGCGACCAGATCGTCGTCCGCACCGACCTGCTGGAGGGCTGAGCCAGATGCCGAGCACCGCCGTCACCACCCCGGCGCCGACGGGCGGGACCGGCTCGTCGGCGGCGAGCGTCGTCCCGCCGTCGCGCCCGGTGGACGCCGCCGCCGTCGCCCGCACCCGCGAGCTCGACAGCGCGCACGTCTTCCACTCGTGGTCGGCGCAGAAGCTCATCTCGCCGATGGTCGTCACCGGCGCCGAGGGCTCCTGGGTGTACGACGCCGAGGGCCGGCCGCTGCTCGACTTCTCCAGCCAGCTGGTGTTCACCAACGTCGGGCACGGGCACCCGAAGGTGGTCGCGGCGATCGGCGAGCAGGCAGCGAGGCTCGCCACCGTGGCCCCGCAGCACGCCGTCGACGTGCGCGGCGAGGCCGCGCGCCTCATCACCTCCCACCTGCCGGGCAGCCGCCTGAACAAGGTGTTCTTCACCACCGGCGGTGCCGAGGCCAACGAGAACGCCGTGCGCGCGGCCCGCCAGCACACCGGGCGCCGCAAGGTGCTGGCCCGCTACCGCAGCTACCACGGCAACACCCAGACGGCGATCCACCTCACCGGGGACCCGCGGCGCTGGGCGAACGACTCCGGCGCGGAGGGGGTCGTCCACTTCTTCGGCCCGTACCTGTACCGGTCGGTGTTCCACTCCACCACCGAGGCGGAGGAGTGCCAGCGGGCGCTGGAGCACCTCGAGCAGGTCATCGCCCTCGAGGGGCCGAGCACCATCGCGGCGCTCGTCCTGGAGTCCGTGCCGGGTACCGCGGGGATCATGGTCCCGCCGCCGGGCTACCTCGCCGGGGTGCGGGAGATCACCCGTCGCCACGGCATCGTGCTCGTGCTCGACGAGGTCATGGCCGGCTTCGGGCGCACGGGCACGTGGTTCGGGTACGACGTGCACGGTGACGGCGAGCGCATCGACCCCGACCTCGTGACCATCGCCAAGGGCGTCAACTCCGGCTACGTCCCGCTGGGTGCCGTGGTGCTGTCCGACGAGGTCGCCGCCACCTTCGACGAGCGCGCCTTCCCCGGCGGCCTGACCTACTCCGGCCACCCCCTGGCGTGCGCCGCGTCCGTGGCGACCATCCGCGCCATGGAGGACGAGCGCCTGGTGGAGCACGCCCACCACCTCGGCGAGGACGTCATCGGCCCCGCGCTGCGCGAGATCGCCGACCGGCACGACGTCGTCGGCGAGGTCCGCGGCACCGGCGTGTTCTGGGCCGTGGAGCTGGTGAAGAGCCGGGAGACCCGCGAGCCCGTGGTGCCCGCCGGCGCCACCGGGGCGGCCAACGCCCCGATGGCCGCGTTCACGAAGGCGTGCCTGTCCCGCGGCCTCCTGCCGTTCGTCAACGGCAACCGCACCCACGTGGTGCCCCCCTGCACGACCAGCGACGACGAGGCCCGCTGGGGCCTGGCCCAGCTCGACGCCGCCCTCGGCGAGGCGTTCGGCTCGTGAAGGTCCTCGTCATCGGCTCGGGCGCGCGCGAGCACGCCCTGGCCCGGTCCCTGGCCTCCGACGAGGCCGTCACCGCCGTCTGGGTGGCCCCCGGCGGGCCCGGCCCGGCCGCGGAGCCCGGCGTGCTCGGCTGCCTCCCGGTGGACCCGTGCGACGGCGACGCCGTCACCGCGCTGGCCCAGGAGCTGGGCGTGGACCTCGTCGTCGTCGGCCCTGAGGCGCCGCTCGTGGCGGGCGTCGCCGACGCCGTCCGCGCCGCCGGGATCGCCTGCTTCGGGCCGTCGGCCGACGCCGCGGAGCTCGAGGGCAGCAAGGCCTTCGCCAAGCAGGTGATGGCCGCCGCGGGTGTCCCCACGGCCATGGCCCGGGTCTGCACGACCGTGGAGGAGGTCGCCGAGGCGCTGGACCTGTTCGGCGCCCCGCACGTGGTCAAGGACGACGGCCTGGCGGCTGGCAAGGGCGTCGTCGTGACGTCCTCGCGCGAGGAGGCCCTCGAGCACGCCGCGGCCTGCCTGTCCCGCGACGGCGCGCAGGTGGTGGTCGAGGACTTCCTCGACGGGCCCGAGGTGTCCCTGTTCGTGCTCTCCGACGGCACCACGGTGGTGCCGCTGGCCCCCGCGCAGGACTTCAAGCGCGCCCTCGACGGTGACGAGGGCCCCAACACCGGCGGCATGGGCGCCTACTCGCCGCTGCCCTGGGCCCCGGAGGGCCTCGTCGAGGAGGTGGTGGAGCGGGTCGCGCAGCCCGTCGTCGACGAGATGCGCCGCCGCGGCACCCCGTTCGCCGGCGTTCTGTACTGCGGGCTCGCCCTGACGTCCCGCGGCGTGCGCGTGGTGGAGTTCAACGCCCGCTTCGGGGACCCCGAGACCCAGGTCGTGCTCGCGCGGCTGCGCACGCCGCTGGGTGCGCTGCTCCGGGCCTGCGCCACGGGTCGGCTGGCCGAGCACCTCGCCGACGTCGGCCCGCTGCGCTGGTCGCGCGGCGCCGCCGTCGTCGTCGTCCTGGCCGCGCCCGGGTACCCGGTGTCCGCGAGGACGGGGGGCGCGCTGACCGGGGCGGAGGCGGGGACCTCCGGTGAGGCCGCCTGGGTGCTCCACGCGGGCACCGCGCTCGACGCCGGCGGCCAGCTGGTCTCGGCCGGTGGCCGGGTGCTGTCGGTGGTCGGCTCCGGCGCCGACCTCGCCGCAGCGCGCACCGCCGCCTACGACCGGCTGCAGGGCGTCTCGCTCGAGGGCGGCCAGTGGCGCACCGACATCGCCGCCGCCGCTGCCGAGGGCGCCCTGACCGTCGGCTGACGCCGGCCCGCCGCGCCGGCAGGACCGACGCAGCCCTCCCGACGATCATGCGCCTGAGCGTCACGTCGCAGCTCTCGCCGCGGAGGTCGTGGCGCTCAGCTGCATGATCGTGGATGGTGGCCGCTGGGGTCGGGAGAGCACCGCGGTAGCAGGACGGACCGCCGCGGGGTGATGATGCGCTGTGGCCGCCAGCGCAGGCGAGGTCGAGCTCGTCGACCTGTCCGCGGCCGACGACGAGCCCGGACCGCCCCGGGGTCCCCGCCGCCGGGTCCGCGCCCGCACCGCTGCCCTGGTCGCCGTGCTCGTCGTGGTGGGGTCGGTGGCCGCGGGCGCGTGGCAGCACCGCTCCGCCGTCGCCGCGCAGCGCGCCGCCGCCGCGGCCGCCGCGCAGGAGCAGCGCTGGGACGAGGGCCGGGCGCGCGCGAACGCCCTCGAGCAGCGGCTGTGGCAGGTCAGGTCCGCCAGCCGGGCCGTCACCGCCGCCGTGACCCCCACCCCGCTCCCGACCTCCACCGGCCCCGAGGCAGGTCCGGAGTCCACCGCCGGTCCCCCGGCCACCGACGGCGGTCCCGTGTGGGGGCCCGCCGACCTCGGGCCGCAGGCCGCCCGCGCCGACGACCCGCTCGACCTGCAGGTCGTGGGCGTCTGGCCCCAGGCCCCGGGCACGTCAGCGGTGTCAGCGGTGTCAGCGGGGCAGCGCATCGGCTACCGGCTCATCACCGGGCTCCCCGAGAGCAGCGGGAAGACCCCCTGCCAGGTCCCCGCCGTGCGGATCACCGACTGGAGCTGGGAGGACGGCGGTGACGCCGCGCTCGCCTGCCGCGTCCTGGCCGCGGGCGCCCGGGGCACGGCCGCGCGCGAGGGCAGCTCCGGCACCGGTACCGGGGCGAAGCAGGTGCGGGAAGTGGTGCTGGTCAGCGGCGGTCGCGCGGCCTCGGTGGCCGTCTGGAGCACCGGGGGCGCACCGCTGCCGCTCGACGGCCCGGCCCTCGGCGCCGCCGCCGCGGCCCTCCTGACCTCGACGGGCTCGTCATGAGCCGCCCGGGCTCGCGACGCGGCACCGTCCACCTCGACGACAGCTCCGACCTCGACCGCGACCTCGACGACGACCTCGACGACGACCTCGACGACGACCTCGACGACGAGCGGGACGCGGTCGGACCCGTCGTCCCCGGGACGAAACCCCGCGGTCGCCGCCGGCGCCTCCTGCTGGCCGCTGCCGCCAGCGCGGCCGTCGTCGTCGTCGCCCTGTCCCTCGTCCGGCACGAGCAGCAGCGCGAGCAGCTCCTGGCCGCCGCCCAGAACGCCGCCCAGGCGGCGAGGGCCGACGCGCAGTCGGCCGCCTGGCGGGAGGAGCAGCGCCGCTCCGCCGACCACGCCCGCCACGAGCTCGACGCGCTCCTGCTGCTCCCGGAGGACCTCGCCTTCCAGCAGCAGGTCATGGCCAAGGCTCTCGCCGGCGCCGCGCCGCGGCTGCCCGACCTGGACTGGTCCACCGCCACCACCCGGACGGTCCGCACCACCGCGCAGCGCACGGGGGACGGCGAGCCCCGGCTGCTGGACTCCCAGCGGACGGCCCAGCCCACCGCCAGCGACGACGGCGACGGCGGCGAGGTCGTCCCCGGCACCGCGGTGACCGTGCCGGCGGTGGCGGGGACGCAGGTGGTGGGCCTGGCGGTGGGCAGCGCGCCGGTCTCCACGGTCGCCTGGCGCATCACCACGCCGCTGACGACGCCGGAGGTCACCGACCCGTGCGCCGTCGCCGGGGCGGTCGCGGTGCCCGACGGCCACGACGGCTCGGCGGTGCCCGCCTGCACGGTGCGCACCGTCACCAGCCCGTCCGGGGAGCAGCAGGCGGTGGCGCTGCGGTCCTGGGAGCGGCTGCTCAGCGCACCGGGCGAGCAGGGGGGCGGTGCGCCCGCCCGGGTGGTCACCATCCACCAGGCGGTCCTGGTGGTGGAGCAGCGGTGGACGTTCTCCGTCGCCTCGACGGCCGTCGGCGCGGCCGGCACCCCCGCGTCGGTGCCCCTGCTCAGCGTGGACCAGGCCGACCTGGCGGTGCGCTGGGCGGCGGACGCCGTCCGCGGTCTGCCCACCCCCGCGCCGCTGAGCGGGACGCCCCTGCCAGGGTTTGACGGGTGACCACGCTCCCCGGCGACGCCGCACCCGACCCGCAGCCCGAGGTGCCGGGCTGGCGACCGCTGCACGCCGGCAAGGTGCGCCAGCTCTACACCTCCACCGACGACCCGTCGCTGCTGCTGCTCGTCGCCAGCGACCGCATCAGCGCCTACGACCACGTGCTGGCCACGCCCATTCCCGACAAGGGCGCGCTGCTGACCGCGCTGAGCCTGTGGTGGTTCGAGCAGCTGGAGGGCTGGGGCCTGGTGCGCCACCACGTGGTGGGCGCCGGCCCCGAGCACGGCGTCCCGGCGCGGTTCGCGGGCCGGGCCACGGTGGCGCGGCGCCTCGACATGCTCCCGGTGGAGTGCATCGCCCGCGGGTACCTCACCGGCTCCGGGCTGGCGGAGTACCGGGCCACCGGCTCGCTCGCCGGCGTCGAGCTGCCGCCGGGCCTCGACGACGGCGACCGGCTGCGCAGCCCCCTGTTCACCCCCACCACCAAGGCGGCGGTGGGCCTGCACGACGAGCCGGTCGACGAGGCGGGTGTCGCGGCGCTCGTGGGCGCCGAGCGCGGGGCGCAGCTGCGCGACGTGACGGTGGAGCTGTACAGCCGCGGCGCCGCCGTGGCCGCCGAGCGCGGCGTGCTGCTGGCCGACACCAAGGTGGAGTTCGGCCTGGACCCGGACGGCGACCCGGCCGACCCCGCCTCCCTGGTCCTGGGGGACGAGCTGCTCACCCCCGACTCCTCCCGCTTCTGGCCCGCCGACGGGTGGCAGCCCGGTCGCGCCCAGCCCAGCTTCGACAAGCAGTACGTCAGGGACTGGCTGACCTCGCCCGCGTCCGGGTGGTCGCGCACCTCCGCCGAGCCGCCCCCGGCGCTGCCGGACGAGGTGGTCGAGCGCACCCGCGCCCGCTACGTCGAGGCGTACGAGCGGCTCACCGGGCGCCGCTGGCAGTAGTCGCGACCATCAGGCACCGTGGGAGGCGTGCCCACGCCCTCGCACACCCACGACCTGCACCCCTCCGACGAGGGGACGACGGCGGCCGCCGACGTCCCTGAGGCCGACGTCGTCGTCATCGGCGGCGGCCCGGTCGGGGAGAACGCCGCCGCCCGCGCCGTACGCGGCGGGCTGAGCGCCGTCCTCGTCGAGTCCGAGCTGCTCGGCGGGGAGTGCTCCTACTGGGCGTGCATGCCGTCCAAGGCGCTCATCCGCCCGACGCAGGCGCTCGCCGCGGCGCGCCGCCTGCCGGGGGCGAAGGAGGCGGTGGCCGGCGACGTCGACGTCGCCGCCGTGCTGGCCCGCCGCGACTCCTTCACCTCGGGGTGGGACGACGGCTCGCAGGTGGAGTGGGCCGCCGGCGCCGACATCACCGCGGTCCGCGGCCACGGCCGCCTCGCGGGGGAGAAGCGCGTCGAGGTGACGGCCCCGGACGGCTCGACGACGACGATCACCGCCCGCCGCGCCGTGGTCGTCGCCACCGGCTCGACGCCGTCCCTGCCGCCGGTGGACGGGCTCCAGGACACCCCCCGCTGGGGCAGCCGGGAGGCCACCAGCGCCACCGAGGTGCCCGCCAGCCTGCTGGTGCTCGGTGCCGGCGTGGTGGGCTGCGAGCTGGCCCAGGCCTTCGCCCGGCTCGGGTCGCGGGTCACGCTCGTGGCGTCCTCGACGCTGCTCGCGAAGTCCGAGGCGAAGGCCGGCGAGCTGGTGGCGGACGCGCTCCGCGAGGACGGCGTGGACGTGCGGCTGCACGCCCGGGCCTCCTCCGTGAGCCGCGACGGGGACTCAGGGCCGGTGACGCTGGTGCTGGCCGACGGCACGTCCCTCACCGCCGACGAGCTGCTCGTCGCCACCGGCCGCCGTCCGGCGGTGGGCGACGTGGGGCTCGACACCGTGGGGCTGCCCACCGACGCCGCCCTCGCCGTCGACACCACCGGCGCCGCCACGGGCCTGGAGCAGGGCTCCGAGCCGTGGCTGTACGGCGCCGGGGACGTCACCGGCGACGCGCCGCTGACGCACATGGGCAAGTACGCGGCCCGCGCCGTCGGGGACGTCATCGCCGCCCGGGCGAAGGGCGAGCAGGTGCGCGACGGCGCCTGGGGCGCGCACGCCACCACCGCCCAGCAGCGCGCCGTCACGCAGGTGACCTTCACCGACCCCGAGGTGACGTCGGTGGGCCTCACCGCCGCCCAGGCCGAGGATGCGGGGCTGCGCACGCGCGTGGTGGACCTCGACCTCGCCGTGGCGGGCTCGGCGCTGCACGCCGACGGGTACACCGGCTGGGCGCGGATGGTGGTCGACGAGGACCGCCGCGTGGTGGTCGGGGTGACCTTCGTCGGGCAGGACACCGCCGAGCTGCTGCACTCGGCGACCGTCGCGGTGGTCGGGGAGGTGCCGCTGGAGCGCCTCTGGCACGCCGTGCCCTCCTACCCGACGATCAGCGAGGTCTGGCTGCGCCTGCTGGAGTCCTACGGCCTCTGACCCCACCCTCGCCCATGATCACGAGGGGGTGGGGATCAGAACTCGTGGACGCCCCGGCCGCCGTCGTCGCGGATGTCGACGTCGGAGCACAGGCGGCCGATGTTGGCCAGGTAGCCCTTGCGGCCCGTCGCCGACAGCAGCGCGTCGTGCACTGGCACCGCCGCCGTGGTGGGCGCGACCGCGCGCAGGAAGTCGACGGTCATCGCCGACGTCGCCCACGGCGCGTTGAGCGGCAGCGCCAGCACGTCGACCCCCTCGGGGGTGGTGTCGTAGGCGTCGCCGGGCACGAACAGCACCGGCTCGCCGGGGGCGCTGAGGACCAGGCCGGTGTTGCCCACCCGCGGCACGTCCGGGTGGATGAGCGCGTGCTGCCCGCCGACGGCGCGCACGGTCAGCGCCCCGAGCTGCAGCGCCTCACCCGGGTGGAAGGCCGCCAGGTCCACGTCCCCGTCCGCCCCCAGCCGGGAGCCCTCCAGGGACGCGGCCGTCTCGGGCTCGGCGCGCAGCAGCGCGCCGTCGTTGCCCTCCAGCAGCGCCGGGAGCTTCTCGACGTCCACGTGGTCGGGGTGGGCGTGGGTGACCAGCACGGCGTCGAGGCCGTCCAGCTCCTCCCACCCCGCGGAGAACGTGCCGGGGTCCACCAGCACGCGCGTGCCGGCGGCCTCCACGAGCAGGCAGGCGTGTCCGAGGTGCGAGATGCGCATGCCTGCATCGTGGACCGACGGAGCACCCGCCGCGACCCTCTAGGCTGCTCACCCGTGGGACGCGTGCTGGTCCAGGTGATGCCGAAGCCCGAGATCCTCGACCCCCAGGGGAAGGCCGTGGCGGCTGCGCTGCCGCGCCTCGGCCTGGCCGGGTTCGTGGACGTGCGGCAGGGCAAGCGGTTCGAGCTGGTGGTCGAGGGGCCGGTGACGCCGGAGGTCCTCGCGCAGGCCCGCAAGGCCGCCGAGCAGCTCCTCGCCAACCCCGTCATCGAGGACGTCGTCTCCGTGGTCGACGCCGACGCCGAGGTCCCCGCCGGAGCCTCCGCGTGAAGATCGGCGTCGTCACCTTCCCGGGCTCCCTGGACGACCGCGACGCCTCGCGCGCCGTCGTCCGCGGCGGCGGTGAGGCGGTCTCGCTGTGGCACGCCGTCGCCGACCTGCGCGGTGTCGACGCCGTCGTCCTGCCGGGCGGCTTCTCCTACGGCGACTACCTGCGCGCCGGCGCCATCGCGAGCATCGCGCCCGTCATGGGCTCCGTGGTCGAGGCGGCGCGTGGCGGCATGCCCGTCCTCGGCATCTGCAACGGGTTCCAGGTGCTCTGCGAGGCCGGGCTGCTCCCGGGCGCGCTGGTCCGCAACGACGTGCGCACCTTCGTCTGCCGCGACCAGCGCCTGCGCGTCGAGGACGCCTCCACCGCGTGGACCTCGGCGTACGAGCAGGGCCAGGAGATCGTCGTCCCGCTGAAGAACGGCGAGGGCGGTTACAACGCCGACCAGCGCACCCTCGACGAGCTCGAGGGCGAGGGCCGCGTGGTCTTCCGCTACCTGGGCGGCAACCCCAACGGCTCGCAGCGCGACATCGCCGGGGTCCGCGACGCCTCCGGGCGAGTGGTGGGCCTCATGCCGCACCCCGAGCACGCCACCGAGGCCGGCTACGGGCCCACCGAGCACCGGGGCGGCGCCAGCGGCGACGGCACCGACGGCCTGGGCTTCTTCACCTCGGTGCTCCAGGCGCTCGCGAGCGCCTGAGCGCCCGTCCGGGTGAGCACCCGCCCCGCTGCCACGCCAGCGGCGGCGGCGGCGTCCTAGAGCCGTGGACCGACCGACCGACCTGACCGGGCGCACCGGAGGGGAACCCGACGAGGGCCCCGACGGCGACGTCGTCCGGGCCTTCCGCGCCGCCCTCGGCGACCTCGGCTCGCCGCCGTCCTCCGGCGGCAGCAGGACGGGGACGACGACGAGCGCAGCGGGACGGGCGCGGCCGGGCCGGCCGTCGGCGCTGCTGTCCGCGGTGGAGCGCCGGGCCGGCCAGCTCCAGCGGCGCCGCCAGGCGGCGGTGCTCGGCGGGACCGCGGCGGCCGCCGCCGTCGCGGTCTTCGTCGGGAGCCTCGTGCTGCCCGGCCTCAACCTGTCGCTGGGGGCGTTGGGCGGCAGCTCCGCCGGTGGCTCGGCGGCGTCGAGCGCCGAGGGCGGGGACTCGGGCGGTTCGGGCGGTGCAGCGCCCGCCGCCAGCGCGAGCGCTGCGGACGGCGGGACGACGACGTTCCAGGACGGCACCACCGACCGCTCCGGCACGGCGAACTCGGCCGCGGCGGGGGTCCCGACGCTCAGCGAGGCGTCGATGCTCACCGCCGCGGACCTCATCGGCGCCTTCGCCGTCCCCGTCCGGGAGTCAGCACCCGCGCCCGAGCCCCCGTCGGAGTCGGAGTCCAACCCCAGGCTGACGCTCGGGGCGTGCGTCGACGGGAACGCTGGGTCCGTGGAGGCGCTGCAGCTGTGGCGGGTCGACCTCAACGCTGCGCCGTCGGCGTCGGCGGCGGAGCCGCCCGGCGTGGTCGAGCGCGTCGCCGTCGTCGGCGACCCCTCGCAGGCGTCGGGCGCTGTCGAGGCGGTCCGCGCCGACCTGGCCAGCTGCTCGGGCCGGGGGCTGGAGGGCACCGGGCCCACCACGGCGCTCGACGCCGCCGGCGTGACCCCCGACGGCGGTCGGGCCCTCGTCCTGGCCTCGACCTCGGGGCAGGGCGCACCGACGCTGAGGGTGCTGGTGGCGCTGGGCAGCGAGCTCGTCCAGGTCGACGCGACGTCCGACGCCGCCTCGGCCCAGGCCGCCTACGCCGCCCTCGCCCCCGCCGTCCGCACGGCGGTGGCGCGCGCCACCGGCGGCGGCGCGTCCTTCGCCGCGCCGCTGCCGTCGGCGGGGGCGCCGTGAGCATCGCCACGCTGCTGCGCCGGCCCCGCACCTCCCAGGCGTGGGGCTTCGAGGACCTCGTGGCCACCCGCAGCGGCCCGCTGCTGTCCATGGCCCGCGGACTGGTGCGCTCCGAGGCCGACGCGGAGGACCTCGTGCAGGAGGTGCTCGCCAAGGCCCTGGTCAGCTGGGAGAAGGTCAGCGCAGCCGCCGACCCCGCGGCCTACGTCAACCGGATGCTCGTCAACCAGGCGATGAGCTTCTGGCGGCGCGCCTCCACGCGGCGGGAGCGCACCACCGAGCCTGAGGAGCTGCCCGAGCCGGTGGCCGGCGGCGTGGACGACGGCGCAGCGCAGCGCGGTGACCGCGACGCCCTGCTCACGGCCCTGCGCCGCCTGCCGCCGCGGCACCGGGCCGTGCTCGTGCTGCGCTACTACGAGCAGCTGCCCGACGCCGAGATCGCCGACCTGCTGGGCATGGCGCAGGCCACCGTCCGCAGCAGCGCCGCCCGCGGGCTGGCGGCGCTGCGGCGCGACGGCGTCCTCACCGACGGGTCGGTGAGCCGCTCGGAGGGCTGACCCCGTCGAGCGAGGCAGCACCGGCGGCCGCAGCGGCGTCGTCGTCGTCCTCCTGACCTGCGGGGTTCGGAGGTGTCCGTGCAGGTCACTACGCTCTGGGCACGTGAGCCTGCTCGACACCGTGGACCACGCCGCAGCGACGCCCGACCACGAGCTGCCCTACGGCGAGCTCGGGCTCAAGGACGACGAGTTCGAGCGGATCTGCACGATCCTCGGGCGCCGTCCCACCGCGTGCGAGCTGGCGATGTACTCGGTCATGTGGAGCGAGCACTGCTCCTACAAGTCCTCCAAGACGCACCTGCGCCAGTTCGGCGTCAAGACCACCGACGCGATGCGCGAGAAGCTGCTCGTGGGCATCGGGGAGAACGCCGGCGTCGTGGACATCGGCGACGGCTGGGCGGTGACGTTCAAGGTCGAGAGCCACAACCACCCCAGCTACGTCGAGCCCCACCAGGGCGCCGCCACGGGCGTCGGCGGCATCGTCCGCGACATCCTCGCCATGGGCGCGCGCCCAGTGGCCGTCATGGACTCGCTGCGCTTCGGCGCCCTCGACCACCCCGACACCGCCCGCGTGGTGCCCGGCGTCGTCGCCGGGGTGGGCGGGTACGGCAACTGCCTGGGCCTGCCCAACGTCGGCGGCGAGGTCATCTTCGACCCGGTCTACCAGGGCAACCCGCTGGTCAACGCGCTGTGCGTGGGCACCATGCGCCACGAGGACATCCACCTGGCCAACGCCACCGGCGAGGGCAACCTCGTGGTGCTCTTCGGCTCCCGCACCGGAGGTGACGGCATCGGCGGCGTCTCGGTGCTGGCCTCGGAGACGTTCGACGGCACCCCCGGCGACGGCGGCCCCGCCAAGCGCCCCGCCGTGCAGGTGGGCGACCCGTTCGCCGAGAAGCTGCTCATCGAGTGCTGCCTCGAGCTGTTCCACGCCGGCGTGGTGGCCGGCATCCAGGACCTCGGCGGGGCCGGTCTCTCGTGCGCCACCTCCGAGCTCGCCTCCGCGGGCGACGGCGGCATGGCCGTCCGCCTCGACGCGGTGCCGCTGCGCGACTCCTCGCTGCGCCCGGAGGAGGTGCTCATGAGCGAGTCGCAGGAGCGGATGATGGCCGTGGTCGAGCCGCACCACCTCGACGCCTTCCTGGCCATCACCTCCAAGTGGGAGGTCGAGGCCACCGTGATCGGCGAGGTGACCGGCACCGGGCGCCTGCAGATCACCTGGAACGGCGAGACCGTCGTCGACGTCCCGCCGCGCACGGTCGCCCACGAGGGCCCCGTCTACGTGCGCCCGTGGGCCCGGCCCGCCGACATGGACGTGCTCGCCGCCGACCCGGCCGAGGCGCTGGAGCGCCCCACCACCGGCGAGGAGCTGCGCGGGCAGGTCCTGCAGCTGGCCGGCTCCGCCAACCTCTGCAGCCGCGCCTGGATCACCGACCAGTACGACCGGTACGTGCTCGGCAACACCGCCCTGGCCATGCCGGACGACGCCGGCGTGGTGCGCGTCGACGAGGAGAGCGGGCTCGGCGTGGCCGTCTCCCTGGACGCCAACGGCCGCTTCGCCCACCTCGACCCGCGGGTCGGTGCGCAGCTCGCGCTCGCGGAGTCCTACCGCAACGTCGCCACCGCGGGCGCGGTGCCGCTGGCCGTGACCGACTGCCTCAACTTCGGCTCCCCGGAGGACCCGGGCGTGATGTGGCAGTTCTCCGAGGCCGTCACCGGCCTCGCGGACGCCTGCGCGGAGCTCGGCGTGCCGGTGACCGGCGGCAACGTCAGCTTCTACAACCAGACCGGGAGCGAGCCGATCCACCCGACGCCGGTCGTCGGCGTCCTCGGCGTCCTCGACGACGTCGCCCGCCGGACGCCGTCCGGCTGGGCCGAGGCCGGCCAGCAGATCTACCTGCTGGGCACCACCCGCGAGGAGCTCTCCGGGTCGGAGTGGGCGTGGGAGGTGCACGGACACCTGGGCGGCACCCCGCCGACCGTGGACCTCGAGCACGAGAAGGTGCTCGCGTCCGTGCTGGTCAACTCCTCCCGCGACGGCCTCGTCGACGCCGCGCACGACCTGTCCGAGGGCGGGCTGTCCCAGGCGCTGGTCGAGGGCTGCCTGCGCCGCGGCGTCGGCGCCCGGGTCTGGCTGGGAGAGCTGTGCGAGCGCGACGGCGTCGACGCCGCCACCGCGCTGTTCAGCGAGTCGGCAGGCCGCGTCGTCGTCGCCGTCCCCCGCGAGGAGGAGGTGCGCTTCACCGACATGTGCACCGCCCGCGGGATCGCCCACCTGCGCATCGGCGTGACCGACGGCGTGGAGGCCGACGGCGAGGAGGCGGTGCTCGACGTCGCCGCGGACGCGCCGCTGTTCTCGGTGCCGCTGCCTGAGCTGCGCGCCGTGCACACGCGGACCCTCCCCGAGGTCTTCGGCTCCTGACCCCTCCCGTCCGTGATCATGGGCGTTGTGCGCACACCCCGCCGTGATCATGGGCGTTGTGCGCACCACGGCCGTTGGGTGCGCCAGCATCGAACGCCTGTTCCTGTGGATGGCGCCAGCGGGGTGATCCACATCCGGGCCACGCTGCGGGGGTGCCACCGCGCCTGCGTCCCGACGTCGACGTCCTGCCCGCCTTCGCCCTCCGCGACCTGAAGGACCTCGGGCTCGACCGCCGGTGGCTCGCCGCCGCCGTCGCGACCGGCGACGTGGTCGAGGTGGTGCGGGGTGCCTACGTGCCAGCCGTCCGGCTGGGTGACCCGCTCGCCGTGGCCCGTGCGGCGGCCCTCGTGCTGCCGCCGCACGTCGTCGCGTGCCGCGGTCTGGCAGCGATGATCCACGGCGTCGACCCGCGTGGCCCCGGACGCGACGACAGCCCGCTCGGCGTCCAGGGACTCGTGCCGGCCGCGAACCGCACGCCGCGCTGGCGAGGGGTCTCGATCTTCGAGGCTCCGCTGCCGGACGGTGACGTGATGGACGTCGGCGGCGTCTTGGTCACCACGCCGGAGCGCACCGCTCTGGACTGCGCGCGCTACCTGTCCCCGCCGATGGCGCTGGCGGTGCTGGACCGGATGGCGCGGCAGGGGCTGGTCGACCGCGAGGTGCTGCTGCTGCGGATCGAGGAGTTCCGCGGTGACCGCGGCGTGGGCCAGGCGCGGTACCTCATCGTCCACATCGAGCCCGACACCGAGTCCTACGGGGAGTCGTGGCTGCGCCTGCGCGTGGTCGACGCGGGGTTCCCGCGGCCGGAGCCGCAGATCTGGGTGCCCGAGCCCCGTCCGGGCGCCGACCGGCTGGACATGGGCTGGCCCCAGGTCAGGAAGGGCGTCGAGTACGACGGTGAGGAGTTCCACGGTCCCGAGCAGGAGTCGGCCGACGAGCTCCGGCGGCTGCGCCTCGAGCAGGACTTCGGCTGGCGGTTCCTCTCCGCCCGCAAGGGCGCCGTGCTCGGGCCGTCGATGCGGCTGGAGGCCGAGATCGGTGAGCTGCTCGGGCTCGCTCCGCGCATCCGCCGGCGTGCGTGGTGATCGCGTGCGGGGGGTCGTGTGCACAACGCCCATGATCACGGTGGGGTGTGCGCACGACGCCCATGATCACGGTGGGACGGGGTGAGGGGACGAGCGGGCGGTGAGACAGTGGGGGCGTGCCAGCCCGCCGACGCACCGACCCCGCGGCCGGCCGCGAGGCGCTGGACCGCTGGCGGTCCGACCCCGCAGCCGCCGACAGGACGACGACGGCCACCGCCGTCCGCTCCACGCTCGAGGACCTCGCCGAGCGCGCCCCCGGCCACAGCGTCGAGGTGCGCGTGGCCCCGTTCGGCGTGGTGCAGTGCGTCGAGGGCCCGCGCCACACCCGCGGGACGCCCCCCAACGTGGTCGAGACCGACGCCGCCACCTGGCTCTCGCTGGCCACCGGCGACCTGCGCTGGGCCGAGGCGGTCGGCGCCGGCCGGGTGCGGGCCAGCGGCTCGCGGGCCGACCTGTCGGACCTCCTCCCCCTGGCGCCGGCGGGTGCCGCGTGAGCACCCCCGACGAGCGGTCCGGCGGCCCGGACCAGCGCTCCGGCCAGCACTCTGGCCAGCACTCCGAGCAGCACCCCGAGGGGCACCCCGACCAGCTGCACCGCCCTGAGCCGCCGCGCCGCGTGCTCATCAACCGCTCGCCCCGGTACGGCGTCTTCATCGGCGGTGGTGTCGCCGTGGGCGCGGTGGTGGCGCTGGGCCTGACGTTCAGCGAGCCCGCCACCCAGTACGGCTACGCCTCCACGCTGGGGTACCTGGTGGTGGCCTTCGGCTTCGTCGGAGCGCTGGTCGGCGGGGTCGCGGCGGTGGTCGCCGGAGCTGTGCTGGAGCGCCAGCAGAAGCGCCAGGAGGTCCGCGAGCAGGGCCGTCAGCAGGGCCGTCAGCAGGACGGTGCTTCCCGCCGGTCCGAGTAGCGCCCGCTCTGTGGGAGCATGGTCGCGTGGCTCGCCCCGACGGTCGACTCAGCCACGACGTCCTCCCCGGCGAGAAGGGGCCGCAGGACGCCTGCGGCGTCTTCGGCGTCTGGGCCCCGGGAGAAGACGTCGCGCGGCTCACCTACTTCGGCCTCTACGCGCTGCAGCACCGCGGCCAGGAGAGCGCCGGCATCGCCACCAGCAGTGGCGAGCAGATCCTCGTCTACAAGGACATGGGCCTCGTCTCCCAGGTCTTCGACGAGGCGTCGCTGGAGGCGCTGAAGGGCTCGGTGGCGATCGGCCACACGCGGTACTCCACCACCGGCGCCAGCCGGTGGGAGAACGCGCAGCCCACCCTCGGCGCCACCGCCGCCGGCACCGTGGCGCTGGCCCACAACGGCAACCTCACCAACACCTCCCAGCTGCGCCGCCTGGTGGCCGAGCGCGCCGAGGCCCGGGGCGAGCCGG
Organism: Quadrisphaera sp. RL12-1S; assembly: GCF_014270065.1. Taxonomy (NCBI): domain Bacteria; kingdom Bacillati; phylum Actinomycetota; class Actinomycetes; order Kineosporiales; family Kineosporiaceae; genus Quadrisphaera; species Quadrisphaera oryzae. The sequence continues at coordinate 665,547 of NZ_JACNME010000001.1, read as the reverse complement.
AGGCCGGCGAGGTCGCCCGCGGCAACACCACGGACACCGCGCTCGTGACGGCGCTGCTGGCCGGAGACCCCGACCGCACCCTCGAGGCGACCGCCCTGGAGGTGCTGCCGCAGCTCAAGGGAGCCTTCTCGCTCGTCTTCATGGACGAGACCACGCTGTACGCCGCCCGTGACCCGCACGGGGTGCGCCCCCTGGTGCTGGGACGGCTGGAGCGCGGGTGGGTGGTGGCCAGCGAGACCGCCGCCCTCGACATCGTGGGCGCCTCCTTCGTCCGCGAGGTGGAGCCGGGCGAGCTGGTGGCCGTCGACGCCGACGGCCTGCGGTTCTCCCGCTTCGCCGAGGCCACGCCCCGCGGCTGCGTCTTCGAGTACGTCTACCTCGCCCGCCCCGACACCTCCATCGCCGGGCGCGGCGTGCACGAGGCGCGCGTGGAGATGGGCCGGCGCCTGGCCGCCGAGCACCCCGTCGAGGCCGACCTCGTCATCCCCACCCCGGAGTCGGGCACGCCCGCGGCCATCGGGTACGCGCAGGCCTCGGGCATCCCCTACGGCCAGGGCCTGGTGAAGAACGCCTACGTCGGGCGCACGTTCATCCAGCCCAACCAGACGATCCGGCAGCTGGGCATCCGCCTCAAGCTCAACCCGCTGCGCGACGTCATCGCCGGCAAGCGCCTCGTGGTCATCGACGACTCGATCGTCCGCGGCAACACCCAGCGCGCCCTCGTCCGGATGCTCCGCGAGGCGGGGGCCGCCGAGGTGCACGTGCGCATCTCCTCCCCGCCCGTGCAGTGGCCGTGCTTCTACGGCATCGACTTCGCCACCCGCGCCGAGCTCATCGCCTCCGGCCTCGGGGTGGAGGAGGTCCGGCACAGCCTGGGCGCTGACAGCCTCGGGCACATCTCCCTCGACGGGATGGTCGCGGCGAGCGGCCAGCCGCGCGAGCGCCTCTGCACCGCCTGCTTCACCGGCAGCTACCCCGCCGGCGTGCCCGACGAGGGGCGTCCGGTCGCCAGGGGCGCCGGCACCGAGCCCGCGCAGGGCGAGCCCGCCGCTCCGGGGGAGGGCGTGCCCCTCGGCGTCGCCATCGACCGCGGCGACCTCGGACGCCCGGAGCACGCCGCCCAGCAGTGAGCCGACAGCTCACCGACAGGTCCGCCGCCGCCGTCCGCACCGCAGACCCACGAGCCCGTCCTGGAGCCTGACCCCGCCATGAGCACCTCCACCCCGTCCGCCACCACGACGACGACGGCGGCCCCGTCCCCCGCGCCGGGCGCGTACGCCGCCGCCGGCGTCGACGTCGAGGCCGGTGACCGCGCCGTCGTCCTCATGAAGGAGGCGGTGGCCCGCACCCACGGGCCGCAGGTGCTCGGCGGCGCGGGCGGTTTCGCCGGCCTGTTCGACGCCAGCGCGCTGCTCGGCCACCGGCGGCCGCTCCTGGCCACCAGCACCGACGGCGTGGGGACCAAGGTGGCGGTCGCCCAGGCCCTGGACCTGCACGGGACCGTCGGGCAGGACCTGGTGGCGATGGTCGTGGACGACCTCGTGGTCTGCGGTGCCCGCCCGCTGTTCATGACCGACTACATCGCCTGCGGCCGCGTGGTGCCCGAGCGGATCGCCGCCGTGGTCGGTGGCATCGCGAGGGCGTGCGAGGAGGTCGGCGCCGCGCTCGTCGGCGGTGAGACCGCGGAGCACCCCGGTCTGCTGGGCCCCGACGAGTACGACGTGGCCGGTGCCGCGACCGGCGTGGTGGACGCCGACGCGCTGCTCGGCCCGGACCGCGTCCGCTCGGGCGACGTGGTGGTGGCCATGGCCAGCTCGGGCCTGCACTCCAACGGCTACTCCCTCGTCCGCCGCCTGCTGGCCGACGCCGGCTGGGGCTACGAGCGCCACGTCGAGGACCTGGGGCGCACCGTCGGCGAGGAGCTGCTCGAGCCGACCGCCCTCTACACCCGGCCGTGCCTGGGGCTGGCCGACGCGCTGGGGGACAGCCTGCACGCGTTCTCGCACGTCACCGGCGGCGGCCTGGCCGCCAACCTGGCGCGCGTGCTGCCCCCCCACCTCGACGCCGAGGTCGACAGGTCGACGTGGGCGCTGCCCCCGGTCTTCCGGGTGCTGGCCGACCTCGGCCGCGTGAGCCGCGAGGACGCGGAGATCACCTGGAACCAGGGCGTGGGCATGCTGGCGCTGGTGGCCCCCGACGCAGCGGACGCCGCGGTGCGGGAGCTGGGCTCCCGAGGCGTGCGGGCGTGGGTCGCGGGGGCGGTGTCGGACACCGATGAAGACGCGACCGCCACCGTCCGCGGCTCGAAGGGCGTGGACGGTGGCGGTGCGCGCCTGGTGGGTGACCACTCCGCGTGAGCGGGTGGTCGGGTCGGGTCCGTGAGGACCCAGACCGGGCTCAGCGCGAGCGCGGAGCCCAGTCGTCGTACGGGTCGTACTCGTCACCCTCGTCCTTGTCGGACGAGGGCTCGCGGTTCGCCCACACGGGCGGGGCAGTGCCCCCGAGCTCTCGCTGCAGAGCGGAGAGGTCGGTGTTCGGGCTGGAGTACTTCAGCTCCCGAGCGACCTTCGTCTGCTTGGCCTTCTGACGGCCGCGCCCCATGGCGTCGACCCCCTTATGCGTCGTGCCGGGGCAGGCCCATGGGGCGGCCCCGGAGCTACCGGCTCTCGATGTGGCCACGATACAGGTTCAGAGCGCGCAGACCGCATCGGACGGGGCCAGCGCGGCTCGTCCGACGCCCGGACGGCGCATCGCGGTCGCCTTCCGGAGCCCCTCCGCCGTCCGCCCGGCCACTGCCCGGCCACTGCCGGACCTGTCCCGACCTGCCCGAACAGTCCCTGCACGCCCGCTGCGAGCAGTCCTGGGGGGTTCGGGGGACCAGGCGGGAGTGGTCCGGGTGGGACCCGTCCCCGTCACCCCGCGGTAGCCCTCGGCCCACCGCGCGATGGTCCTAACGGGCTATGGCGGTACGGGTCGGACATGTCGGACGATCCTCCTACGCCGTCCGCGGTGCACCCCCTGCAGCGGTGCCGGCCGGCGACAGGAGACGCCATGACGACGATCCAGACCTCTTCCCCCGAGGGTCTCGCCACCGACGCCGCCGCGACCACCGCGCCCGCCACGACGACGGCACCCGCCGCAGCGCAGGCGCTGCTCACGCCGTCCGAGGTCGCCGCCCTCTTCCGGGTGGACCCCAAGACCGTGACGCGCTGGGCCAAGGCCGGCAAGCTCACCTCGATCCGCACCCTCGGCGGGCACCGCCGCTACCGCTCCGCCGAGGTCATGGCGCTGCTGGAGCAGGTGGCCCCCGCCGAGGCGTCCCTGCCGTCCCCCCGGACCTCCGGGGACGACGCCACCGCCTGAGCGCGCTCAGGCGCCCACGAGCGCCCTCAGGCGCCCACGTAGTCAGCGAGGTGCTGCCCGGTCAGCGTGGACCGGGCGGCCACCAGCTGCGCGGGCGTCCCCTCGAAGACCACCCGGCCGCCCTCGTGACCGGCGCCGGGGCCCAGGTCGATGATCCAGTCGGCGTGGGCCAGCACCGCCTGGTGGTGCTCGATGACCACCACCGAGCGGCCGGAGTCCACCAGGCGGTCGAGCAGGGCCAGCAGCTGGGCGACGTCGGCCAGGTGCAGCCCCGTGGTCGGCTCGTCCAGCACGTAGGTGCTGCCCGTCTCGCCCAGGTGCACGGCCAGCTTCAGCCGCTGGCGCTCTCCGCCCGACAGCGTGGTCAGCGGCTGCCCGAGCGCCAGGTACCCCAGGCCCACGTCCACCAGCCGGGTCAGCACCGCGGCCGCCGCCGGCACCCGTGAGGCACCCGTGGAGAAGAAGGCCAGCGCGTCGGAGACCGGCATCGCCAGCACCTCGCCGATGTCTCGGCCGCCGCCGGCGCGCGCGCCGCCGAGCGTCATCTCCAGCACCTCGGCCTGGAAGCGGCGACCCTCGCACGCCTCGCACGGCGTCGACACGGTGCCCGAGGTGGGGAGGTCGGTGAAGAGCACGCCCGCTCCGCTGCACGCCGGGCAGGCCCCCTCGGAGTTGGGGCTGAACAGCGCCGGCTTCACGCCGTTGGCCTTGGCGAACGCCTTGCGCACCGGCTCCAGCAGCCCGGTGTACGTGGCGGGGTTGGAGCGCCGCGAACCACGGATCGCGCCCTGGTCGACCGTGACCACGCCCTCGCGCGGGGACAGGGACCCGCGCACGAGCGAGCTCTTGCCGGACCCGGCCACGCCCGTCACCACGCACAGCACCCCGAGCGGCACGTCGACGTCCACGCCCTGCAGGTTGTGGGTGCTGGCGCCGCGGACCTCGATCGCCCCGGTGGGCGTCCTCGTCGTCGTCCTGAGGCGGGTGCGGTCGTCGAGGTGGCGGCCCGTGAGGGTGCCGCTGGCCCGCAGCTGCTCGACCGTGCCCTCGAAGACCACCCGCCCGCCGGCCTCGCCGGCGCCCGGCCCGATGTCGACCACGTGGTCGGCCACCGCGATGACCTCCGGCTTGTGCTCCACCACGAGCACGGTGTTGCCCTTGTCGCGCAGCTGCAGCAGCAGCTCGTTCATGCGCCCGACGTCGTGGGGGTGCAGCCCCACGGTGGGCTCGTCGAAGACGTACGTGACGTCGGTGAGCGCCGACCCCAGGTGCCGCACCAGCTTGACGCGCTGGGCCTCGCCGCCCGACAGGGTGCCGGAGGACCTGTCCAGGCCGAGGTAGCCCAGCCCGATGCGCGTGAACGCGTCCAGGACGCCCTGCAGGCCCTCCAGCAGCGGGGCGACGGTCCGCGAGGAGGGGTCCTCCCGGAGCTCGCGCACCCAGGTGGCCACGTCGCTGACCTGCAGCGCGCAGACGTCGGCGATGGACAGCCCGGCGATCTTCGAGGAGCGCGCCAGGTCGTTGAGCCGGGTGCCGCCGCAGTCGGGGCACGGCGTGAACGTCACCGCGCGGTCCACGAAGGCCCGCACGTGCGGCTGCATGCCCTCGACGTCCTTGGACAGGAACGACTTCTGGATGGAGGGGATGAGCCCGGTGAAGGTGAGGTTGACGCCCTCGACCCTGACCTTCGTGGGCTCGGAGTGCAGCAGCGCGTGCAGCTGCTCGGGGGTGAAGTCCCGGACGGGCGTGTCGGTGGGGAACAGCCCGACGCCGCGGAAGATGCGGCCGTACCACCCGTCCATCGAGTAGCCGGGGATGGTGAGGGCGCCCTCGTCGATGCTCTTGGAGTCGTCGAAGAGCGCGGCGAGGTCGAAGCCGCTGACGGTGCCCCGGCCCTCGCAGCGCACGCACATGCCGCCGACCACGGTGAAGCTCTTGCGCTCGACGCTCCTGCCGTCGGCCTTCTCCACGGTGACGGCGCCCTTCATGCTCGCCGTGGCGGTGTTGAAGGAGAAGGCGAGCGGGGAGCCGATGTGCGGCCGCCCGAGCCGGCTGAAGAGGATGCGCAGCAGCGCGTTGACGTCCGTGGCGGTGCCGAGGGTGGAGCGCGGGTTGGTGCCCAGGCGCTCCTGGTCGACGACGATCGCCGTGGTCAGGCCCTCGAGGACGTCGACGTCGGGGCGGGCCTGGCTGGGCATGAAGCCCTGCAGGAACGCCGGGTAGGTCTCGTTGAGGAGCCGCTGGCTCTCCGCGGCGATGGTCGCGAACACCAGCGAGCTCTTGCCGGACCCCGAGACGCCCGTGAACACCGTCAGGCGGCGCTTCGGCAGCTCGACGGTGACGTCGCGCAGGTTGTTCTCCCGCGCACCCACCACGCGGATGCGGTCGTGGCAGTCCGCGCGAGGAGGCGGCGTCGCACTCATGGCGTCATCCTGCAGCCGCCCGCCGACAGCGGGGCGGCCCCGCGCGCGCCTACCGCTCGGACGGGCGCCTGCGGGCCTTCAGCAGCTCCAGCCCCACGGGCACCAGGGAGACCACCACGACGACGGCGATGATCGGCAGCACGTACTGCTCGATGCCGGGGATGCGCGTGCCCAGCAGGTAGCCGACCAGGATCACCCCGACCGACCACACCAGCCCGCCCACCACCTGCCAGAGGGAGAAGAGCCCTGCCGGCACGTGCACCGCGCCCGCCAGCGGGTTCATGAGCGTGCGGACCACCGGGATGAAGCGGGCCAGCACGATCGCCTTGCGGTGCCCGTAGCGGTCCAGCACCCCCTGCGCGCGCAGCGCGGCGGCGCGCACCCGCGGCCGGTCGGGGCGGTGCAGCAGCGGCGGCCCCGCCCGGCGCCCGATGAGGTAGCCCGTCTGGGCCCCCAGCAGGGCTCCGGCGGCTGCGGCGACCAGCGCCGACGTCAGCGGCAGGTGCGCGGCGCTGGTGGCCGGCGTCGCGGCGAGGATGCCGGCGCTGAACAGCAGCGAGTCACCGGGCAGGAAGAAGCCGACGAGCAGGCCCGTCTCGGCGAAGAGGACCACGAACAGGCCCACCGCCCCGAAGGAGCCCAGCAGCTGCTGGGGGTCGAGCAGGTTTCCCACGTCGTGTCGCACGTCCTCTCGTCGGCGCCGGACGGGTCGCTCCCGGGCTGCCGGCGCCAGACACGCTCGCACCGATCACCCGGCGCCGCCCGCCGGAGCGCACCGCGGACGACGAAGGCCCTGACCGGCGGGGTCCGCGCGGGTCAGGGCCTCGGGGTGCTGGTGGCCAGGAGCGGGGTCGAACCGCTGACCTTCCGATTTTCAGTCGGACGCTCTACCAACTGAGCTACCTGGCCGGGCAGGCCATCTCTGGTACCTGCTCGGGTCTTGCTGGCGACCCCGACGGGACTTGAACCCGCGACCTCCGCCGTGACAGGGCGGCGCGCTAACCAACTGCGCTACGGGGCCATCGAGGCTCGCACCTCGGTGACTCAGGACGTGCTGTACCCCCAACGGGATTCGAACCCGTGCTGCCGCCGTGAAAGGGCGGTGTCCTAGGCCACTAGACGATGAGGGCGAGCCCTCGAGTCGAGCGTCCTAGGTCTCACGCGGACGTTGACCGTCGAGGACGTGGATGAGCATAGCGGGTGTCTGGAGTGGGTACGGCACTCGGGTGAGCGCGCCGCCTCGGCGCGCCCAGCACCACCCGCTCGACCAGGAGGACTGCACCTGTGAAGACCCGCGCGATCGGCGACCGCACCGTCTCGGAGATCGGCCTCGGCGGCATGCCCATGTCCATCGAGGGGCGCCCGGACCGCGAGCGGTCGATCGCCACCATCCACGCCTCCCTCGAGGCGGGCGTGACGTTCATCGACACCGCCGACGCCTACCACCTGCACGGCAACGAGGTGGGTCACAACGAGGAGCTCATCGCCGAGGCGCTGCGCTCCTGGGGCGGTGACGCGAGCGGCGTGCTCGTGGCCACCAAGGGCGGGCACCTGCGCCCCGGTGACGGCTCCTGGACCCAGGACGGCCGGCCCGAGCACCTCAAGGAGGCCGCGAAGGCCTCGGCGAAGCGGCTCGGCGTGGAGGCGATCGGCCTGTACCAGTTCCACCGCCCCGACCCGTCGGTGCCGTACGCGGACTCGGTGGGCGCGCTCGTGGAGCTGCTGGACGAGGGCGTCATCCAGATGGCCGGCATCTCCAACGCCGACCCGGCCCAGATCCGCGAGGCCAACGAGGTGCTCGGCGGGCGCCTGGTGAGCGTCCAGAACCAGTTCTCCCCGGCCTTCCGCTCCTCCCTGCCGGAGCTGCAGCTGTGCAACGAGCTGGGTGTCGCCTTCCTGCCGTGGAGCCCGCTGGGCGGCATCTCCAGCGCGTCGGAGCTGGGCGGCTCCCACGCGGCGTTCAAGGAGGTCGCCGACGAGCGCGGGGTGAGCCCGCAGCAAGTGGCCCTCTCGTGGGAGCTGTCCCTCGGTGACGTCGTCATCCCGATCCCGGGCTCCAGCCGTCCGGAGACGGCGCGCGCCTCGGCCGAGGCCTCCGAGCTGGTGCTCACCGCGGACGAGGTCAACCGCCTCTCCGCGGCCTGACCACCCCGTCCGTGGTCATGGGCGTCCGCCACCTCCCGTGGTGGCTGGCGCCCATGATCGCGGTGGGGGGCGTCAGAGGGGGTGCGTGAGCAGGGTGTCGAGGTGTGCCCTCAGGGCGGCGGGCATGTCCGTGGGGGTCGGGCCGTCCCGGTCCAGCAGCCACTGCACCTGCAGGCCGTCCATCACGGCGACGACGACGGGCGCGTGCACCGCGGGGTCGACGCCGGGGCGCAGGTCGCCGTCCTCGGCGGCCTCGCGCAGGGACCGCTCCAGGTTGGCGCGGGTGGCGGTGTAGCGGTCGGCGAAGTACCGGTGGGCCGGGTGGTCCGGAGCGGTGGACTCCGCCGAGAGCACGCAGTAGAGCTCGACCTCGCCGGGCTCGGCCGCGTTCGCGGCGACGATCTCCACGAGCGCCCGCAGGGCGGCGGTCCCGCGCGCCCGGATGACGCCGAAGCGCTCCTCCGAGACGGCGTCGCGCCGCACGAGCACCGCCTCCAGCAGCGCCTCCTTGGTGGGGAAGTGGTGCAGCAGGCCCGGGTGGGAGATGCCGCAGCGGGCGGCGATCTCCCGCAGCGAGGCCGAGCGGTAGCCGACCTCGCCGAAGAGCGCCCGCGCGGTGTCGAGGATCTCCTCGCGCCTCAGGCGGCCCTTGGCGTAGCCGCGCAGCGGCTCCTGGCCGGTGGTGGGCGTGCTGGTCACGCCCGCCATGGTGACAGGTCGATCTCCACGGCCCACATGCTTACCAAGCGGTCGGCTTTGTCGTAGGCTCCGCGCATGACCACCACCGACGCTGGTTCGGCCGCCCTCGACGTCGAGACCGTCCTCGCCTCCCTCACCCTCGAGGAGCGAGCGTCCCTGCTCGACGGTTCCGACTTCTGGCACACCCAGGGCCTGTCCGGACGTGGGGTGCCCGCCGTCATGGTCACCGACGGTCCGCACGGGCTGCGCAAGCAGCCGGCCGACGGCGACCACCTCGGCCTGGGCGGGTCCGTGCCCGCCACCTGCTTCCCCCCGGCCGCCGGGCTGGCGTCGTCCTGGGACGTCGACCTCCTTCACCGCGTGGGCACCGCCCTGGGCGAGGAGTGCCGCGCCGAGGGCGTCGCCGTCCTGCTCGGCCCCGGGGTCAACATGAAGCGCACCCCGCTGTGCGGTCGCAACTTCGAGTACTTCTCCGAAGACCCGGTGCTCGCCGGAGACCTCGCCGCCGCCCTCGTGCGCGGCGTGCAGTCCCAGGGCGTGGGCACCTCGCTGAAGCACTTCGCCGCCAACAACCAGGAGACGCACCGCATGAGCGTCTCCGCCGAGGTGGACGAGCGGACCCTCCGCGAGGTCTACCTCACCGCCTTCGAGCGCGTGGTCCGCACCGCCCAGCCGTGGACGGTCATGTGCTCCTACAACCGCGTCAACGGCGTCTACGCCAGCCAGGACCCGTGGCTGCTGACGCAGGTGCTGCGCGAGGAGTGGGGGTTCGAGGGGCTGGTGGTCTCCGACTGGGGTGCCGTCGACGACCGCCCCACCGGCGTGGCCGCCGGGCTGGACCTGGAGATGCCGTCGTCGTCCGGGGCGTCCACCGCGAAGGTGCTCGCCGCCGTGCGCGAGGGCCGCCTGTCCGAGGAGGACGTCGACCGCGCCGCGCGCCGCGTGCTGGAGCTCGTGGCCAAGGCGCAGCCGGGCCTCGCCGAACCCCGAGCCTACGACGCCGCAGCGCACCACGCCCTCGCCCGCGAGGCCGCGCAGCGCAGCGCCGTGCTCCTGAGGAACGACCCCGTCTCCGCCCGCGGCGGGAAGCCGCTGCTGCCGCTGGACCTGACGGGCCCCGGTGTCGTCGCCGTCGTCGGGGAGATGGCCCGCACGCCGCGCTACCAGGGCGCCGGCAGCTCCCAGGTGGTGCCCACGCAGCTCGACGACGCGCTCACCGCCCTGCGCGCGGGCCTGGCCGGCACCGACGTGCGCTTCGCTGCCGGGTACCCGCTGGAGGGCTCGCCCGTCGCCGGCCTCTCCGCGGCAGACCTCACCGAGGAGGCCGTGGCCGCTGCGCGCGCGGCCGACGTCGTCCTGGTGTTCCTGGGGCTGCCCGGCTCCTACGAGTCGGAGGGCTTCGACAGGACCCACCTCGACCTGCCCGCCGAGCAGCTCGCGCTGCTGGACGCCGTGCTCGCGGTGAACGAGAGCGTCGTCGTCGTGCTCTCCAACGGCTCCGCGGTGAGGCTGCACCCGTGGGCCGACCGCGTGCCGGCGCTGCTCGAGGGCTGGCTGCTGGGGCAGGCGGGTGGCTCTGCGGTCGCCGACCTGCTGCTGGGCGTCGTCAGCCCGAGCGGGAAGCTCGCCGAGACGCTCCCGCTGCGCCTGGAGGACACCCCGGCGTTCACCGGCTTCCCCGGGGAGGGTGGCGTGGTCCGGTACGGCGAGGGCGTCTTCATCGGCTACCGCTGGTACGACACGCGCGAGGCACCCGTGTCCTTCCCCTTCGGGCACGGGCTGACCTACACGACGTTCGAGCACGCAGACCTGTCGGTGGAGGTCACGGGCTCCGGCGCGGACGCCGGGCTGAGCGTCACGCTGACGGTGACCAACACCGGCCGCCACGCCGCCGCCGAGGTGGTGCAGGCCTACGTGGCCGACCCGGAGGCGTCGGTGGCCCGCCCGGACTCCGAGCTGAAGGCCTTCGCGCGCGTCGAGCTGGAGCCGGGGCAGTCGCGGACGGTGGCGTTCGAGCTGGACGCCCGGGCGCTGTCGTACTGGAGCCCGGTGCAGCGGCGCTGGGTGGTGGAGGGCGGTGCGTTCGAGGTGCGGGTGGGAGCGTCCTCGCGCGACGTGAGGCTGCGCGAGACCGTGCAGGTGGACGGCGAGGACCTCACCCTGCCGGTGGCCGTCGACGACGAGATCTCCACCTGGCTCGGCCACCCCGTGGCGGGGCCGGCGCTGCGGGCGGTGTTGGAGCGCTCCGGTGGCGGTTTCGCCGGCATGGTCGACGACCCGACGCACGGCGAGATGTTCCGCGCGATCCCGCTGGTCCGGATGGCGCGCTTCCCCGGCTTTCCCGCCACCGAGGACGAGCTGGCCGAGATCGCCACCCGCGCGAACGCCTGACCCCCCTTCCCGAGCGTGATCATGGGCGTCGTGCGCACCGGCGGCGGTGAAAGGACCGCCTGGGTGCTGGACATGGACCAGGGTGGGGTCCATGGTCGGCGACGAAGGCGACGACGCCCAGCGGCGCGCCCGCTTCGAGGCGCTCGCGGCTGACGTGCTCGAGCCGGTGCGGCGCTACCTCACCCGCCGCGCCGGCGCGGCGCTGGCCGACGACGTCCTGTCCGACGTGCTCCTCGTGCTCTGGCGACGCCTGGACGACGTCCCCGCGCCGCCCGAGGCGCTGCCGTGGACCTACGGCGTGGCGCGCGGCTGCCTGGCCAACGCCGAGCGCTCCGCCCGGCGGCAGCGGCTGCTCGCGGCGCGCGTCGCCGTCGTCGACCCACCGCGCGACGTCACGGCGGTCTGGACCGGGGACGACGACGCGCGCCCCGACCCCGGCCCGGTGCGGGCCGCACTGGCGTCGCTCGCGGGCAGCAGGCCGGCGTCGGCGGAGGTGCTGCGGCTGTGGGCGTGGGAGGAGCTGGCGCCCGCGCAGATCGCCGTGGTGCTCGGGGTGACGCCCAACGCCGTGAGCATCCGGCTGCACCGCGCGAAGAAGGAGCTGGCCGCCGAGCTGGACCGGCTGCGAAAGGACGGCGCCGGTGCCGGACAGGTGGGGGCAGGAGGCGAGGCACGGTGAACGACGACGAGCTGCGCGCAGCGCTGCGCGGCGCCGACCCCGCGGCCGGCCTCCCACCCGCCGACCCGGCCCGGGTCGCCGACCTGCTGGAGGCCGCCGTGAGCACCACCCGCCCCACCCCCGACGTGACCGCTGGAGCCGCCGAGGGAGGCGGGCGGGCTGCGGACGCCGGCGCTCGCCGTCGTCGTCCGTGGGTGGTGGCGCTGGCGGTCGCGGCGGCAGCCGCCGCGGTGGCCGCCGTCGCCGTGCCCGTGGTGGGGTCGCTGGAACCCGAGCCGGTGACGACCACGCTGACCGCCGAGCCCTTCGACCCGGCCACCGCCTCGTGCCCGGGGGTCGCGGTCAGCCTCACGCAGGTGGACACCGCCTTCGCAGGACGCGTGGCCTCGGTGGACGGGACCCGCGTCGTGCTCGACGTGGAGCGCGTCTACCGGGGGGAGCCGGGCGAGCGGGTGGTGGTCGACGCGCCGCAGCAGGACGGGACGTCGGCCGCGCTGGTCGGGGGCTTCGGCTTCGAGGTCGGTGGGGAGTACCTGGTGGCCGCCGGAGCTGGTCGCGTCGCGGTGTGCGGGGCGTCGGGGCCTGCGGACCCGGCGCTGCAGGCGGAGTACGACCGCGCTTTCGGCTGATCCCGCGTCCCGCCCAGCATGCAGAACTCGCCTGGAAGCGCCTCCAGGAGCGTTCCCGATGACTTCTGCATGCTCGGCGGGACGGTGTGAGTGCTCTGGCGGCACCGGTCCCAGCACCCGTGCGAGGGTGGGCCGGTGCCCGTGGAGATGAGCGAGGAGGAGTTCGAGGACGCCGTCGCCGACGGCCTCGACGCCCTGCCGGAGGAGCTCACGCGGATGATGAGCAACGTCGTGGTGCTCGTCGAGGACGAGCCGCCCGAGGGCGAGGACGAGATCCTCGGCCTCTACGAGGGCATCCCCCTCACCGAGCGCGACTCCGGCTGGGACGCCGGCGCGCTGCCGGACCGGATCCTCGTCTTCCGCGGGCCGACGCTGCGCGCGTGCGAGACGCGCGAGGAGGTGGTGGAGGAGGTCGCCGTCACCGTGGTCCACGAGGTCGGGCACCACTTCGGCATCAGCGACGAGCGCCTCCACGAGCTCGGCTGGGCGTGACGGCACCGCTCACCGGCCCACTGGGTGGATCCGCTCCACTCCCTGGTTGGCACGGGGTGGCCCCGGTCCAGCAGGAGTGGCCCAGGGCCACCCCGTGCCAGCCAGGAAGGACGGGGTCAGCGCCGCTTCGCGCGGCTCGCGGCCTGGCCCGGGTGGCGCAGCAGGTCGAGCACGGCCCGCTCCACCGCACCGTGCGTGCCGGGCTCTCCGAAGGCCGCGCCCTCACCGAGGTCGGCCAGCGCCGGCTCGATCGTGGTGCCGTCCTCGAAGAGGTCCACCACCCGCGGGTCGACGTAGGAGGCCCGCGCCACGGCCGGGGTGTTGCCGAGGTACTGCGACACCTCCCGCACAGCCCGGGCCACGGCCCGCTGCCGCGCCGTCGGCGACTCCGCCGCGTGCGTCGAGACCGCTAGGGCCACCGCTGCCAGCACGGTGGCGTGCCAGGTGCGGAAGTCCTTCGCGGAGACGTCCTCGCCCCCGAACGCGGCCTTGACGTACTCGTTGATGTCGCCGCTGGTGACGTCGTGCCAGCCGGCGGCGTCCTTCCACGCCAGCAGGTCGTCCCCGCCGCCGCGGCGCCGCTTCATCACCCCGACCGCCTCGTGCACCGAGGCGTCCACCAGCCGCAGCAGCCGCCGCTTGCCGTGCTTGGCGGTGTAGTCGAACACCACGGCCCCGTCGGCCAGGCGCACGTGCTGCTTCTCGATGGTGGCCAGGCCGTAGGACTGCCCGCTCTCCACGTACCCCTCGCCGCCGATGCGGAAGAAGCCCAGGTCCAGCAGCCGGAAGGCGCAGCCCAGCGCCCGCTCGCGCGGCATCCCGGAGCGCGCCAGGTCCGCCGCCGCCCGCGAGCGCGCCGCGGGCAGCCGCTCCGCCACCTGCAGCACCCGCTCGAACTTGGCGCGGTCGCGCTGGAGGCGCCACTGCGGGTGGTAGAGGTACTGGCGCCGGCCGGCCTCGTCGGTGCCGACCGCCTGGATGTGGCCCTGCGGCTGCGGGCAGATCCACACGTCCTTCCACGCCGGCGGGATGACGAGCGCCCGGCAGCGGTCCCCGTCCGCCGCGGACAGGCGCCGCCCGGCGCCGTCCAGGTAGGTGAAGCCGCTCCCGGTGCGGCGCCGGGTCCAGCCGGGGGCCTGCGGCGAGACGGTGAGGAGCTCCAGCTCCTCCACCTCGACGGCGACGGCGACGCTCATGCGCCGGTCACCCGTCGAGGGGGTCGTGGCCCCAGTTCATGAGGGAGTAGCGCCAGCGGCTGTGCTCGACGTCGTCGTCAGGACCGCCCTGCGCCCGGTGCCGCTCCACGTAGCCGACCACCTTGCGCATGTGGGCGACGTCGTCGTCGGTGAGGTCGTCCTTCTTCGTGCGCAGCAGCTCCACGATCCGCCGGCCCGAGGCGTGCCCGGTCGACTCCCCGGACCCCCCGGACCTCTGCCCGACCTCCTGGGACTCGTCGGTCTCGAGCCACTCCTCGAGCTCCTTCGCCGTCATGGTCACGGCGCTCTTCCAGTCGTCCCAGACCTCGTCGAGCCCCTCGGCGCGCTTCGTCACCCGCCGATGGTCTGCCGGGCGGCGCCGTCCCGCACCTCCGCGGGGCCGCCCCACCCCGCTCGGCGCAGCGGGCGTCCGCGGGGCGGGCGGAGCGCGGCATGCTGTGCCTCGTGCTGGTCACCAACCACGTCCTGGCGGGAGCCGTGCTCGGAGCAGGCCCGCTCGCGGAGCGGCCCGTCCAGGCCTTCGCCACGGGGGTGGTGTCGCACTTCGTGCTCGACCAGGTGCCGCACTGGGGTGACGACCGCCGCTGGGTGTTCCTCGTCACCGCCGTCTGCGACGGCCTGGCGGGGCTGACGGCCATCGCGCTCGTGGCGCGCGCGAGCCGGCGCCAGCGTCCCGCGGTGCTGCTGTCCGCCCTCGCCGGCATGGCGGGCGGTGCGTTCCCGGACCTGGACAAGCCCAGCGAGCTGTTCTTCGGCCGCTCACCGTTCCCGGCCCGCCTCGACGCCTTCCACGCCCGCATCCAGCGCGAGAGCCCGCGGCGGATGCCCCAGGAGCTGGTGGTCGCCGCGGGCCTGGGTGCGCTGGTGGCGATGCTCCTGCGCGGACCCCGCCGGGGCTGAGCCCCGCCGGGCCCGGCCCGGCAGGACGACGGCGGTCAGCTCTGCGCGAGCTCGGCCACCGCGGCGGCGCGCTCGGGGCTGCCCGGCTGGGTGGACTCCAGCAGGCGCTGCAGGTGCGCCAGCGAGCGCGAGGCCTGCGACCGCAGCGAGGGGCCGCCCACGAGGGGCAGGTGCGCCGCCGCGTGCTCGGCGGTGCTGCGCACGGAGGTGCTCTCCGGGGCGATCCTCAGCGTCACCTCGGTGTGGTTGGCGCCGGGCAGGCTGTGCACCTCGGCCTCGAAGTGGCCGGTGCCCTCGACGTCCCACTCGAAGCGGTCCAGGACGGCGCCCTGGAGGCCACCGGTCAGGCCGGGCAGGCCTCCGTGGTCGTGCAGGTGCGTGGCGACCTCGCCGGCGGGGCGGGCGATGGCCACCGTCTGCACGACCGTCCACTCGGGGCCCGGCTCGCCGACGCGCCCGATCGGGGTGGTGGGGCGCTCGGCGCCCTGGCCCGCTCCTGACGACCGCCGGGAGCGCAGCAGCAGCCACGCGGAGGCACCGGCCAGGCCGGCGAACAGCACGAGGGGCAGGGAGGAGCGCCGGTCGTTGTCCACGCGCTGATGATGGCGCTGCGGGGGCCGCTCGGCCACTGCGAGGAGATCGTCTCGCCCGGTCGGACGCCCCCGGACGCCCCCGGACGCCACCGGCCGCCACCGGGCACCTGCGGGCCGCACGACCCGCCGACGGGCAGGATGGGCCCGTGGCCGAGCTCGACTACGCCCTGCTGGCGGACTACGCGCGCGTCGACGCCGACGGCACGCTGACGGCCGTCGGCGCCCACCGCACCGTCATCGCCGTTCCGCGGCTGCCGGCCCAGCAGGTGCTGGCGGCCGCCGGCCGGCTGTGGATGGGGCGGTGGGAGCCCGCCGCGTGGCTGGAGCTGTCCGCGCGCACCCCGGAGGGGGACGTCGGCACCATCTCGGCCTGGGAGGTCAGCCCCGGGCTGGAGCAGCAGGACGCGTCAGGTCCGGTGTCGGCGTGCTTCGCGGTGGCGGTGGTGGCGCCGCTGAGCAGCACCGGCCCTCACGCCCTGGTGCTGTCCGTGAACGACGCGGTGGTGGCCGAGCTGCCGTTCGGCGTCGTCGTCGAGGTCTGAGCCGGTCCGGCGAGGTGGGCGCGGCCCGCGCCCACAACCCCGTCTGGTGAAAAGCACCACGCCGCCCGACCCCGCGGTCTAGCGTCCTCGACGTGGGACGACCCGCCCTGGCGACAGGGGCCGCAGGCCAGGTGAGCACGCACGTCGAGACCCTCGACCCGCTCACCGGGAGGTGGGTGCGCGCCGCGAGCGCGCACGGCATGGGGCGCAGCCGGTGGGTCGCCCGCTGCCGCGTCAGCGGTGCGGACGGCGAGTCCCGCCAGGTGCGCGCCACCGGCGCGACGCAGCGCGACGCCGAGGCGGCGCTGGCCGACAACCTGGCCCGGCGCGCCCGCGCCGAGGCGGCCGCGGCGGCGGCCGCGGACGACCGCGTCACCACGGTCGCCGACACCGCCGCCACGTGGCTGGACGTGCTCGCCGCCACCGGCGCCCGCCCGGGCACCCGGGACCTGTACCGCCGCTCCGTGGTGGCGCACCTGGTGCCGCGGCTGGGGATGCTCAAGGTGCGGCACCTGTCCGCCTCCGTGGCCGAGCGCTGGCTCGCCGAGGTGGCGGACCGCTCCGGTCCGGCGGCGGCGCGCACGGCGCGCAACTGCCTGCGCGGCGTCGTGGACGTGGCGCTGGCCAAGGGCGTGCTCGACGCCGACCCGCTGCAGGGGGTGGAGCTGCCCGTCACCGCGGCGCCGGCCGCCGCACCGGTGCTGACGGTCGCGGAGGCCGCGCACCTGCTGGTGGTGGCCGCGGCGGACGCCGACGCGGTGCGCCACGGGCTGGCCGACCTGGTGGCCGTGCTCCTGGGGACCGGCGCCCGCCTCGGGGAGGCCCTGGCGCTGCGCTGGGCCGACGTCGACGTCACCGAGGGGGCGGCCCACGTGCGCGTCGCCGCGCGCCTCGACAGGGCCTCGGGCCGCTCCACGGAGGTGCGCCGCACCTCCGACGTCCGCGTCGTCCCCGTCACCGACTCCCTCGCGGCGCTGCTGCGGGCGCGCCGCCAGCGGCCCAGCGCCGACGTCGGCGAGGCCGCACTGGTCTTCCCCACCTCCCGGGGCACCGCCGCCGACCCGGCCGCCACCACCCGGCGCCTGCGCGCTCTCTTCGACGCCGCCGGCCTGCCCGACGTCACGTCCCACGCGCTGCGCGCCACCCGCGCCCAGCGCCTGCTGGACGCCGGCACGGACCCCGCCGAGGTGGCGCGCCTGCTCGGCACCTCCCGCCTGCGCGCGGGAGGGGTGCACACCACCGGAGCGGTGCCCGCGGTGGTCCCGGCCGCCCTCATCCCGCGCCAGCGCCACGCCGAGGCGCCGGCGCAGGACCAGCAGCAGGGTCAGGACGTCGAGGCCGACCTCACCCCGGCGTCCGGCTTCGCGGACGCGGGGGCGTCCAGCCGGTAGCGCACGAGGCGCGCCGAGTTCACCGCCACGAACACCGACGAGGCGTTGTGGGCCACGGCCGCCAGCACCGGTGACAGCGCACCCGCCGCGCCGAGCGCCAGTCCCACGCCGTTGACGGCGATCGAGGCCCCGTAGTTCTGGCGGATGAGGCGCAGCGTGCGGTCGCCGAGGTCGCGCAGGTGCAGGAGCCGGCGCAGGTCGTCGCCGACCAGTGCGACGTCGGCGGTCTCCACCGCGACGTCGGTGCCGGACAGGCCCATGGCGATGCCGAGGTCGGCCAGGGCCAGCGCGGGGGCGTCGTTGGTGCCGTCCCCGACGACGGCGACGACGTGCCCGGCCGCCTGGAGCTCGCGCACGACGTCCTGCTTCTCCTCGGGCATGACCTGGGAGCGGAACTCGGTGATCCCCAGCTCCGCCGCCACGGCGGCGGCGGTGGCGGGGTGGTCGCCGGTGAGCATGACGATGCGCCGCACACCGGAGGCGCGCAGCGCGTCGAGCACCTCGCGGGCCTCGGGGCGCACCTGGTCGCGCAGGCTCACCAGGCCGGTGAGGACGCCGTCGACGGCGAGCAGGAGCGGCGTCTCCGCCTGCGCCTGCAGCCGGTCCACCCAGTCGCGGGCGCGCGCGTCCACCTCGACGCCCTCGCGGTCCATGAGCCCGGGGCTGCCGACCAGCAGCACGCGCCCGCTCGCCATCACCCGCATGCCCAGGCCGAGGATCGCCTCGCACTCGTCGTGGGTGGGGATGACGAGGTGGCGCTCCTCGCCCGCCCTGATGACCGCCTGGGCCAGCGGGTGCTTGGAGTGCACCTCGGAGTTGGCGGCCTCGACGAGCACCTGCTCGGGGGTCCAGTCCTCGCGGAAGGACAGGACGTTGGTGACCACGGGGCGGCCCACGGTGAGGGTGCCGGTCTTGTCGAAGACGAACGCGTCGACGCGGCCGGCGGCCTCCAGGTGGGAGCCGCCCTTCATGAGGATGCCCCGGCGGGCGCCGTTGCCGATGGCCGCGCTGATGGCCGTCGGCGTGGCCAGCCCGACCGCGCAGGGGCAGGCGATGAGGAGCATGGTCATGGCGCGGCGGACGTCCCGCGTCACCACGAGCACACCGAGCGCCAGCGCGAAGGACGCGGGCACGAAGCGGCGGCTGAACGCGTCACCGACGGTCTGCACGGGCGCGCGGTCGGCCTGGGCGTCCTCGACCCGGGCGATGATGCGGCCCACGGCGGTGTCGGAGCCGGTGGCCGTGGCGCGGACCACGAGCCGTCCCCGCAGCACCACGCTGCCGGCGAGCACAGCGTCTCCGACGGTGCGCTGCACCGGGAGGTTCTCGCCGGTCAGGGCGGCCTGGTCCACCACCGCCTCGCCCTCGACGACCTCGCCGTCGACGGCGAGGGTCGACTGGTCGTGGGCGACGACGAGGTCGCCGACGCGCAGCTCCTCCAGCGGCACCTTCACCTCGACGGTGCTGCGGACCGTCCGCGGGCCCCCGGCCGTGCTGACGGTCTCGGTCACCTCGCGCTGCACCCACGCCTCGGTCTGGGCGCCGGTGAGCAGGTCGGCGATGGCGCGACGGGTGCGCCGCAGCGTGAGGTCCTGCAGGTACTCGCCGATGTTGAGCAGCCACAGCACGGTCAGGGCGACGACGTTCTCGCGCAGCAGGAGGCTCGCGACGGTGGCGGCGGTGACGAGGACGTCGGTGCCGAGGCCCTTGCCGGAGCCGATGGACCGCAGCGCGCCCCGCAGGAACGGGTAGCCGGAGAAGATCGTCACACCGGTGGCGACGGTCCGGGAGGCCGGACCGAGCAGCGGCGGCCTGCCGAAGGCGTACCTGCGCAGGCCGAGCAGCGCCAGGGCCACGCCGCCCACGATGATCCGCGCGACCTCGCCGTTGCCGACGTCGGCGGAGCGCGGCGTGCGCGAGGCGACCGCCCCGGCGTCGACCCGGGCGGCCGAGGCGACGGCGGCGCGCAGCGCCTGCAGGGTGGTCCGGTCTCGGTCGCAGTGGACGACGACGGCGCCGGTGACGGGGTGGGCGCGCACGAGGTGCACGCCGTCGAGGTCGTCCACGGCGTCCTCGGCGGCCACCGCGCGGGCCGCCTGGCCGCGCAGCCAGTCCGCCTGCAGCCGGACGCGACCGCCGGCGTCGGCGACCACCCGGACGTCGACGACCCGGTCTCCGGTCATGCCGGGCGGCTCAGTGGTCGTGGTCGTGGTCGTGGCCCGCCGCGGGGGTGCGCGGCACGGGCGCGGCCTCACCGAGCTCGGCGTGGGCCTGGGCGACCACGTCTCCGGTGGCCAGGCGCAGCTTCTCCACGCCCACCTCCGCGGCGCGGCCGGCGCGGATGCCCAGCTTGGCCGTGCCGACCGCGCTGCGGCGCAGCGCCGTGCCCCCGCGGCCGTCGGACAGGGCCTTGACGATGCCGGCGGAAGCGGCGGCGGTCAGCAGGAGCCGACCGAGGGGAGCGACGACAGCGACCACGGGGGCCTCCTGGTGGGGGTCTCTCGACGGAGCAACGGGCAAGGACGATAACCGCTCTCACGGAAGCGCGATCACCGGGTCCATGATCCCCCATGCCGCGCCCGATGGTCACCGGGGCGTCGGCCGCTGGACACCCGCGGATGACCCGCCGGACGGCGAGGCCGCCGACAGTGGGCCGCGTGAGGGTCGCGATCGTCACCGACTCGTTCCTGCCGGCGATGAACGGCGTGGTGCGCTCCGTGCTGCGGGTGCTGGAGCACCTCGAGCGCGAGGGCCACTCCGCCCTCGTCGTCTGCGCCAGCCCCGGAGCCCCGCGCAGCGTGCACGGCGCGATGGTGGTGGACGTCCCCTCGCTCGGGCTGCCCGGCTACACCGAGGTGCGCGTCCCGCTGCCGTCGGCCACGCGGCTGCGCGCGGTGCTGGCGGCCTTCGCCCCCGACGTCGTCCACCTCGCCTCGCCCTTCGGCCTGGGAGGCACCGCCGCCCGCGCCGCCAACGGGCTCGGCCTGCCCGTGGTGGCGGTCTTCCAGACGGACGTGGCCGGATTCGCCAGCCGGTACCCCCTCACGGCCAGGGTGCACACCGCCCAGGAGGCCGCGTGGTGGCGCGTGGAGGCCATCCACCGCCGCGCCGAGCTGACGCTGGCCCCCACCGCCACCGTCGCCGAGCAGCTGCGGTCGCGGGGCATCCCCCGCACCCGCGTGTGGGCCCGCGGCGTGGACGACCTCTTCGACCCCGCCCGCCGCGACCCGGCGCTGCGCGCGCAGCTGGCCCCGCACGGCGAGGTGCTGGTGGGCTACGTGGGGCGCGTCGCGCCGGAGAAGCGGCTGGAGGACCTCGCCGTCCTGTCGGGGGTCCCCGGCACGCGGCTCGTGGTGGTGGGGGACGGACCCTCCCGGCCACGCCTGCAGGCCCAGCTGCCCGGGGCGGCGTTCCTCGGCCAGCTGTCGGGGGAGCGCCTCGCGGCCGCCGTCGCCAGCCTCGACGTGTTCGTCCACACCGGGGAGCACGAGACGTTCTGCCAGGCGGCGCAGGAGGCGCTGGCCAGCGGGGTGCCCGTGGTGGCGCCCGCGGCGGGCGGCCTGCGCGACCTCGTGGACCCCAGCCGGACCGGCTGGCTCTACGCGCCCGGAGACCTCGCCGGTCTGCGCGCTCACGTCGCCGACCTCGCCGGCGACGCCGCCAAGCGCCGCGCACTGGGGGAGGCAGCCCGCGAGCGCACCCGCGGGCGCACGTGGAGCGCCCTGTGCGAGCAGCTGCTCGAGCACTACCGCGACGCCGCCGCCGTCAGCGTCTGAGGGGCCGCCGCCGCGCTCCTCCCCGCGGAGGACGTCAGAGGTCGAGCACGTGGTGGGCGCCCATCACCACGAGCATCTGCCGCGCCGTGCCGTGCAGGCCCTCCAGGCGCAGCCGGTGCGGGCGCACCTGCCGCGACAGGCCGATGAGGAAGCCGAGCCCGGCCGAGTCGACGAAGTCGACCGCGTGCAGGTCCACCACGCGCACGCCGGCCAGCTGCTCGGGGGCGAGGCGGTGCCCGGCCACCGCGTAGACGTCGATGTCTCCCCGCAGCACCAGCCGGCTCGCGTCGTCGGGGTCGAGCGCCATGCCCGCTGGCCGGGGCGTCTCGTCAGCGGGCACCCGGCCATGCTGGCCCACCGCCCGCCGCCCCGCACAGCCACCCCCGCCCCGGCGCGTCCCGACGCCCGCGACCCGGGCCCTGTGCCACGGTGGACGGGTGGGCGCGGCTGTGGTGCGGCGGGCCGCCGCTGCCGCGGTGGCCTGCACGGTGACCCTCGGTGCGCTCGCCGCCTCCGTGGTCGTCCCGCCCCCGGCGCAGGCCGCCACCACGGCGGTGCGGTGGTGGGGCGCCGACCGGTACGCCACCGCCGCGGCGGTCTCCCGGGAGGCCTTCCCGAAGGGCGCCCACGACGTGGTGGTGGTGAGCGGCGCGCGCTTCCCCGACGCCCTCGCCGCCGCGCCGCTGGCCGCGCAGCTCGGCGGACCGGTGCTCACCGTGCCGCCGGGTCCGCTGCCCGCCGTCGTCCGCACCGAGCTGGAGCGGCTCTCCCCCGCGGTGGTGCACGTGGTGGGCGGCTCCTCCGCCGTCGGGGACGACGTGGTGCGCCAGCTGGCGCCGCTGGCCTCCGGGGGTGTCCAGCGCGTGCAGGGGGCCGACCGCTACGAGACCGCGGCCGCGGTGGCCACCACCGCGTTCCCCAGCGCCTCGGAGGTGGTGCTGGCGTCCGGTCAGGACTTCCCCGACGCCCTCGCGGCCGGGTCGGCGGGAGCAGCGCTCGGCTCCCCGCTGCTCCTCACCGAGCGCGGCACCCTGCCCGCGGCCACGCGGGAGGTGCTCACCGCGCTGGCGCCGGCGCGCATCACGCTCGTGGGGGGCCCCGCCGTGGTGACCCCCGACGTCCAGCAGCAGCTGCGCGCGCTGCTGCCCGGCACGGTGGTGGTGCGGCTCTCCGGGGACGACAGGTACGCGACGGCCGCAGCCGTCGCGCGCGACACCTGGGAGACGGTGCCCTCGCCGCTGCTGGCCAGCGGGGAGGGGTTCCCCGACGCCCTGGCGGGCGCCGCGCTGGGCGCCCCGCTGCTGCTCACCCGCCGCGACTGCCTGCCGTCCGCCACCGCCAGGGCCTTCACCGACCTCAGCGTGCAGGACGTCACCGGCCTGGGCGGCGCGGCCGTGCTCTCCGACGCCGCGCTGGGCTCCACCCCCTGCCCCTGACGCACCCGACCCGGCCCGCTGGATCAGGACGACGACGACGACCGCAGCCGCGCGGTGAAGCGCTGCAGGCGGGCCAGGCCCTCCGCCAGCTCCTCACGGGAGGCCGCGTAGGACAGGCGCACGTGCGTGTCGGCGGTGGTGGCACCGAAGTCGCGCCCGGGGGTCAGCGCCACGTGCTCCTCGGCCAGCAGCCGCTCGCACAGCTCCCAGGCCCCCAGGCCGGTGCCCGACACGTCCACGTAGGCGTAGAAGGCGCCGTCCGGGGGCACCGGCACCTCCAGCCCCGCGGCAGCGAGGCCCTCCAGCACCAGCGCCCGGCGCTGGAGCAGGTCGAGCCGGCGCCGCTCCACCAGCTCCAGCGACGCCGGCGTGAAGGCCGCCAGGGCGGCGTGCTGCGCCGGCGCGGAGGCGCAGATGAAGAAGTTGGAGGCCATCCGCTCCACGGCCTCCACGGCGCGCTCGGGGACCACGCACCAGCCGAGCCGCCACCCCGTCATGCCGGTGTGCTTGGAGAAGCTGCCGATGACCACGGCGTCGTCGTCCAGGGCCAGCGCGCTGCGCGGCGGGGCGCCGTCCACCGGGTCGGCCAGGTCGAGGTAGATCTCGTCCACCACCCGCCAGGCGCCGCGCTCGCGCGCCAGCCGGCACACCGCCTCCAGCTCCGCCTGCGGCACCGTGGTGCCCGTCGGGTTGGACGGGGTGGCCACGAGCACCGCCCGGGTCGCCGGCGTCCACGCGGCCTCCACGGCGGCCGCGGACAGCTGGTAGCGGGTGGCGGGCGTGGTGGCCACCTCCACCGCGCGCCCGCCGAGCGCCCTGACGATCTGCCGGTTGCACGGGTAGGACGGGTCGGCCATGAGGACGTCGTCCCCGGGGTCGACCACGAGCGCGGTGACCAGCACCAGCGCGGCCGAGGCGCCGGAGGTCACCACCACCCGGCGCGGGTCGAGGTCCACCCCGTGGCGCTCGCGGTAGCGCTGGGCGATCGCGCCGCGCAGCTCCGGCAGGCCCAGCGCCGGCGTGTACGGCAGCGGCCGCCCGTCGGTCACCGCGTGCAGGGCCTCCAGCACGGCGGGCGGAGCGCCCTCGTCGGGCTCGCCGAGGCTGAGCGCCACCACGCGGTGGCCCTGCGCCCGCAGCTCGGCGGCCCGGGCGGCGAAGGCCATCGCGTGGAAGGGCTCCACGGCGAGGGCGCGCCGAGAGGGGCTGGGCTCCGGGCTGGGTCCCGGGCTGGGCGGGGTCAGCGGTGCGGCCACCACCCGAGGCTGCCACTGCGCCGCGGGGGTCACCCCCCGGGGCCGTCCGCAGCCGACTGCCCATGACTCGTGTCCGGACGACCGTCGACGACGGGCCCCGAGCACCCGATGGGACGAGCACCCGGGCCGCGCCCGCGCCCGGGGCGTCGAGGGGAGACGGACGTGTGGGGACGACGGGGGGCGACGGCGGTGGCCGTGCCGCAGCCGCAGGACGTGGAGGCGCTGGAAGCGGTGCTCACCGCGCTGGAGGCGCCGGTGGGTGACGAGCTGGAGGTGCAGCGCCGCATCTCGCTGGTCCTGGCAGAGAGGCTCGGCTGCACCTTCGCCGCCGTGTGGATGCCCGACGCGACGGGCGAGTTCGTGCTGCGCTCGGTCAGCGGCCCGCTGGTGCCGAGGGTCCAGGGCGCTGCCGCGCTGGGGCTGCGGGCCTCCTCCTTCGCGGGGCCTGAGCACCTGCGCGTCATGGCGGTGACGCACCCCGTGCGGCTGCCGCTGGCTGCCGGCACCAGCCTCGCCGCCCAGCGCTGCGAGGCGTTCGCGCGCGCCGGTGCGCCGGAGGGGGCGCTGCTCCCGGTCGTCGAGGACGGCCGCACGACCGCCCTCCACGAGCTGCGCGGCACCGTGCCGCTGCCGTTCTTCGACGGCCGCGAGGACAAGTGGGCCACCATCTCCCGCATCGCGGCCCACGTGGTCAGCGCCGTCAGGGCCCGCCGGGCCACGGCGCAGGTGCTGCAGGACCGCGAGGCCGTCACCACGGTCGTCACCCAGGTCAACGCCGCCGGCACCCGCGAGCGCGTGCTCAGCTGCGCCCTGGACTCGGTGCGCACGGCGTTCGGCTGGGCCTACGGGTCCTTCTGGGCCATGGACCCCGTCTCCCGCGAGCTGCGCTTCGCCCAGGAGTCGGGGTCGGCGGGGGAGGAGTTCCGGCGCGTCACCCTGGCCGCCTCCTTCGCCGAGGGCGTCGGGCTGTCGGGCCGCGCCTGGCGCGCCCGGGACCTCGTGGCCGTGGAGGACCTCGGCGAGCTCACGGACTGCGTGCGCGCCCCGGCCGCCCAGCGCGCGGGTGTGAGGTCCGGGGTGTGCTTCCCGGTGCTCGTGGGCGGTGAGGTGGTCGGCACGATGGACTTCTTCACCACCGTCACCACCGCCCTGTCCGACTCGCGCGCCGCGGCGCTGCGGCAGGTGGCGGAGCTGGTGACGCAGCGCCTGGAGTCGCTGCAGCGCTCCGAGGACGACGTGCGCGCCGCCGGCGCGCTCTTCGACACCGTGGCGCGGCTGCGGACGGCGTCCGACGACGCCACCCGGGTGGGAGAGGCGGGTGCGGCGCAGGCCCGCGCGGTGGAGGTGGAGGTGCAGGCGCTGAGCGCGGCGTCCGCCGCGATCGGCGACATCATCAAGGTGATCTCCTCGATCGCCGCGCAGACCAACCTCCTGGCCCTCAACGCCACCATCGAGGCCGCGCGCGCAGGGGAGTCCGGTCGCGGCTTCGCGGTGGTGGCGGGCGAGGTCAAGGAGCTGGCGCGGGCCACCGCCCAGGCCACCGAGGAGGTGGCGCAGCGCATCGGCGACATCCAGCGCTCGTCGACGACCGTGGCGCAGGGCGTCACCGCTGCCGCGGCGACGATCGGGCAGCTGGACGCGGTCCAGGCGCGCACGGCCGACGTGCTCGCCGAGCAGGCGGCCATGGCCAGCGCCTTCCGGGGTGGCGCCTCCCGCTGACGCGCGGCGACGGACCGCGAGGGCCGCTCCCCGCCCGGGGAGCGGCCCTCGTCGTCGTCCCCACCCTCCTCCCCCCGTCCGTCCGCACCCTCTGGGGCTCGTACGACCAGGAGGGGCGAGGGGAGCAGGAGGACGACGACGAGGGCCGCCCGGCGGGTGCCGGGCGGCCCTCGTGCGCGGGGCGGGGACGCGGGGACGGCGTCAGCGGCGCTGCGGCTGCTCCGCACCGCCGGGGCGGCCACCCGCTGCGAGGAGCAGCTCCTCGAAGGGGCGCAGCGGGCCGGCGAGCGGACCGGTGGTGCCCAGCGCGAGGTCGGCGATGCGCTCGCTCGCCCGCCCGTCGCCGTACGGGCTCGGGGCGGTGGCCAGCCGGGCGAGGTGCTCCGGCCGCAGCAGCTCGGCCGCGGCCCGGGCGACGCCGGCGGGGCTGGACAGGCGGCAGAACCCGGCGTCCACGCTCTCCGGGCGCTCGGTGGTGGAGCGCACCACCACCATGGGCCGGCGCAGCACGGTCACCTCCTCCTGGAGGCCGCCGGAGTCCGACACCACGAGCACCGCCCGCTCGGCCAGCGCCAGGAACGCCGCGTGGTCGACGGGCTCGACCAGGTGCACCGACGCGGGCACCGGGACGCCCCACGCGGTGATCCGCGCGGAGGTGCGGGGGTGGGCGGGCAGCACCACGGGCGCCGGCAGGTCTCCCAGCGCGGCGAGCAGCGCGGCCAGGGCGGCCGGGTCGTCGGTGTTCTCCGCGCGGTGCACGGTCGCCAGCACGACGTCGTGGTGCTCGAGCCCCGCCCGGCGCAGCACCTCCTGGGCCGCCGCCGGGCCGTCAGGAGCGCGCAGCGAGGCGCGCACCGCCTCCACCACCGGGTTGCCGGTCACGTGCACCGCGTGCGGGTCGGCGCCGGCTCGCAGCAGGTTCGCGGCGCTGGCGGCGGTGGGGGCGCAGTGGACGTCGGCGAGGGCACCGATGAGCAGGCGGTTGACCTCCTCGGGCATCCCGCGGTCGCCGGAGCGCAGCCCGGCCTCCACGTGCACGACCGGCAGCCCCAGGTAGTGCGCGGCCTGGGCCCCGGCGTTGGCGCTGTTGGTGTCTCCCTGGACCAGGACGGCGGAGGGCGCGAGCTCGCGCAGCTGGGCGCTCAGGCCCACGACCATCGCGGCCACCTGCTCCCCGCGGGCGAGCCCGGCCAGCTCGGCGGCGGGCGCCGCGACGTCGGTGAGCCCGCAGGCCTCCACGAACGAGCCGGCGAGGGCCCTGTCGTAGTGCTGGCCCGTGAGCAGGGTCCGGGCCCGCGCACCGCGGGCGGTGAGCTCGTGGACCACCGGCGCCATCTTGATGATCTCCGGTCGGGTGCCCATGACGACGGCGACGGTCTGCGGGGTCACGCGGGTCCTCCGGGGGTCGGGGCGGTCCGCGCCTGGCGCAGGGCCCGGCGGACGGCCCCCGCGACGACGGCACCACCGGCCAGGGCGATGGGCAGCCCCTCCGCGGGCACCGCGGGGGTCGGGACGACGACCGCGTTGCGGCCGCACGTGACGGCCCCCACGCGCACCGCGGTGGTGCCCGAGAGCAGGCCCAGCTGCAGCGCGGTCGTGGACACCGGTCCGGCCGTCGCCTGGGTGCCGGTGGAGCCGGTG
The DNA here is from genome assembly GCF_014270065.1 of Quadrisphaera sp. RL12-1S. Taxonomy (NCBI): domain Bacteria; kingdom Bacillati; phylum Actinomycetota; class Actinomycetes; order Kineosporiales; family Kineosporiaceae; genus Quadrisphaera; species Quadrisphaera oryzae. The sequence continues at coordinate 638,255 of NZ_JACNME010000001.1, read as the reverse complement.
CTGACGGAGACCAGCCCGAGCAGGGTGCCGCTGGTGCCGGCGCCCACGGCGGCGGTCGCGCCGAGGGGGCCGGTGAGCTGGCCGCCGACCACGGTCGTCCTCGTGGTGGACGTGCCGGTGCTGCTGGCGGTGCAGCTGGAGACGATCGCGTCGGCGGTCAGCACCAGCGTCGAGGTCAGGGCGACCCGCACGCCGCCGCTCCCGGCGCTCACCGCGCACGCACCGCCCGGGCCGACCACCACGGAGCCTCCGCTGCCGACCAGCCCCGCGCAGGACCCGGACAGGCCGGTGGCGAAGGCGCGCACGTCGGCCACGGCCACCCCGGCCGTGACCACGCCCTGCCCGCCCAGCACGCCGGCGGGAACGCTTCCCCGGTCGTCGGAGGTGCCGTCGCTGGACGCGGACGCCGACGCCGCGGAGACGGTCGCCCCCACCGCCGTGGTCACCGACAGCGGGCTCGCGGAGGCGGTGGACGTGTCGGCCCGGGCCGCGCCCACCGGCACCGCCACCAGGGCAGCGGCCAGCAGTGCGGTCCCCGCCGTCGTCCTCCTCCAGCCGGTGGTGCTCATCGCTGGCCTCCTGCCGTGCTCTCGGTGCTCTCGGTGCTCTCGGGGGTCCGGGGGCGGGGGAGGGCTGTCCTCGCCGCGGGCGCCACCGGTGCGGCGGGCGGCCCGGTGCGCCGCGCCGTCTTCTTCCAGTCGGTGCGCCCGCGCAGGGTGCGCCAGAAGGCCCACCACACGGCCACCTGCAGCAGGTAGGCGTACGCCGCGTTGGCCACCGAGAGCAGCGCCGCGCGGCGCCGCGTGACGTGCCCGCCGGTGGCCTCCCGGTACAGCGGGCCCCACATGACGTGCGGCACGAGGCCGAAGAGGACGGCCAGCGGCAGCAGCCCCCAGGCGCCGCTGAGCCACCAGCCGGCGGGTCCTCCGGCCGTGGCCAGCGCGTAGTGCACGTCCACGGCGATCGCCGCGGGGAACACCAGGGCGCCGACCAGCTGGGTCCACGGCACCGACAGGTAGTAGGTGATCTCGAGCGCCGCGGTCAGCGGGACGTGCGGCGAGGTGACCACCTGCCACCAGTACCTGGCGCACTGCATCCCGCCCTGGGCCCACCGGCTGCGCTGGCGCAGCAGCGGCTTGACGGTCCGCAGCCCGGTCTGGGCCACGAACGCGTCACCGCAGTACTCGGTGCGCCCGCCGGTGAGCAGCACGTGCAGTCCCAGCTCGAAGTCCTCCAGCAGGGAGCCGTGCCAGGGCACGTCGTGCTCGGCGGCGATCCGGTCCAGCGCTGACAGCCGCGTGAACTGGCCGTTGCCGCCCATGCCCACGCTGCCGGTGGTGCGGCGCAGGGTCTGCATGGCCGCGATGGGGCCCGAGAACTCCAGGTCCTGCAGCTGCACCAGCAGCGGGTCGTCGCCGGGCGCGCGGGCGGTCACCAGGCGCAGCGGGCAGGTGCTCGTCAGCGCGTCGACGTCCTCGACCACGCGCACCAGCACCTGCACCGCCGAGACGGAGGGGTCACCGAAGAGCGTGGGGCCGCACACGGTGGCCAGGCACGAGCGGTCGAGGCGGGCATCCGCGTCCACCACCCCCACCACCACGCGCGTCCGGTCCGCGCCGGCGCCGAGCGAGGCGTCGATGGCGCGCCACGCGGCGTTGAGCGCGGCGCCCTTGCCCTGGCGAGCCTCGGGGAGGCGCCGGGTGACCACGCGGACCCGGGGGTGGGTGCGGGCGAGCTGGGCGAGCAGCTCCCCGGTGGCGTCGGCGGAGGCGTCGTCGACGCACCACACGACCGCGTCGGGGAAGGTCGTCACGAGGTGCTCGACGGTGCCGGTGACCACGTCCTCCTCGTCCAGGCAGGGGACCACGAGGTGGAAGGCGTGGTCGGCGCGCGCCGCGGGGAGGTGGGTGCCCCGCCGCGCGAAGCGGTGGGTGATGAGCCCGACGTAGGCGAGGAAGGCCACGCACAGCAGGAACGCGGCGGTGTTGAGGAGCGCGAGCCAGGAGCGGGGGTCATCCACGGCGCACGCCCCGGGCGCCGCGGGTGACCAGGGCCAGGAAGAGCAGAGCGGCGCTCACCACGCCGACGGTGCTGATCGTGGTGCCGACCAGCACGTGCGTGGCGGAGTAGCCGCGCTCCAGCCCGAGCGCGCGGATCCCGGTCAGGATGACCAGCAGCCGCACCTGGTTGGTGAGGGCGACGACGGCGACGGCGACGGCGAGGGCGGTCAGCGTGCGGGGCGCGGAGGCGCGCTGGAGCGTGAGCACGGCGCCGGCCGCCAGCAGGAACGGCACCAGGAGGAACGCGACGGTGCAGCCCAGGGTGATGCTGTAGCCGACGGCGCGGCCGTCCAGGTCGAACGTCACGGCCGTGCCGACGCGCTGCACGTCGTGGGTGCCCACGGCGCGCGCCACGAGCGCGGAGGCGCTGGCCTCCGCGAGCCGCAGCCAGCCGCCGCCGCCCACCACGGCGGCGACGGCCGCGAGCGCCGCGACGGCGACGGCGGGGCGTGCCAGGCCGAGGTCGAGGTCGGGGTCCGGGGCGAGGTCCGCCAGCGGACCGGGCTCGGCCGCGGTGGGGGTGCTCACCGGGCGTCCCGGTGCCGCGCGGACAGCAGGTCGTCCTCGGCGGCCACCCACACGTCCGCCAGCGCCGCCTGGCCGTGGCGGACCGCGCTGCCGGCCCGCACCTGCGGGGCGGCGGTGCGGAGCTGCTCGACCACCCGCGCCGAGACCGCCAGCGGCCCCTGCTCGCCGGCGCTGGTGGACAGGACGCCGAACTGGCGCGCCCCGGTGCGGGCCACCACCCCGGCGGGCCCCGCGGCCTCGGCCAGCGCGCCCGCGAGGCGCCGCAGCGCCCGGGTGGAGCTCACCGTGCCGACGTCCACCACGGTCACCGCGGCGGGCTCGGCGAGGCCGCGGGCCCGGTCGTCCTCGCGCTGCAGGAGCGCCCCCCACGAGCGGCGGTCGGGCAGGCGGGTCAGGTGGTCGCGGCTGGCGGGGCGGGAGGCCCAGTCCTGCTCGCGCTCCTGGCCCGTGCGGTGCAGCTCCCGGCCCAGGGTGGTGCCGAGGAAGGCGGCGTTGCGGGTGACGCGCGCCCGCAGCGCGTCGTCGTCGGTGGCGGGCGTGCGGGACCAGCCGCACAGGCTGCCGACCACCCGGCCCCCGTCGAGCAGCGGCGCGCCGACGTAGGCGCGCACGCCCAAGCGCTCGGCCTTGGCGCGCAGCTCGGGGTCGCGGCGCCGGCGCAGGTCCCCGGCGAGGGCCGCCTCGGGGCCCCGCTGCAGGGAGGCGCACAGCGTGTCCTGCCAGGGGTGCTCGGTGCCCACCGCCGCGACGACGTCGCCGCTGCCGGCGAGCGCGGTCCACCCGCCCGCCACGACCCGCGCGACGCCCCACATCTCGAAGCTGGCCCCGGCGTCGGCGGCGAGCCCGCCGAGGGTGAAGTCCGCGCAGCGCGCCCACAGGGCGCCCTCCCCAGACGACAGCTGCACCGACAGCGCGGCGCCGTGATCGACCAGCGTGGTCATGGTCCCTCCCCGGGGGTCCTGGACCGGTCACCGCCGCGCCTGCTGCAGCGGTGCCGGTCCTGGGGTGTCGGTCGGCGCCGCGGCCGGCGAGAGGGCTCTGCCCATGACGCGCCGGCCCCGTGAGGGTGAGGGCTTCTCGCGCTGCCAGCGCTGCGCCGCCGGTCACGGAGAGGTCACAGAACCAGCCCCCGGTTTGACGGCGGCTGGACGCCCTTCGTACCGTCGTCCTCAGGTCACGAGTGACAGCGACAAGCCCTGGCTGGCTGTCCGGCAACCCTCCTCCGCGGCGGGGTGCTCCAGGTGACGACCCGGTCGTGCAGCCCTGCACGGCAAGAGCGGACCACCTCCGAGGAGCTGTCGTGCCACCGCCCGCGCTGTGCCGGCGCCGCTGACCGCCACCTCCGTCCCGCCGCGCCCGCTCGCGACACCCACCCCCGCACGAGTCCCGGGAGCGACCATGTCCAGCACCGACCCCAGCGCCACGCCCAGCGGCGGCCCCGTCCTGCCCCCCAAGCCGAAGCGCAGCGTGCCGGTGGTCGCGGTCGTCGTGGCCGTCGTCCTGCTCCTCGTGGTGGTCGGCGGCGGCGCGTGGCTGCTGGGCAGCCGCAGCGGTGGTGGCGGCGGCGCTGCCGCCGCCAGCGGCACCGCCTCCAGCCAGGGCTACAAGCCCGAGGTGAAGATCGGCGTCTCCGACAGCTCCCTGCCGTACTGGAAGACCTACACCGAGCTGGCGAAGAGCCAGCTGGGCGTCACGGTGGACCTGGTCAACTTCTCGGACTACAGCCTGCCCAACCCGGCGCTGGTCCAGGGCGAGACCGACCTCAACCAGTTCCAGCACATCCAGTACCTGGCCAACTACGACGTCACCTCCGGTGACGACCTCGAGCCCATCGGCGCCACCGCCGTCTACCCGCTGCCGCTGTACTCCACGTCCGTCAAGGACGCGGCCTCCCTGCCCGCCGACGCCGTGGTGGCCATCCCCAACGACGCCATCAACGAGGCCCGCGCCCTGCTCCTGCTCCAGCAGGCCGGTCTGGTGCAGCTCGAGGGCGGCGGCTCGGCGTTCTCCACCACCGACGACATCACCAGCTCGAAGGTCAAGGTGACGCCGGTGTCCGCCGACCAGACCGCCGGAGCGCTCCAGAGCGGCTCCGCCGCCGCCGCCGTGGTCAACAACAACTACGCCGTCAAGGCCGGTCTCACGCAGGCCCAGATCATCGTCGCCGACGACCCGGCCTCGGCCGCCGCGGCGCCCTACGTCAACGTCTTCGTGACGCGTGCCGCCGACAAGGACGACAAGACCTACCTGGCGCTCGCGAAGCTCTGGCACGACCCGGCCGTCCAGGCCGTGTTCGCCAAGGACTACCCCAGCGCCGTCGTCGTCGACAAGTCCGCGGCCGACCTCCAGGCCGACCTCGCCAAGGTCGAGCAGGACGCGAAGGCCGCGAAGGCCGCCGGCTGACCGTGTCCGCCTCGTCCACCGCCTCGCCGGCACCCTCCGGGTCCCGGATCTCCGGTGACGCCCTCGTCGAGCTCGAGGGCGTCACCAAGCGCTTCGACCGCGGCGGCAGCACCGTCACCGCCGTCGACGGCGTCAGCCTCACCGTCGCGCGCGGGGAGGTGCTCGCCGTCATCGGCTACTCCGGCGCCGGCAAGTCCACGCTCGTGCGCCTGGTCAACGCCCTGGAGCAGCCGACCTCCGGCAGCGTGCGCGTGGCGGGCCAGGACCTCACGCGCCTGGGCGAGAAGGAGCTGCGCGCAGCCCGCGCCGGCATCGGGATGATCTTCCAGCAGTTCAACCTGCTGAGCTCGCGCACCGTGGCCGGCAACGTGGCGTACCCGCTGAAGGTGGCCGGGGTCGCCAAGGCCGAGCGCGAGAGGCGCACTGCCGAGCTGCTCGACTTCGTCGGGCTGCTCGAGCGCGCGCACGCGCACCCCGAGCAGCTCTCCGGAGGGCAGAAGCAGCGCGTGGGCATCGCCAGGGCGCTGGCCACCAGCCCGCCGCTGCTCCTGGCCGACGAGGCCACCAGCGCCCTGGACCCGGAGACCACCGAGGAGGTGCTCACCCTGCTGCGGCGGGTGAACACCGAGCTGGGCGTGACCATCGTGCTCATCACGCACGAGATGGAGGCCGTGCGCCGCGTGGCCGACCGGGTGGCGGTCATGGAGGGCGGTCGCGTGGTGGAGGTGGGGGACGTCTACGACGTCTTCACCGCCCCGAAGACCCCTGCCGCGCAGCGCTTCGTGCGCTCCGCCACCCACGACCGGCCCTCGCGCGAGGCCCTCGCCCGGCTGCGCGAGCACCACCCCGGTCGGCTCGTCACCGTGCGCATCACGGACCGTCCCGGCCTGCAGCAGCTGGTCGACGGCGCGTTCCGCGACGCCGGCGTGGTCGCGGAGCTGGTCTTCGGCGGGGTCGGTGAGGTGCGCGAGCGCCGCGCCGGCTCCCTCACCTACGAGCTGACGGGCGACGACGACGCCGTGCGGCGGGCCCTGGCCGCGCTGCGCGGGCGCGACGTCGTCGTGGACGAGGAGGACTGAGGTGGACTTCTTCGCGGGCTTCCTCGACAGCACGGACGTCTACGTCAGGGCCATCGGGCAGACGCTGCTCATCGTCAGCGTGGCCATGGCCGTGTCGGGGGTCGTCGGGCTGGTGCTCGGGGTGGCGCTGTACGCCACCCGCCCCGGCAACCTCTTCAGCAACCGCCTCGTCTTCGCCGTCATCGGCCTCCTGGTCAACATCATCAGGCCCATCCCCTTCGTCATCTTCCTGCTGGCCGTCGGACCGCTGCAGCGGCTCGTGGTCGGCACGACGCTGGGCACGGGCGCCGTGACCTTCGCCATCGCGCTGGCCGCGGGCTTCGCCGTCGCGCGGATCGTCGAGCAGTCGCTCGTGGGCGTGGACCCGGGCGTCGTGGAGGCGGCGCGCTCGATGGGGGCCTCGCGCAGCGCGATCCTCTTCGGCGTGGTGGTCCGGGAGGGCCTCGGGCCGCTGGTCCTGGGCTACACCTTCATCTTCGTGGGGATCGTCGACATGTCGGCCCAGGCCGGTCTCGTCGGTGGCGGCGGCTTGGGGGACTATGCGATCTCCTACGGCTCGCAGCAGTACGACTGGGGCATCGTCTACGCCGCCCTGGTGGCCATCGTCGCGATCGTCGTGCTGGGGCAGCTCCTCGGCAACCGGCTGGCGCGCGCCGTCATGCGCCGCTGAGCGCACGCGGACCCCGCCGCGTCGCCTACCCTCGGAGCCGGCCGCCGAGCACGCTGACGGCCGGGCTCGAGAGCGGAGACCTGTGGACGGGCGAGCGGTGTCCACGCAAGACCTGCCGGCGGTGCGCAGCTCGCTGGCCACCACGTCGTACCCGCCGGAGGTGGCCTCGGTCCGCGCCGCGCGGCGCTTCGTCGTGGACGTGCTCTCCTCCAGCGGGCTCGCACCGGTCGCCGACGACGCCGGCCTCGTGGTCTCGGAGCTGGCGTCGAACGCCGTCCTGCACGCCCGCAGCGCCTTCGACGTCGTCGTCCAGCGGATCGACGCGGGGGTGCGCGTCAGCGTCCGCGACGCGTCGACCACCATGCCCGTGCTGGTGGCCCCCAGCGCCTCCGCGATGAGCGGCCGGGGCCTCGCGCTGGTGGAGCGGCTCGTGGCCCGGTGGGGGGCCGGGCCATCCCGGGGGGCGGGCAAGAGCGTCTGGTTCGAGATCGACGAGCACCCCGCCAGCGACCCCGTCCCCGACGTGGCGGACCTCAGCGTGGAGCAGCTGCTCGCCGCCTGGAGCGACGAGGTCGGCTCCGACGACCCCTCCCGGGAGCTGGTGGTCCCGGGGCCCGCCGCCGGCTCCACGCGGGAGGTGGTGCTGCCGCTCATCGACGCCGCCGACCTGCTGTCGACCAAGGAGCACATGGACGACGTCCTGCGCGAGCTGCAGCTGGTGCTCCTGGCCCGTGCCGACGGTGCCGACGGTGCCGACGCTGCCGACGCTGCCGACGCTGCCGAGCCGAGCGCGGGGGACCCCGCGAGGGTCTCGGCCGCGGGCCTGGAGGTCGCCCGCCGCCTCGACCGGGCGGCGCGGGACTTCGACGACGTGCGGCGGCAGGTGCGCCACCAGGTGAGCCGCGCCGTCGCGGCCGGGGAGGAGCGGGTGGCCGTGGTGCTCCAGCTGCCGCCCGGCACGGCGGAGCGGGCGCAGGCCTACCGGGACGCCGTGGAGGCCGCCGAGCGGCTGACCGAGCTCGACGGGACGCTGCTCAGCGTCTCCCGGCCCTCCCCCCTGCAGCGCGCAGTGCGCCGCGCCTACCTCGACGAGGTCATCGCTGCGACCCGTGACTGAGCCGCCCCGCGCCGCCCGGCGGGGCCGACGACCCGCGCTGTGGGTCGAGGCGCTGCTGGTGGTCGCCTTCCTGCTGGCCTACGAGTCGGTCCAGCGCCTCGCGGGGGACGACGTCTCCGGGGCCTACGCCCACGCCCGGACGCTGCTGGCGCTGGAGCAGTCGGTGGGCCTGGCGCCCGAGCTGCTGCTCGACCGGGCGACCGCGGCCTCACCGCTGCTGTCGGTGCTCTCCTCCGCCTGGTACTCCGCGCTGCACTACACGGTCACGCCCGCGGTGCTCGCGCTGGCGTACTGGCGGCTGCCCGAGCGCTACCGGGCGGTGCGCAACGCGTTCTTCGCCACCACCGCCGCGGCCCTGGTGGGGTACTTCCTCCTGCCCACCGCCCCGCCCCGGCTGCTGCCGGGGTACGTCGACGTGGTCTCGGACACCGCGGGCACGGGGTGGTGGTCCGCGTCCCCGCCGATCGGCACCAGCGGCGTGGACCAGCTCGCGGCGATGCCGTCGATGCACGTCGGGTGGGCCCTGTGGAGCTCCCTCGCGCTGGTGCTGGTGGTGCGGCGCCGCTGGCTGCGCCTGCTGGTGCTGGCCTACCCGGCCGTCACCGCGGTCGTCGTGCTGGCCACCGGCAACCACTGGCTGCTCGACGTGGTGGCCGGCGGCGGGCTGGCCGCGCTCTCGTGGCGGGCGCTGGTCGCGCGCCAGCCGGCGCGCGAGCGCGCCGCGGACGCGGACCGCGTCGACCTCGTCTCCGAGCCCGGCTGACGGCCGCCCCGCTCGTCGTCGTCCCCCCGCCGCCCCGCCCCTCCTCGCACGTGCCGCTGGCAGTGCGAGCAGGGACGGGGCGGGGGCGCCGCGTCGGAGCGGGTCAGGCGCCGGCGCCCTCGAAGGCCTCCACCGGCGGGCACGAGCAGACCAGGTTGCGGTCGCCGAAGCTGCCGTCGATGCGGCCGACCGGCGGCCAGTACTTGTCAGGGTCGGGGCCGGCGGGGAACGCCGCCAGCTGCGCGCTGTAGGGCAGCTCGCCCGACAGCGCCCGCTCGGCGGTGTGCGGCGCCCCGCGCAGCGGAGAGGCGGCCAGCTCCCACTCGCCGTCGGCCACCCGCTGCGCCTCGGCGCGGATGGCGAGCATCGCCTCGACGAACCTGTCGACCTCGGGCAGGTCCTCGCTCTCGGTGGGCTCCACCATGAGGGTCCCGGCCACCGGGAAGCTCGTGGTGGGGGCGTGGAAGCCGTAGTCGATGAGGCGCTTGGCCACGTCGTCCACGGTCACGCCGGTGGCCTTGGTGAGCGGGCGCAGGTCGAGGATGCACTCGTGGGCCACGAGCCCGCCGTCGCCGGTGTAGAGCACCGGGTAGGCCTCGCGCAGGCGCGCCGCCACGTAGTTGGCCGACAGCACCGCGGTGGCCGTGGCCTGCGCCAGGCCGGCCCCGCCCATGAGCCGCAGGTAGGCGTACGAGATGGGCAGGATGCCCGCCGAGCCGTGCGGCGCGGCGGCGATGGCGCCGGTCCCCCCGGCCGCCGAGCGGCGGGCGGGGTCGGGGTGCGCGGCGTGGGTGGGCAGGAACGGCGCGAGGTGCGCGCGCACGGCCACCGGGCCCACGCCGGGCCCGCCGCCGCCGTGGGGGATGCAGAAGGTCTTGTGCAGGTTGAGGTGGGACACGTCACCGCCGAACTCCCCGGGCTTGGCGTACCCGAGGAGGGCGTTGAAGTTGGCGCCGTCCACGTAGACCTGACCGCCCGCCTCGTGCACCAGCGAGCACACCTCGGTGATGCCGGGCTCGTAGACGCCGTGGGTGGAGGGGTACGTCACCATGATCGCGGCGAGGTCGTCGCGGTGCGCCTGGCACTGGGCGCGCAGGTCGTCCAGGTCCACGGAGCCGTCGGGCGCCGAGGCGACCACCACCACCCGCATGCCCGCCATGACGGCGGAGGCCGCGTTGGTGCCGTGCGCCGAGCTGGGGATGAGGCAGACGTCGCGGCGCTCGTCACCGCGGGAGCGGTGGTAGCTGCGGATCGCCACCAGTCCGGCCAGCTCGCCCTGGGAGCCGGCGTTCGGCTGCACCGAGACGCTGTCGTACCCGGTGACCTCGGCCAGCCACGCCTCGAGGCGCTCCACCAGCACGCGGTAGCCCTCGGCGTCCTCCGCGGGGGCGAAGGGGTGCAGGTCGGCGAAGCCCGGCAGGCTGATGGGCTCCATCTCGGCGGTGGCGTTGAGCTTCATGGTGCACGAGCCGAGCGGGATCATGCCGCGGTCGAGGGCGTAGTCGCGCCGCGACAGGCGGTGCAGGTAGCGCAGCAGCGCCGTCTCGGAGCGGTGCTGGTGGAACACCGGGTGCTCCAGGTACGGCGTGGTGCGCAGCAGGTCGCGCGGCAGCGCGTCGGGGGTGCGCACGTCGAGGTCGGCCAGGGCCCGCTCGCCGACCGCGGAGGCGTCCAGGCCGAAGGCGCCCAGCACCCGGCCGACCACCTCCAGGTCGGTGCGCTCGGAGCAGGAGACGCCCACGTGGTCGGCGTCGGCCAGGCGCAGGTGCACCCCCGCCTCGCGCGCCGCCGCCACCACCTGCGCCGCGCGTCCGGGGACGCGGGCCAGGACGGTGTCGAAGAAGCGCTCGTGCACCACCTCGACGCCGCCCTCGCGCAGGGCAGCGGCCAGCACGGCGGCGGTGCGGTGGGTGCGCTGCGCGATCGCCCGCAGCCCGTCGGGGCCGTGGTGGACGGCGTACATCGACGCCACCACGGCGAGCAGCACCTGGGCGGTGCAGATGTTGCTGGTGGCGCGGTCCCGGCGGATGTGCTGCTCGCGGGTCTGCAGCGCCAGGCGGTAGGCGCGCTGCCCGGTCGCGTCGACCGAGACGCCCACCAGGCGGCCGGGCAGGTTGCGCTCCAGGCCCTTCGCCACCGCCATGTACGCGGCGTGCGGGCCGCCGTAGAACAGCGGCACGCCGAAGCGCTGCGTGCTGCCCACCACCACGTCGGCACCCAGGGCCCCCGGGGCCTCCAGCAGGGTCAGGGCCAGCACGTCAGCGGCCACCACGAGCCGCCCGCCGCGCTCGCGCACCTGCTCGGCCAGGCCCCGCAGCGCGGGGACGCGCCCGGAGGTGCCCGGGTACTGCACCAGCACGCCGGAGACGCGCTCGGGCACCCCGTCCGCGGCGGCGAGCCCGGAGGACAGGTCGGTCACGACCACCTCGACGCCCATCGCGGCGGCGCGGGTGCGGACCACCTCGACCGTCTGCGGCAGCACGTCGACGTCGACGACGAACGGCCCGGTGGCGCCCTTGTCGGCGCGCCGCACCAGCGTCATCGCCTCGGCGGCGGCGGTGCCCTCGTCGAGCAGCGAGGCTCCCGCCACCGGCAGGCCGGTGAGGTCGCACACCAGGGTCTGGAAGTTCAGCAGCGCCTCGAGGCGGCCCTGGGAGATCTCCGGCTGGTAGGGCGTGTACGCCGTGTACCAGGACGGGTTCTCCAGCACGTTGCGGCGGATGACCGGCGGCGTGGTGGTGCCGTGGTAGCCCAGGCCGATCATCGGCTCGAGCGGGCGGTTGCGGCCGGCCAGCTCGGCCAGCTCGGTCGCCACCTGGCGCTCCGTGCGCGCCTCGAAGAGGTCCAGCGGGCCGGACGTGCGGATGCCGGCGGGCACGGCCGCGTCCATGAGCTCGGCCAGCGAGCCGTGGCCGACGACGGCGAGCATCGCGGCCACCTGGTCGGCGTCGGGCCCGACGTGGCGGGCGAGGAAGGCGTCCTCACCGAGCTCGGCGAGGGTGGAGTGGTCGGACACGAGGGGCTCCCGGGTGCTGCGCAGCGGTGCCTCCCCCTCAGTCGCCCGCCGGTGAGCTCCTGAGTCGCCTCGCCCACGCGGTCCTTGTGCCTGAGAGGTTCCGGGGAGGGTTGCCCCTTCGGCGCCCTGCTCGGCGACGTGTCGCTGTCAGGGCTCTCCCGCGCGGGATGAACGGCTCCGACCACGGTAGCCCGCGGTGGGCGTCGTGGGAAGTTCCTCGGCCGAGATCGTGCGGAGGTCCAGGTCCGAGGGCGGGTCGGAGGGGTCGTCACCGCAGGCCACGAGCCTGCCGGACCCCGCCTAAAATGGTTTGAAGCCAGGCCATTGACGACGGGGGACGGCGTGTGCAGACTCCTCCTCGTGACCACCGGTGGCGACGTCGCGGGGTCGGCGCCGGAGGACGGCACCGACCTCGGCGCCGTCGTGCTGCGCCCCGTGCGCGGCCAGCACGCCTTCGAGGCGTGCGTCGAGCAGCTGGGCACCGCCATCCGCCTCGGGGTCTACCCCCGGGACACCGTCCTGCCCGCCGAGCGCGAGCTCGCGGAGCGGATGGGCGTCTCGCGCGCCACCCTGCGGGAGGCCATCGCCGCCCTGCGGACCGCTGGCGTGGTCGAGACCAAGCGCGGCCGGGGCGGAGGGACCGTGGTGCGGCTGCGTCCGACCGTCCCCCGCCGGGGCGCCCCCGCCCAGGTGGCCGCGCGCCGCAGCGCCTGGCTGGACGTGCTCGACTTCCGCCGCATCGTCGAGCCCGGCGCGGCGGAGCTCGCCGCCAGCCGGGACCTCACCCAGACCCAGCGCCAGCGGCTGGTGCAGGCCCACGAGGCCGTCGCCGCCGCGAGCGCACCGGCCGCCCACCGGCAGGCCGACTCGCGCTTCCACCTGACGATCGCCGCCATCACCGGCTCCCCGTCCGTGGTGGAGGCGGTGACCTCGGTCCAGGCCGGGGTGCACGAGATGCTCAGCGCCATCCCGGTGCTCGGCACCAACATCGACCACTCCGACGCCCAGCACGCCGGCATCTGCGCCGCCGTCCTCGACGGCGAGGGCTCCCGGGCCCGCCGCCTCATGGAGGCGCACTGCGACGACACCGCCGCGCTCCTGCGCGGCCTGCTGTTCTGACCCGCCCCCGCTCCGCCCACCCCCCCCACGTCAAGGGAGACGTCTGTGCGCAACGACCGGCACCTCAGCGTCGACGACCTCACGTCGCGCATCGCCTCCGGCGAGATCGACACCGTCGTCGTCGCCTTCACCGACATGCAGGGGCGCCTGCAGGGCAAGCGGTTCCACGCCGCCTACTTCCGCGACCACGTGCTGGGTCACGGCACCGAGGGGTGCAACTACCTGCTCGGGGTGGACATCGACATGAACACCGTCGACGGCTACGCCATCACCTCCTGGGAGCGCGGCTACGGCGACATGGAGTTCGTGCTCGACACCGACACGATCCGCCTGCTGCCCCACCTGCCCGCCACCGCGATGGTCCAGTGCGACCTGGCCTGGCCCGACGGCCGCCCGGTCGAGCAGAGCCCGCGCAGCATCCTGTCCCAGCAGGTCCAGCGGGCCGCGGACCTCGGCTACCGGGCGCTGGCCGGCACCGAGCTGGAGTTCATCCTCTTCGACGACACCTACGAGGCCGCCCACCGCGCCGACTACCGCGGTCTCACCCCGGCCAACCAGTACAACATCGACTACTCGGTGCTGGGCACCTCCCGCGTGGAGCCGCTCCTGCGCGACATCCGCAACACGGTCTACGGGGCGGGGCTCGACGTCGAGTGCGCCAAGGGCGAGTGCAACCTCGGCCAGCACGAGATCGGCTTCCTCTTCAACGACGTCGTCGTCACCGCTGACAACCACGCCGTCTACAAGACGGTGGCCAAGGAGGTCGCCGCCCAGCACGGCAAGGCGCTCACCTTCATGGCCAAGTACGACGCGCGGGAGGGCAACTCCTGCCACGTGCACCTGTCGCTGCGCGGCACCGACGGCAGCACCGTCTTCTGGGAGGCCGGGGACGGCGCCCACGGCGGGCGGCGCACCGCGCTCTACGACTCCTTCGTGGCCGGCGTCCTGGCCACCCTGCGCGACTTCACGCTGCTCTACGCGCCCAACGTCAACTCCTACAAGCGGTTCGCCGACGGGTCCTTCGCCCCCACCGCCATCGCCTGGGGCGAGGACAACCGCACCTGCGCCGTGCGGCTGGTGGGCCGCGGCGCCGGCGCCCGGATGGAGAACCGCGTGCCCGGCGGCGACGTCAACCCCTACCTGGCGCTCGCCGCCATGCTGGCCGGTGGCCTGCACGGCGTCGAGCAGGGCCTCGAGCTCGAGGCCCCCACCGCGGGCAACGCGTACGCCTCCGGGAAGCCGAGGGTCCCCCGCACGCTGCGCGAGGCCCGGGACGCCTTCGCGTCCTCCGCGGTGGCGCGTGCGGCCTTCGGCGACGCCGTCGTCGACCACTACACCAACGCCGCTGACGTCGAGCTCACGGCGTTCGAGTCCGCGGTGACCGACTGGGAGCGCCGGCGCAGCTTCGAGCGCATGTGAGCGGGCTCCTGGCCAGCCCCTCCGCCGTCCCCGCTCCCCCTCCCGCCACCACCCCGTGGAGACCCCAGTGACGACCCCTGTGAGCACCCCCGCCAAGACCACGCACACGGTCCTGGACCCGGCCACGGCCGAGCCCGTCACCGACGTGCACCTCGCCTCGCTGGAGGAGACCGACGCCGCGATCGCCGCGGCGGCCGCGGCCTTCCCCGCCTGGCGTGACGTGACCCCCGCGGACCGGGCCCGCCTGCTGCGCGGGTTCGCCCGGCTCGTGGACGACCACGTGGAGGAGCTGGCGGCGCTGGAGGTGCGCAACAGCGGCCACACGCTGGGCAACGCGCGCTGGGAGGCCGGCAACGTCCGCGACTGCCTGGACTACTACGCGGCGGCTCCCGAGCGGCTGTTCGGCCGCCAGATCCCCGTGCCCGGCGGCGTGGACGTGACCTTCCGCGAGCCGGTGGGCGTGGTGGGGATCATCGTCCCCTGGAACTTCCCCATGCCGATCGCGGCGTGGGGCTTCGCCCCGGCGCTCGCCGCCGGCTGCACCGTGGTGCTCAAGCCCGCCGAGCTCACCCCGCTGACCGCCGTGCGGCTCGCCGAGCTGGGCCGCGAGGCGGGCCTGCCCGAGGGCGTCTTCACGGTGCTGCCGGGGGCGGGCTCGGTGGTCGGCGAGCGCTTCGTCACCCACCCGCAGGTGCGCAAGGTCGTCTTCACCGGGTCCACCGGGGTGGGCAAGCGGGTCATGGCCGGCTGCGCCGACCAGGTCAAGCCGGTGACGCTGGAGTTGGGCGGCAAGAGCGCCAACATCGTCTTCGCCGACTCCGACCTCGAGCGGGCCGCAGCCACCGCGCCCTACGCGGTGTTCGACAACGCCGGGCAGGACTGCTGCGCCCGGTCCCGGATCCTCGTGGAGCGCTCGGTGCACGAGCGCTTCCTGGGCCTGTTCGAGTCCGCGGTCAAGGGGCTGCGCGTGGCGCACCCGGGCCTGGACCCCGAGGCGGAGATGGGCCCGCTCATCTCCGCCCGGCAGCGCGACGCGGTGCAGCGCTACGTGGACGGCGCCGACGTCGCCTTCACCGGCTCCGCGCCCGACCTGCCGGGCTTCTGGATGCCTCCGACCGTGGTGCTCACCGACGACACCCGCGCGCCCGTGTGGCGCGAGGAGGTCTTCGGCCCGGTGGTCGCGGTGATGCCGTTCGACGACGAGGCCGACGCCGTCGCCAAGGCCAACGACTCCGAGTACGGGCTGTCCGGGTCGATCTTCACCCGGGACGTCGGCAGGGCGCTGCGCGTGGCCCGTGGCGTGGAGGCCGGCAACCTCTCCGTCAACTCCCACTCCTCGGTCCGCTACTGGACGCCCTTCGGCGGCTACAAGCAGTCCGGCCTGGGCCGCGAGCTCGGGCCGGACGCGCCCGAGGCGTTCACCGAGGAGAAGAACGTCTTCATCAGCACCGACTGACCGCACCGCTCCCACCCCGCCCCAGCAGCAGATCGAGAGGACCAGGACCATGGCAGGACGTCTTGACGGCAAGGTCGCCGTCGTCACCGGTGGGTGCTCGGGCATCGGCCTGGCGACCGTGCGCCGCTTCGCCTCCGAGGGCGCGAGGGTCGTCATCGGCGACATCGACGACGTGCGCGGCCCCGCGGTCGTCGCCGAGCTCGGCGGCGACGCCACGGCGGCCTACGTGCACGTCGACGTGACCGACAAGGACCAGGTGGACGCGCTCTTCGCCACCGCCAAGGACCGCTTCGGCTCGGTGGACGTCGCGTTCAACAACGCGGGCATCAGCCCGCCCGACGACGACTCCATCCTCACCACCGAGCTCGACGCCTGGCGGCGCGTGCAGGAGGTGAACCTCACCAGCGTGTACCTGTGCTGCAAGGCGGCGCTGCCGTACATGATCGAGCAGAAGAGCGGCTCGATCATCAACACCGCCTCGTTCGTGGCGGTGATGGGGGCGGCCACGAGCCAGATCTCCTACTCCGCGTCCAAGGGCGGCGTGCTGAGCATGACCCGCGAGCTGGGCGTGCAGTTCGCCCGGGAGGGCGTGCGCGTCAACGCCCTGTGCCCCGGCCCGGTGAACACGCCGCTGCTCAAGGAGCTGTTCGCCAAGGACGCCGAGCGCGCCGCCCGCCGCCTCGTGCACGTGCCCATGGGCCGCTTCGCCGAGCCGGAGGAGCTGGCGAGCGCCGTCCTCTTCCTCGCCTCCGACGACGCGAGCTTCATCACCGCCTCCACCTTCCTCGTCGACGGCGGCATCTCCGCCGCCTACGTGACGCCGGTCTGAGGTGGCCCCCGCGCGCCCGCTGGTGGGCATCAGCACCTACCGGGAGCAGGCCTCCTGGGGGGTGTGGGACCAGAAGGCCGACCTGCTGCCCAGCAGCTACGCCGAGGCCGTCCGCGCCGCCGGTGGCCTGCCGGTGCTCCTGCCGCCGGTGGAGCCCCACGCGGAGGCGGCCCGGGAGGTGGTGGCCCGGCTCGACGCCCTCGTCATCGCTGGCGGCGCCGACGTGGCCCCGGCGGCGTACGGGCAGGAGCCCCACCCGCGGACCGGCCGCCCCCGGGCGGACCGCGACGCCTGGGAGATGGCGCTGCTGGACGCCGCCGAGGAGCGCTCGCTGCCGGTGCTGGGCGTCTGCCGCGGCATGCAGGTGATGGCCGTGCACGCCGGCGGCGCCCTGGAGCAGCACCTGCCCGACGTCGTGGAGCACGACGGCCACGACCCGGGCGGGGACGGCTTCGGCGTGGTGGAGGTCAGCACCGGCCCCGGCAGCCAGCTCGAGGAGCTGGTGGGCCCCCGGGTGGAGGTCCGCTGCCACCACCACCAGGCGGTGCGCTCCCACCCGGGGTACGCGGCGGTCGGCTGGGCCCCGGACGGCACCCTGGAGGCCATCGAGCGCCGCGAGAGCGGCCGGTTTCACCTCGGCGTGCAGTGGCACCCCGAGGTGGTGGCCGACGCGGGCCTGTTCCGCGGGCTCGTCGCGGCAGCCGCCCACCCGGGCTGACCGGCGGCGCCAGCGCGCCACCCACGCCCGCCCGTCCCGACAGTGAGGAACCCACGATGTCGAAGCAGACCCCCCTCGCCGAGCTGCACCGCGAGCTCGGCGCCAAGCTCGTCGACTTCGCCGGCTGGGCCATGCCGGTCCGCTACGGCTCGGAGACGGCGGAGCACCACGCCGTCCGCACCGCCGCGGGGCTGTTCGACCTCAGCCACATGGGCGAGGTCGAGGTGCGCGGCCCCGAGGCGGCCCGGGCCCTGGACCGCGCGCTGGTCGGGCGGCCGTCCGCGATCCGGGTCGGGGGGGCGCGCTACTCGATGATCTGCGCGCAGGACGGCGGCACCATCGACGACCTGGTCGTCTACCGGCTCGCCGAGGACTCCTACCTCGTCGTCGCCAACGCCTCGAACAGCGACGAGGTGGCGGCGGAGCTCACCGCCCGCGCGCAGGGCTTCGACGCCGCCGTGCACGACGCGTCCACGGAGTGGGCGCTGGTGGCGGTGCAGGGTCCGCGTGCGGCCGAGGTGGTCGCCGCCGTCAGCGACGCCGACGTGGCGTCCCTGAAGTACTACTCGATCGCCCGGGCCCGCGCGGCCGGCCACGAGGTGCTGCTGGCCCGCACCGGGTACACCGGCGAGGACGGTTTCGAGGTGTACTGCCGCCCGGACGCCGCCGAGGACGTCTGGCGAGCGGCGACGGCCGCGGGGGAGCCGGTGGGACTGGTGCCCGCGGGACTCTCCTGCCGGGACACCCTGCGCCTCGAGGCCGGCATGCCCCTGTACGGGCACGAGCTGACGCGCTCCACCACGCCGTTCGAGGCGGGCCTGGGCCGCGTGGTGGTCTTCGGCAAGCCCGACGGCTTCGTCGGGGAGGAGGCCCTGCGGCGGCGCCGGGACGACGGCCCCGCCGAGGTCCTCGTGGGGCTGACCACCTCCGGCAAGCGCTCACCCCGGGCCGGCCAGCAGGTGCTCGACCCGGAGACCGGGACCGCGGTGGGCACCGTGACCAGCGGCTCGCCGTCCCCGACCCTGGGCCACCCGGTGGCGATGGCCTACGTGCCCGGGGGCCTGTCGGACCCTGGCACCGCCCTGGAGATCGACGTCCGCGGGACGCGCGAGCCCGCCGTCGTCGTCCAGCTCCCGTTCTACACCCGTTCCCAGCACTGACCACCGCTCGCTGCCCGCAGGAGACCCCCATGACCGTTCCCGACCACCTCAGCTACACCGACCAGCACGAGTGGCTCGACCTCCAGGACGGCGTCGCCCGCGTGGGGATCACCGCCTACGCGGCCGGCGCACTCGGCGACGTCGTCTACGTGCAGCTCCCGGAGGTGGGCGAGCGGCTCACCGCCGGCTCCACGTGCGGAGAGCTGGAGTCGACGAAGTCCGTGAGCGACCTGTGCTCGCCGGCCGACGGGGAGGTCTTGGAGGTGAACCGGGAGGTGCTGGACAACAGCGGACTCGTCAACGACGACCCGTTCGGCGCCGGGTGGCTGTTCACCGTCCGCGTCAGCGGTGAGCCGGAGCTGCTCGACGCCACCGCCTACCGGCAGCTCACGGAGGAGGGGTGAGCCCGTCGTCACCGCACCCCGGCTGACAGCAGCCCGCACCCTGATGGACCTGGAGGGACCGTGGCTCTGAGCGCGTTCGACATGTACTCGATCGGCATCGGCCCGTCGTCGTCGCACACCGTGGGCCCGATGCGGGCCGCCCGCCTGTTCGTGGAGGGCCTGCAGCGCGACGGCCTCCTCGGTGGGGTCGCCCGCCTGCGCGTGCAGCTGTTCGGCTCGCTGGGCGCCACGGGCCACGGCCACGGCTCGGAGGCGGCGGTGCTGCTCGGGCTGATGGGGGAGGACCCGGCCACCGTGGACGTCGACGGTGCCCCTGCCCGCGTCGAGCAGGTGCGCGCCCAGGGGCGCCTGGGGGTCGCCGGCGGCCACGAGGTCCCCTTCGGGCCCGACGACCTCGTCATGCACCGCCGCAAGGCCCTGCCCGCCCACCCCAACGGCATGGTCTTCACCGCCTTCGGCAACCCGGACGGTGAGCCGGACGGTGAGCAGGTCGTGCTCACCGAGCGGACGTACTACTCCGTCGGCGGCGGCTTCGTCGTGGACGAGGGGGCCGTCGGAGCCGAGCGCGTGGTGGAGGACGCCACCGCCGTGCCGCACCCGTTCCGCACCGGGGCCGAGCTGCTCGCCGCCTGCGAGGCGGTCGGCGGGTCCGTCAGCGACGTCATGCTGGCCAACGAGCGCGCCTGGCGCAGCGAGGCCGACGTCCGCGAGGGGCTGCTGCGGATCTGGGCGGTGATGCAGGAGTGCGTGGTCACCGGCTGCTCCACCGACGGCGTGCTGCCCGGCGGCTTGAAGGTCCGTCGGCGCGCGCCCGCGCTGCACCGCTCGCTCAGCTCCGGGGCGGGTGCCGCCGACCCGCTCCACGTCATGGACTGGGTGAACCTCTACGCGCTCGCGGTGAACGAGCAGAACGCCGCGGGCGGGCGGGTGGTCACCGCCCCCACCAACGGCGCTGCCGGCGTGGTCCCCGCCGTCCTGCACTACTACGTCCGCTTCGTGGCCGGTCCCGCCGGCAGGTCGGCCGAGCAGGTCGACGACGCCGTGGTGCGCTTCCTGCTGACCGCGGCCGCCATCGGCATCCTCATCAAGCACGGTGCCTCCATCTCGGGGGCCGAGATGGGGTGCCAGGGGGAGGTCGGGTCGGCCAGCGCCATGGCAGCCGCCGCCCTGTGCGAGGTGCTCGGCGGCACGCCGCAACAGGTGGAGAACGCCGCGGAGATCGGGGTGGAGCACCACCTGGGCCTGACCTGCGACCCGGTGGGAGGGCTCGTGCAGATCCCGTGCATCGAGCGCAACGCCATCGCGTCGGTCAAGGCCGTCAACGCCGCCCGGCTGGCGCTGGGTGGCGACGGCGTGCACACCGTGAGCCTCGACAAGGCGATCAAGACCATGCGCGACACCGGCCGCGACATGCACGTCAAGTACAAGGAGACCTCGCGCGGCGGTCTCGCCGTGAACGTCGTCGAGTGCTGAGCCGGGGTGCCGGGCCGGCCTCCGGGCAGTTGCCCCGCGCCCCGGTACGTCTCGTTGTGGCCTGACTTCACACCTTTTTGTTATCACCCGTAGAACCAGGTCAGACCAGGTTCTACGGTTCCCGTGATCCCGCACACCCAGCCGAAGGAGTCTAGGCGTGTCACATGTTTCGGACCACCTGGAGAGCGACGACTACCTGGCCAGGCGCCAGCTGCGCACCGGTAGCGCCGGCTGGCTGCTGCTGGCGGGGCTGGGCGTCAGCTACGTCATCTCCGGTGACTACTCGGGGTGGAACTTCGGGCTCGAGCAGGGCGGCTTCGGCGGCCTCGTCGTCGCCACCGTCGTGGTCGCCGGGATGTACCTGGCGCTCGTGCTGGGGATGGCCGAGCTGAGCTCGGCGCTGCCCACCGCGGGCGGTGGCTACACCTTCGCCCGGCGCGCCCTCGGCCCGTGGGGCGGGTTCGCCACCGGCACGGCGATCCTCATCGAGTACGCCATCGCCCCCGCGGCCATCGCCACCTTCATCGGCGCCTACGTGCAGTCGCTGGGGCTCTTCGGCATCACCGACGGCTGGTGGGTGTACCTCGCCGTCTACGCCCTCTTCGTGGGCATCCACCTCGTCGGGGTGGGCGAGGCGCTCAAGGTCATGTTCGTCGTCACCGCGGTGGCGGTGGTGGGCCTGGTGGTCTTCGCCCTCGCGGCGCTCCCGCGCTTCGACGCCGCCAACCTCACCGACATCACCCCGACGTCGGCCGCCGGGGCGTCGGAGCTGCTGCCCCACGGATACCTGGGCATCTGGGCCGCCATCCCGTTCGCGATCTGGTTCTTCCTCGCCGTCGAGGGCGTCCCCCTCGCCGCGGAGGAGACCAAGGACCCCGCCCGCAACGTGCCCCGCGGCATCATCGTGGCGATGCTCGTGCTGCTGGCCACGTGCGCGGTCACGCTGGTGCTCGTCACCGGCGCCGGCGGGGCCCAGGCCATGTCCACGTCCGGCAACCCCCTGGTGGAGGCGCTGGGAGGCTCGGCGGCCGCCACGGTGGTCAACTACATCGGCCTCGCGGGCCTGGTCGCCAGCTTCTTCTCCATCATCTACGCGTACTCGCGCCAGCTGTTCGCGCTCTCCCGGGCGGGCTACCTGCCGCGCGGGCTGTCCGTCACCAACCGCCGCAAGACGCCCACGCTGGCTCTCGTCGTCCCCGGGGTCATCGGGTTCGTGCTGTCGATGACCGGGGAGGGGGCGCTGCTGCTCAACATGGCGGTCTTCGGAGCGGCGCTCAGCTACGTGCTCATGATGGTCAGCCACGTCGTGCTGCGGGTGCGCGAGCCCGACATGCCCCGGCCGTACCGGACGCCCGGCGGCGTCGTCACCACCGGGTTCGCCCTCGTCGTCGCCGTCCTCGCGGTGGTCGCGACCTTCCTCGTGGACAGCACCGCGGCGCTGTGGTGCCTGGGGGCCTTCCTCGCCTTCATGGCCTACTTCGCGCTGTACAGCCGCAAGCGCCTGGTCGCGAACTCCCCGGACGAGGAGTTCGCCGCCCTGGCCGAGGCGGAGAAGGACCTGGGCTGACGCTCACGCCCCGAGCGGCCGCCGGGCCAGGAGGACCAGCTCCAGCCCGGGCCGGTCGGGAGCGTCGCGGACCTCCACGTCCTCGAAGCCGGCCGCTCGCAGCGCCGCCACGACCTCCTCGCGGCTGCGGAAGCGGAGCACCGACCGCGAGGTGAGCAGCGCGCCGTCCGCGGCGAAGGCGAACGACTGGGTGAACACCACGGTGGGCGAGGACGGCGGACCGCTGACCTCGTCCACCGCGGTCCAGGTGCGGACCTCCCCGACGCCGGGCAGGTGGGACGTGCGCTCGGTGGCCTCGCGGGTCCAGCCCTCCCACGCGCGGGCCTGCGGCACGCGCGTCTCGACGGCGAAGAGCCCGCCGGGCACGAGCGCCTCGCGGGCGGCGCCCAGCAGGACGGCCCAGTCGTCGTCGTCCACCACCGCCTGGGCGGCGTTCCCGGTCATGGTCACGAGGTCGACGACGACGGGGGGCACCAGCCCCGCCAGGGCCCGGGCGTCGCCCAGCACCCACCGGACCCGCTCGGCTCCCGCCTTGGCCCGGGCCACGTCCAGCGACCCTGCTGCCGGGTCGAGCCCAGTCACGCCCAGCCCGCGCTCGGCGAGCAGGAGCGCCAGGACCCCGGTGCCGCAGCCCACGTCCAGCGCGGTCCGCGCGCCCGTCGCCGCGGCCAGGTCCAGGTAGGGCTGGAGGTCGCTGCGGTCGGGGTCGAGGGCGTCGTAGACGCCCACCAGCCGCGGGTGCTCGTCGTGCGCGTCGGGGGCCACCGGTCCATCCCCCCACGTCGGGACGGCCACCGTCCACGGGTTTCGGCCGGCTCCCGCCGCGGGGCTGCGGTCTCAGCGCTGGGGGATCTCGCCAGTGCTCGCGAGCTCGGCGGCGATGTCGTGCAGCTTGCGGTGCGTGTGCTGGCTGTAGCGCGCCAGCAGCTCGAACGCCTGGTCCGCGCTGAGCCGGTGGCGCTCCATGAGGATGCCCTTGGCCTGGCCGATGACGTCGCGGTGCGCCAGGCCCCGGCTGAGGTTCTCCAGCTTCCGGGCGTTCGCCACGGCCACCGCCGCGTGCGCGGCCAGCAGCAGCCCGACGTCCTCCGCGTCGTCGTCGAAGGCCGCCGGCCGCTCGGCGAGCAGGTTGAGCGCGCCGAGGTTGTCGCCGTCCACGTACAGCTGCAGGCACAGCGCGCTGGCAGCGCCCAGCTCGGAGGCCCGGGCGGCCAGCGCCGGCCACCTCCGGTCCTCCGCGGCGAGGTCGGCGACGCGGGTGGTCTGGTGCTCGAAGGCGGCGTCGAGGCAGGGACCCTGGCCGAGCTCGGTCTGCAGCTCGTCGAGGCGGCGGCCGACCGCGCTGGTGGCCGCGGCGGTCGTGACGGTGCGGCGGCCCCTCACCAGGGAGATGCTGCCGTGCTGGGCGCGCGGGACCAGCGCGACGGCTGACCGCACCACGCGGTCGAGCACGCCCTGCGAGGTCGGATCGGCGTGCATGGCCCGCGCCAGGTCCGCCAGGCGCCGGGCCAGGCCACCCCCCTCGCCCTGCGGGCCGGGTGGCGCTCCGGAGCTCCCGCCTGCACCCACGGCCCCAGCCTCGCAGCCGCAGGCGGACAGCACCTCTGGATCAGCGGACCGCTACAGCCCCTGCCGATAGGACAGGCATGAGCACCGTCCCGGCACCGCCCCACCCCACGACGGCGGAGATCGGGCCCGATGTCGACGCCCTGCGGGCGGCGTGCGAGGAGCTCGTCCAGACCGCCGCCGACCCGGCTGCCGCCCGGGCGCTGGTGGTCCGCGTGTGGGCCCTGGGCGCGGCGGCGGCCGACCACCTGCTGCTCGACCTGCGCGACGTCGCCGCGTGCGCCGCCGCGCGCAGCGGCACCGAGCCGGGCGCGGCAGACCTCCTCGAGGCGCTGGGGCGCCACGACGACGCCGCCGGCCTGCGCGACGCGGTGGCGAGCGGCCTCGCCGCGCACGAGCGGACGGTCCGGGAGGCCGCCGTCGCCGAGCGCGCCGTCCTCGCGGCGCGCGCCGCCGCCCGAATCGCGGCGGTGGTGCACCACCGCGGCGCCAGCACCCGCGCCGCCTGAGGCGCCCCGCCGCCGAGCGGCGGGTCAGCGGGTGATGACGCTGCGCAGGCCGCCTCCGGGCCGGAGCACCGCGGCCCTGGCGGTGCTCACGGCTGGGCCTCCCGGGAGGCGGCGGCGAGCACCGAGCCGCTGCGCTCGATGGCCCGGGCCTCCCCGCGGGCGTCCAGGCCCCGGCAGGCGATGAGGTAGACGACGGCCGGGACGACCAGGCCGACGACGGGTGCCAGGTCCACCCCGCCGAGGGCGTTCGCGACCGGGCCGGTCGCGAAGTCCGCCACGTTGATGAAGGGCAGCTCGCACAGGACGCCGACGCCGTAGGCCACCAGGCCCCGCCAGCCCCAGCGCCCGTAGACGCCGTCGGGGGTGAAGAGGTCGGCGATGGCGTAGTGGCCCCGGCGGACCACGAAGTAGTCGACCAGGTTGACCGCCGTCCACGGCGCGAGCAGGTAGATCATGAGCAGCAGCGCGGTGTTGACGGCGGCGCTGGCGTCGGTGAGGGCCACGCCGGCGACGGTCCACACGACCGCCAGCACGAGGATGGCGACCACGCGCACCGTGCGGGTGCGCGGCACCGGGCGGATCGAGTCGATGCCGGTGACGAGGGAGAGCATGCCGCTGTAGGCGTTCAGGCCCATGGTGGCCACCAGCGCGAGCACCGACAGCACCGTCAGGGCGGTGCCCAGGTGGGGCACCACCGCGTTCCCGGCGTCGTGGATCCCGCCGAGGGCGTCGGTCACCCCGAGGTTGGTGGCGAACCACGCGCCCAGCGGGATGAGCCAGGCCGGGGAGGCGCTGGCGCCCCAGAACACGCTGGCGATGATCTTCCAGGGCGCCGTGTCCTCGGGCAGGTAGCGCGAGTAGTCCGAGACGTAGGGCGCGTAGGTGATGTTGTAGCTCGCCGAGACCGTGAACATGATCAGGAAGCCGGTGCCGCTGAAGCCCCCGGGGGCGGTCGGCGCCGCGCCCCCGGCCGCCCCGGTGACGACGCCGATCGTCAGGACCACCCAGAACGGCAGCGACACCCAGAACAGCACCGTGAAGGCGAGGTGCAGCCAGTCGTGGCCGAAGATCGCCAGTGCGGTCGCGACAGCGCCGATGACGACGCCGACCACCACGGTGTCCCAGCCGAACAGCCCCTGCAGGCCCTCGCCGATGATGACCGTGTCGACGATGTTGAAGGCGACGAAGGTGATGAGGGAGCCGACGAGGGGGACGAGCACCCCGCGGTACCCGAACTGGGCCCGCGACTGGATCATCTGGGGCAGGCCCAGCTGCGCGCCCTGCGTGGCGTGGAAGGCCATGAAGAGCGTGCCGAAGAGGATCCCCGCGATGCCGGCCACGGCGGTCCAGCCCAGTGACAGGCCCACGGTCGGCCCGACCAGGCCGATCGCGACGGTGAAGGGCTGGAAGTTGCCGAGGAACCAGAAGGGCCCCTGCGCGCGCACGCGGCCGTGGCGCTCGGAGGTGGGGACCCAGTCGAGGGACCGGGCCTCGACCAGGGGCGTCCGGGGGGCGGCCGGCGAGCTGGCCTCGGGCGTGGGGCTGGCTGGTGCCATGGTCGCTCCTGCGTGGTCGGGTGGCGCCGTGAGTGGGGTCACCCTCCCGCCGGTGCGCAGCGCCGTCAACCCTGGTTTCCCAGATCCGACCCGGGGTTGCCAAGTCGCTCCGCGGTCGGCGAGAGTCATGGCCCCAGCCGGCTCGACGGGGAGGTCATCGGTGCCGTCATCGACCACCGCGGGAGGTGCGCCGCCCCCGGCCGCGCTCGTCGCCGCGGCCGACCGCCTCGTGGACGCCTGCTCCGCCAGCTCCGCCGACGACGCCGTCTTCTTCGTCCACGAGCACCTCTCGCCGCACCCGCTCGCCGGTGTGGCGTGAGGCCGCGGTGAGCGGACCCGTCCACGGCGCCCGCGCGGAGGACCCCTCCGGGACCGCAGCCGCCGTCGGGCCGCGGCTGCGGGCCGCGCGCAGCGCCCGGCGGCTCAGCCTCGAGGAGGTCGCGCGCACCGCCGGGGTCACCAAGGGCTACCTGTCCAAGCTGGAGCGCGGCCAGGTCGGGGCGTCGGTGGCCGTGCTGGTGCGGCTCTGCGAGGCCCTGGACGTGGCCCCGGGCACCCTGTTCGAGCCCGCCGCACCCGGCGAGGTGCTGCGGGCCGGTGACTACCCGCCCCTCGACTTCGGCGGCACGGGGCTGCGCGAGCACCTCCTCACGCCGCGGGGGGAGGCGCGTCTGGCGGTCATCCTCAGCGACATCGACGCCGACGGCGGCGGTGGTGACGAGCCGTACGCCCTGCCCGCCGACGTCGAGGTGGCCCTGGTGCTCGAGGGGAGCCTGGAGCTGCGGTTCCCCGACTCCGGGGGGCCGGTGCGGCTGGGCGCCGGGGACGTGCTGACCTTCGACCCCGGTGAGCGCCACACGTTCACCGCGGGCCCCGACGGCGCCCGGGTGCTGTGGGTCATCACCCCGGGGATGCTCACGACCCGGAGCGCCAGCGGCTCTCCGGTCGACCTGCGCCAGCGGCGCCACCCCCGGCCCGGATGACGTCCCCGCGGGCGGCCGCGGAACGCACCAGGGCGCCCAGCTCCACCAGGTCGGCGACGGTGACGTCGGCCTCGAGGCCGCCCACGCCGGCGACCTGGGCGCCGGCGGCCCGCCCAGCGCTGGCGCCCGCCGCGGAGTCCTCCACGACCAGGCAGGCCGAGGTGGGCACCCCGAGCCGGGAGGCGGCGAGCCGGTAGCCCGCCGGGTCGGGCTTGCCGGCCGGGACGTCCTCGACGGTGACCAGCACCGGGGCGCGCACCCCTGCCGCGCGCAGCCGGACCTGCGCGAGCCGCAGGTCGGCGTTGGTCACCACGGCCCACGGCAGGGCCAGCTCCTCGACGAGCTCGACCACCTCCCGGGCCCCGCGCGCGGCGACCACGTCGGCCACGTCGTCGTACTGGAGCTCCAGCTGGCGGGCCGCGCCGGCGTCGACCTCGCGGTCGGTCAGGCCGGGCAGGAGGAGCCGGACCAGGTCCTCGGCGGACCCGCCGTGCGCGCAGCGCACCGCCTGGTCGACGTCGGCGCCGTGCTCGCGGGCCCAGGTCGCCCAGGCGCGCTCGACCGCCGCGCGCGAGTCCACGAGCGTGCCGTCCATGTCGAACAGGACGGCGCCGACCGGTCGCAGCCGGGTCGCGCCAGCAGCCTCCGTCACCGCAGCAGCAGCTCTGCCGTGGAGGTGTCCGTGACCAGGCGGTTGAAGAAGCCCGCGGCCGCGCCCGCCCGGATGCCGAGCAGCTTCTCCTGGCCGCGCGCCACGGCGATGGTGACGGGCACCCGGCGCAGCGTCTCCAGGGGGGTGGACAGCATCGACTCGCTGCCCGGGAAGGCGACCTCCTGGCCGTCCGCGTCGTAGAAGCGCGAGCAGACGTCCCCCACGGCACCCGCGAGGCTCCTCACGTGCGCCCGGGCGTAGTGGGGCAGGGACCTCGGCGAGGTGGGCGGCGCCCCCACGCCCAGCACGGCGCACCGGGCCTGGTCCCACAGCCCGACGACGCGGGAGGCGGCCGGGTCCTGCAGGAGGCTCTGGCGCAGCCAGGGGCTGGGCACGGCCGGGGCGTAGAGGAAGGCCGGCCGCCCGTCGACGCGCGCGGCGAACTCCCGGGTGATCTCGCTGGTCTGGTACCACGCCTCCGGCTCGGCGAAGCCGCCCACGGTGGGGGCTACCACCACGCCGTGCAGGGCGGGCAGGTCGCAGTGCGCGGCCGCGTAGCACATCTTCCCCGAGGAGATCAGGACGACGTCCCCCGCGGCCAGCTCCGCGTCGAGCAGTGCCGATCCCAGCGCCGGACCCATGCTGGCGCCGAGCACCTCGGGGGCGGTGTCGGCGAAGACGTAGACGCGCTGGAGCCCGAGCCGAGCGGCGACCTCCTCGCCCAGCGACCCCTCGTCGGGGGCGGGCGGGAGCACCTTGATCTGCACCATGCCGCGGCGCTTGGCCTCGGAGACGAGCCGGCTGACGGTGGCCTGGCTGATCCCCAGCCGGGCGGCGACCTCGGCCTGGGTGGCGTCCTGCTCGAAGTAGAGCACCGCCGCGGCGTGCAGCAGCTCTCCGGGACCGCGCGCCTGGCTCGGCTGTGCGCTCATGCGGTCAGTCCCCCTCCCACGTCGTCCACGGGTGCTCATCATGCTCGACCGGGGAGGGCTTGAGGTCACGATGAGGTCACGATGAATAATTCACGCTGGACGTTCATTCACGGCCCACCTAGTTTCCTCGTCGTGGTCCGGAGGAGCCGGGCCCGACGAGGGGGTCGCCGTGGGGCAGACGATGCAGGCCGTGGTGTGCCACGGGCCGGAGGACTACCGCCTGGAGGAGGTCGCTCGGCCCGAGCTGCCCGCCGGTGGAGCGCTGGTGCGCGTCGAGGCGGTCGGCATCTGCGCGAGCGACCTGAAGTGCTACCACGGGGCCGCGAAGTTCTGGGGTGACGAGAGCCGCCCGGCGTGGGCCGAGACCGAGGTCGTCCCCGGGCACGAGTTCGTCGGGGTCGTCGAGGACGTCGACGACGAGGCCGCCGCGCGCTGGGGCGTGGCGGTGGGTGACCGGGTCACCTCCGAGCAGATCGTGCCCTGCTGGAAGTGCCGCTACTGCCTGCGCGGGGCCTACCACATGTGCGCGGTGCACGACCTCTACGGCTTCAAGCGGCGCACCCCCGGGGCGATGGCGGAGTACATGGTGTTCCCGCCCGAGGCGCTCGTGCACAAGATCTCCAAGGACCTCCCCCCGGCGCACGCGGCCTTCGTGGAGCCGCTGTCGTGCTCCCTGCACGCGGTGGAGCGCGCCGACATCCAGTTCGAGGACGTCGTGGTGGTCGCCGGCTGCGGACCGATCGGCCTGGGCATGATCGCTGGCGCCAAGGCGAAGGGCGCCGCCCACGTGGTGGCCCTGGATGCGGTGGCCTCCAAGCTGGACCTCGCCCGGCGCTCGGGAGCCGACACGGTCCTCGACATCACCCAGGACGACATCTACGCCGCCGTGCGGGACCTCACCGGCGGCTTCGGCGCCGACGTCTACCTGGAGGGCACGGGCCACCCGGCGGCGGTCAAGCAGGGCCTGAACCTGCTGCGCAAGATGGGGACCTACGTGGAGTACGGCGTCTTCGGCTCCGAGGCGAGCGCCGACTGGTCGATCATCAGCGACGACAAGGAGCTCGACGTGCGAGGCGCGCACCTCGGCCCGCACACCTGGCCCAAGGCCGTCCAGATGATCGAGTCCGGGGTGCTGCCCCTGGACGACATCTGCACCCACCAGCTGCCGCTCTCGCGGTTCCAGGAGGGCCTGGACCTCGTGGGTGCGGGGACGCGGTCCGTGAAGGTGTCGCTGCTGCCCGGTGGCCCGGCGTGACGGCCGCCCGCACGGCCACCAGAGCGGGGACCCGCGGGGGGTCGGGCCTGCAGCGCACGCGCGACTGGGCGCTGGAGAACCTGGACTCGCCCCTCTCCGTCGCCGACCTCGCCTCCCACGCGCGCCTGCACCCGCAGACCCTGGCGCGCCGGTGGCGCGACGAGACCGGTCTGCCGCCGTTCCGCTGGCTGACCCTGGCGCGGCTCGAGCGGGCCAAGGACCTGCTGGAGCAGACCGACCTGGAGCCGCGCTCGATCGCGCGGGTGTGCGGCATGGGCACCTCCTCCAGCTTCCGCAGCCGCTTCGTGCGGGAGACCGGCGCCCCGCCGGCGCGGCACCGCACCGCCCACCGCGGCCACTGACAGGCAGATCGTTACCCGCGGCTCCTCCGAGTCGCGCCCACCTGGTGTTAACCTGCAACATCCGTGCACGCGCTTGCACGGATGTGCATCAATGACGATGGGAGTGCCGACGATGGCATCACGTCCTGCCGCGCAGGAAGAGGCGTCAGCGCCGCCCCTGCTCGAGATGCGGCACATCATCAAGCGCTACGCCGGCGTCACCGCGCTCAAGGACGTCTCGCTCACGGTGCGGCGGGGTGACATCCACGCCATCTGCGGCGAGAACGGGGCCGGCAAGTCCACGCTGATGAAGGTCCTGTCGGCCGTGGAGCCGCACGGCACGTTCGAGGGGCAGATCTTCCTCGACGGGCAGGAGTGCCGGTTCCCCGACATCAAGCACAGCGAGCAGGCCGGCATCGCGATCATCCACCAGGAGCTCGCGATGATCCCCGAGCTGTCGGTGATGGAGAACCTCTTCCTCGGCAGCGAGCGGACCCGGCGCGGTGTGATCGACTGGAACGAGGCCTACGCGACGGCCGTGCGCCTGCTCGACCAGGTGGGCCTGCGCGAGGACCCCTCGACCCCGATCAAGAACCTCGGGGTCGGCAAGCAGCAGCTGGTGGAGATCGCCAAGGCGCTCCACAAGAACGCCAAGCTGCTCATCCTCGACGAGCCCACCGCGGCCCTCAACGAGAGCGACTCCCAGCACCTGCTGGACCTCATCCTGCAGTTCCGCGAGCGGGGTCTGACCTGCATCATCATCTCCCACAAGCTCAACGAGATCGAGCGCGTGGCCGACGCCGTCACGATCATCCGCGACGGCCAGACCATCGAGACCATCGACGTCCGCGTCGAGGGCATCAACGAGGACCGCATCATCCGCGCGATGGTCGGCCGCACCCTCGACCACCGCTTCCCCGAGTACACGCCCTCGATCGGGGAGACGTACTTCGAGGTCAAGAACTGGACCGTCCGCCACCCCGAGGTCCCCGAGCGGCTGGTCTGCGACGACGAGAGCTTCTTCGTCCGGCGGGGCGAGATCGTCGGCTTCGCCGGTCTGGTCGGCGCGGGGCGCACCGAGCTGGCCCGCAGCCTCTTCGGCCGCTCGTACGGCCAGTGGGTCTCCGGGACCATCACGCTGGACGGCCGCGAGATCGCCCCGAAGAACGTCAAGCAGGCCATCGACGCGGGCATGGCCTACGTCTCCGAGGACCGCAAGACCCTCGGGCTCAACCTGCTCGACTCGATCGGCGAGACGACCATCTCGGCGGCGCTCAAGAAGGTCTCCCGCGGTGGCGTCATCGACGACAGCAGGTCCTTCGTCGCCGCGGAGGGGTACCGCAAGGAGCTCCGCACCAAGTCGACCAGCGTCCTGCAGGGGGTCCGGCAGCTGTCCGGCGGCAACCAGCAGAAGGTCGTGCTGGCCAAGTGGCTCTTCACCACCCCGGAGCTGCTGATCCTGGACGAGCCCACGCGCGGGATCGACGTCGGCGCGAAGTACGAGATCTACGGGGTGATCCAGAAGATCGCCGCCTCGGGACGAGGGGTCATCCTCATCTCCTCCGAGCTCCCCGAGCTCCTCGGTCTGTCCGACCGGATCTACACCATCAACGAGGGGCGCATCTCCGGCGTCCTCGACCGCGACGAAGCGGACCAAGAGAGCCTGCTCAGGCTCATGACCCTGGAGCGGAAGGCCGTCCGATGAGCACGTCCACCAGCGCAGCGCGCACCTCAGGAGGCGCCCCGAGCCGGGCCCGGCAGATCGGGGAGCTGGTCAGCAGCAACCTGCGCCAGTTCGGCATGGTGATCGCCCTGGTGCTGCTCCTGCTGTTCTTCCAGGTGCAGACGGGCGTCGCCCTGACCCCCGGCAACATCATCAACATCATCCAGGGCAACGCCTACGTGCTCATCCTGGCCGTGGGCATGGTCCTGGTGATCATCGCCGGTCACATCGACCTGTCCGTCGGCTCCGTGGCCGCCTTCGTGGGCGTCGTCGTCGCCAAGCTCATCCAGGACGGCGGCGTGCCGCCGTACCTCGCGATCCTGCTGGGGCTGGCGGTCGCGATCCTCGTCGGGGCCTGGCAGGGGTTCTGGGTCGCCGTGGTCGGGATCCCGGCGTTCATCGTCACGCTCGCGGGCATGCTCCTCTTCCGAGGGCTGAACCAGGTGCTCGGGCAGTCGACCACCATCCCCGTCCCGCAGCAGATCATCTACTTCGGCACGGCGTCGCTGCCCGAGGTGGGCCCGAACACGGGCTTCAACAACCTCACCGTGCTGCTGGGCCTGCTGGGCCTGGCGCTGCTGGTCTTCGTGGAGCTGCGCAAGCGGCGCAACGCCCTGCGCCTGGGCGCCCCCGCGGGCCCCGTCGGCGCGGTCATCGCCAAGCTGGTGCTGCTCGGTGCGGCGATCCTGGTCGCGACCTACCTCTTCGCCTCCGCGCCGGTGGGCCGCTCGTTCCCGATCGCCGGCATCGTCCTGCTGCTCCTCGTGGTGGTGTACGCCTTCGTCGCCGCCAAGACCCCGCTCGGCCGGCACATCTACGCCGTCGGCGGCAACCGCGCCGCAGCGGTGCTCACCGGCGTCAACGTGCGCCGGGTCAACTTCTTCGTGATGACCAACATGGGCTTCCTCGCCGGCGTGGCGGCGGTCGTCTTCATCGGCCGCTCCACCTCCTCCGGGCCCGCCGACGGCGTCGGGTGGGAGCTCGACGCCATCGCGGCCGTCTTCATCGGCGGTGCCGCCGTCTCGGGCGGCATCGGCACCGTGGTCGCCTCCGTCATCGGGGGCCTGGTCATCGCCGTCCTCAACAACGGCCTGCAGCTGCTCGGGGTGCAGGCCGACATCACCCAGGTCATCAAGGGCCTGGTGCTGCTGCTGGCGGTGGCCCTGGACGTCTACAACAAGAGCCAGGGCAAGCCGTCGATCATCGGGCTCGTCATGCGGGGGCTGCGCCGCGACCCCCGCACCGGCCAGGACGGACCGCCGCCGGCCCAGCAGCCCGCCGCCGAGCCGCCGCTGTCCTCCACCCGGAGCTGACCCCAGCCCCTCCTGAACACACCGGTCCGCCGGACGTCGTCCGTCGGGTGGCTCGGTGCTGCCCACCCCCGTCCCACCGAACAGATTGGCAGCCTTCCGATGATGAACATCGCTCGCCGCAAGTTCCTGACCCTCGGCGCCGTCGGCGCCGTCGGCCTCGCCCTGTCCGTGTCCGGCTGCAGCCAGCGGGCCGGCACCGACGCCACCGCCACCGGCAGCGGCAGCGGCGCCGGCGCGGCCGCCGGCGGCTTCGCCGCAGGAAGCCTCATCGGCGTCTCCCTGCCGCAGAAGACCAGCCAGAACTGGGAGGACGCCCAGCGCCTCTTCCCCGAGAAGCTCAAGGCGGCCGGCTTCGAGAGCCAGGTCCAGTTCGCCAACAGCGGCGTCGCCGAGCAGCAGAGCCAGATCTCCGCGCTCATCACCCGCGGCGCCAAGGCGCTGATCATCGGCCCGATCGACGGCTCCCAGCTCGGCTCGCAGCTGGCGCAGGCGAAGGCGGCGGGCATCCCCGTCATCTCCTACGACCGCATGATCACCAACTCGGCCGACGTGAACTACCTCGTGACGTTCCAGCCCGACAAGGTGGGCGAGCTGCAGGGCCAGAGCCTGCTGCAGGGCCTCGAGGCCAAGGCCGGCCACCCGGCTCCCTACAACGTCGAGCTGTTCGCGGGCTCCCCGGACGACAACAACGCCCGCATCTTCTTCGAGGGCGCGATGAAGGTCCTGCAGCCCAAGATCGACGACGGCACGCTCAAGGTGCCCTCGGGCCAGGTCAGCTTCCAGCAGGCCGCCACCCAGGGCTGGGACCCCAAGACGGCGCAGAACCGGATGGACTCCATCCTCACCGCCAACTACTCCGGCGCCACCCTCGACGGTGTCCTGTCGCCCAACGACACGATCGCCCGCGCGCTGATCACCTCGATCACCAACGCCGGCAAGCCCGTGCCGCCGATGACCGGCCAGGACTCCGACCCCGAGAGCATCAAGCTCATCAAGGACGGCGTGCAGTACAGCACCATCGACAAGCCGACCCTGTCGCAGGTGGACGCCTCGGTGGAGATCGTCAAGCAGCTCGCCGCGGGGCAGAAGGTGAGCGTCACCAACGGCGAGTCCGACAACGGCGTCACGAAGATCCCCACGGACTTCCTCGACCCCACGCTCGTGACCTCGGCCAACCTCGCCGAGGTGTACGGCAAGGACCCGGTCCGCGGCCCCATCGCCACCGGCCAGGGCTGACCGGCGCCCCTGGCGCCCGTCGGCGAGCGGGGGGTCGCAGCGCGAGCTGCGGCCCCCCGTCCTGCTGCCCGAGCCCGCTCGCATCTCGCTCGCAGCCCGCCCTCAGCCCCCTCGCGCACGGCGCGGAGGGGGCCTCCGCAGCGCTATGCTGTGAACGCATTCCCACAGACGTGAACATCCTCCCAAGGAGAGACCATGCCGGAAGCAGACTCGACCCCCACGAAGAACTACTTCGAGGACGTCCCCGTCCAGGACCAGGGCTTCTTCCTCAAGGGCGCCGCCTCGCTGGACTGGGGCATGAAGAACCGGCTCTCGCGGATCTTCCGGCCCAGCAGCGGTCGCACCGTGATGCTCGCCGTCGACCACGGCTACTTCCAGGGCCCCACCACCGGCCTGGAGCGCCTCGACCTGGCCATCCCGCCGCTGCTGCCGCACGCCGACGCCCTCATGGCCACGCGCGGGGCCATCCGCAGCACCGTCACCCCGGCCACCGACAAGCCCGTGGTGGTGCGCGCCAGCGGCGGCCCCAGCGTGCTGCGCGAGCTCTCGGACGAGCGGCTCGCGATGAGCATCGAGGACGCCGTGCGCCTCAACGCGTCCGCGCTGGCGGTGCAGGTGTTCATCGGCAGCGAGAACGAGACGCAGTCCATCAAGAACCTCACCACCCTGGTCGACCAGGGCCACCAGGTGGGCATCCCGGTCATGGCCGTGGTCGCGGTGGGCAAGGACATGGTCCGCGACGCCCGCTACTTCCGCCTGGCCACGCGCATGATGGCCGAGCTGGGCGCGCAGATCGTCAAGTGCTACTACGTGGCCGAGGGCTTCGGCTCCGTCGTCGCCTCCTGCCCCGTGCCGATCGTGGTGGCGGGCGGCAAGAAGCTCCCCGAGCTCGAGGCCCTGCAGATGACGGCGAACTGCGTCGCCGAGGGCGCCCTCGGCGTGGACATGGGCCGCAACATCTTCCAGAGCGACAAGCCCGCAGCCATGATCCAGGCCGTCTCGGCCATCGTGCACGAGGGCGCGTCCGTCGAGGACGCCTACGCCCTGTACCGCGACGGCGTCGCGTGAGCGGCACCTTCGACGGCCGCGCGGCCGTGGTCACGGGCGCCGCCGGGGGCATCGGGCTGGCCGTCTCCGAGGCGCTCATGGCCGAGGGCGCCCGGGTGCTGGGGCTCGACCTCGCCGAGGGCGTCGCGACGGCGTCAGCGGACCCCCGGTGGACCGGTGTGCGGACCGACGTCACGGACGCGGGGGCGGTGCACGACGCCGTCGAGGCGTTCCGCGCGTCCGTGGGACGCGTGGACCTGCTGGTGTCCAACGCGGGGATCTTCACCGCCGGCCAGCACATCGTCGACCTGGAGGTGGAGACCTTCCGGCGCAGCCTGGAGGTGAACCTCACCAGCCACCTGGTGGTGCTCAAGGAGGTCCTCGCGGCCATGGGCGACGGGCCCGGCTCGATCGTCATCATCGGCTCGCGCAACGTCGCCGCGCCCGGTCCGGGCGCCGCCGCCTACTCGGCCGCCAAGGCCGGCCTGACCCAGCTGGGCCGGGTGGCGGCCCTGGAGCTGGCACCCCGGGGCATCCGCGTCAACATCGTCCACCCCGACGCCGTCTTCAACACCGGCCTGTGGACCGACGAGGCGCTGGCGTCCAGCGCCAAGCGCTACGGGATGAGCGTCGAGCAGTACAAGCGCAACACCCTCCTCGGCGTGGACGTGCGCCTCAGCGACGTCAGCGACGCCGTGCTCGCGCTGCTCAGCGACCGGTTCGCCCGCACCACCGGCGCGCAGGTGCCGGTCGACGGGGGCAACATCCGCGTCATCTGACGCCCGCCCGAGGCGGACGCGCGGAAGGGCCGGTGGGCTCCCGACGGGAGCCCACCGGCCCTTCCGCGCGTCCGGTAGAGCGCCGGGGCCTCAGGAGCCGGGACGCACGACCACCTTCACGGCCTCGGGGGAGGCGGCCGCGACCAGCGCCTGGTCGATCTCGTCGAGGCCGAAGGAGTGCGTGACCAGCGACCCGACGTCCACCCGGCCGCGCTCCACGAGGCGGACGGCGGCGCGGTGGTCGTCCACCGTGGAGTTGGAGCTCCCGGTCACGGTCAGCTCCCCGTAGTGGATGCGGTTCGGGTCGACCTCGGACAGGCGGTCCTTGGGGAACCCCGCGAAGAAGTTCACCCGACCCCGGTGGCGGGCCCCGGCCAGGGCCTGGTCGACCAGGGCGGGGACCCCGATGCACAGGACCACCACGTCCGCCCCGACCCCGTCGGTGAGGTCGGCCATGATCGCCGGCAGGTCCTCGTGGACGGGGTCCACCACCACGTCGACGCCCAGCCGGGTGGCCAGGGCCCTGCGGGAGGCCACGGGCTCGCTGACCACCACCGTGCGGGCACCCGCGACGCGGGCCAGCTGGGCGTGCATCAAGCCGATCGCCCCGCCGCCCACCACGAGGACGACGTCGTCCACGTCCACGCGGTACAGCCTCTGGGCGTGCAGGACGCACGAGAGCGGCTCGGCGAGGGAGACCTGCTCGAACGGGACCTCGGGGGCGGCGACCACGAGGTTGCCCCCCGCCACCGCCCGGGCCGAGACGAGCATGTGCTCGGCGAGGCCGCCGTCGAGGTCGTGCCCCAGCACCTGGGCCGTCCGGCAGAGGTTGGCGGCACCGCGGCGGCACATGTCGCACGTCCCGCACACCACCGACGGCGCCACTCCCACGTGGTCGCCCACCCGCACGCGGTCCACACCGCGCCCGACGCGCTCCACCACGCCCGCGGACTCGTGCCCGAGGACGACGGGCACCCGCACGCCCTTCGACTTGGCGCCGGAGGCGATGCGGAGGTCCGTCCCGCAGATGGTGTTGGAGGCCACGCGCACGAGCACCTCCCCCTCGCCCGGGACGGGCAGCTCGACGTCGCGCACGGCGACCTGGCCCGAGCCCTCGTAGACGGCGGCTCTCATGCCGGTTCCCTTCTGGTGGTGCTCAGCTGCGCTGAGCGAGGACGGCGCGGACCGTCGCCGCGTCGGAGACGAGCACGTGGACGAGCCCGCTGAGCAGGGAGGCCCGGATGATGCGGACCTTGGACCGCCCGAGGGCCACCGCCACCACGCGCGGGATGCCGCGCAGCGAGGCCTCGTCGAGGGTGACCATGCGCTCGCCCAGGTCGGAGGGGACCACCGCACCGGCGGCGTCGAGCATGTGGCCGGCGGCGTCACCCACCACCCCGAGCTCTGCGCACCTGGCCAGCTCGTCTCGGCCCACGTAGCCGGCCCGCAGGAGCGAGGACCCCTCGGGCTCGAGCGTCCCCAGGCCGATGAGGGCCAGGTCCGCCGTCGCGGCGGCGGACAGCACGCTCGCGAGCGGCGGCTGGCGCAGCAGGGCCTGGGCGAGGGCGGCGTCGTCCACCACCAGCGGGGCGTTGAGGGTGCGGTGCACGCCGCCGAGGCGCCGAGCGAACGTCTGCGCCAGCTCCGGCCCGTCGATGGCGGGGCGGGACGTGCCGGAGGCGCCGATCATCTGCACCACCAGCGCCTGGCTGGACGGGTCCTCCGGCAGGGCGCCGGCCACCGCCGCCACCGTCTCGCCCCAGGAGATCGCCAGCGTGCCGCCGGCCGGCAGGTGGTCCTGCAGGTACCGCGCCGCGAGGGCGCCGACCCTGTCGACGGCCGCGGTGGGCACCCCCTGCGCCGGGTCGGCCACCACCAGCGCGGAGCAGCCGGGGAAGGCCGCGGCCAGCCGCTCCTCGAGGTCGTGGTCGCGCGGGAGGGGGCGCTCCACGGTGATCTGCACGATGCCCGTCTGCCGCGCCTCGGTGATCATGCGCGACACCGAGGAGCGGGAGACGCCGACGCCGGCGGCGATCGCGTTCTGGTCCAGCCCCTGCAGGTAGTACATGCTCGCGATGGACGCGACGAGCTCGCGCCGCGCCAGGTCCTCCTCGCGCACGGCCATCAGGCACCCGCCGCCAGCGCGGTGGCCCGGTGCAGCAGCGGACGCATCGCCGCGTACGACTCGGTGTAGAGGTCCACCCACGGCCGGTAGGCCTCGGTGGCGGCCGCGTCCGGCTCCACCACGCGCCCGGGCCGGACCATCGCCCGGGACGCTTCCGCGGTGGAGGGGTACAGGCCGGCGCCCGCCGCCGCCAGGACGGCGGCCCCGAGCACGGCGACGTCGGGCTGGGCGGTGGTCCGGATCGGCAGACCGGCGACGTCGGCGTGCGCCTGCAGCCACAGCGGGCTGTTGAGGGCACCCCCGCACGCGACGATCTCGTCGACGGCGTTCCCCGCCTGCCGCATGGTGCGGATGATGTTCTCGGTGCCGAAGCACACCGACTCGACCAGGGCCCGGTAGATGTGGTGCGGCCCGTGGGACAGGCTCAGCCCCCAGATCATCCCGCGCGCGCTCGGATCGATGTGCGGCGTGCGGTTGCCCTGCAGGTAGTCGAGGGCCACCACGCCCTCCGACCCCGGGGGCAGCGCGGCGGCGTCCTCGTTGAGCCGCCGGTACAGCGCCGCCAGCTCCGCGGGACCCGCGTCCTGCCCGGCCAGGGAGCGGACGTACCAGGCCACCATCGCGCCGGTGGTGATCTGGCCGCCCTCGATGGTGAACTGCCCCGGCAGCACCGCGTCCGTGTAGGAGCCGAACAGGCCCTTCGTGTAGCGGGGCACCGGCGTCTGGAGCATGTGGACGTGCGAGGAGCCGGTCACCATCGCCAGGCTCCCCGGTCCGGTCACGCCCAGGCCCAGCATCGCCACGAACGCGTCGGCCCCACCGCCGGCCACCGGGATGCCCGCCGGCAGCCCGAGCTCGGCGGCGGCGGTCGCGGTGAGCTGGCCCACCACCTCGCCCATCGGGACGACGCGCTGCGGCACCTTCGCGCGCAGCTCCGGGACGCCCACCGCGTCCCACAGGTCCACGGGCCAGCCGCCCCGGAGGCGGTCGTAGTAGCAGCGGATCGCGGCGGAGTCCTCCGAGGCGGCCCGCTCACCGGTGAGCTGGAAGGCGATCCACTCGGCGTAGTCGGCCAACCAGGTGGTGGCCTCGAAGGTGGCCGGCTCGTGGCGCTTGAGCCACATCGCCTTGCCGAGCATCCACTCCGCCGAGGCCTGGTCCCCACCGGTGTAGCGCAGCGCGGGCGAGCGCGTGGCACCGATCTCCGCCGCCTCCGCGCTGGCCCGGGAGTCCATCCACATGAGGGCGGGCCGCAGCGGCCTGTCGTCGTCCCCGACGCACACCATGGTGAAGCTCGTGGCGGCGGTGGCGATGCCGGCGACCCGGGAGGGCGCGACGCCGGAGACGGCCAGCACCTCCTGGACCCCCGCGCTGAGCCCGAGCCACCAGTGCTCGGGCTTCTGCTCCGCCCAGCCCGACCGCGGGAACCGGGTCGGGTAGGGACGTCGGGCCACCGCGAGAGCCGTCCCGGACGGGTCGAACAGACCCACCCGGACGCCCTCGGTCCCCCCGTCGACGCCCAGCAGCAGCGGGCCGTCCGGCGCGTTCGTCATCATCGACCCACCCTGGCAAGCGAGGCTCTGGGAACACCAGATCGCTCACATACTCTCACAGTTACGCACGAATGTGCGTCGGGGTGGCCCCCCTGCCAGGCTCGCCGGGGGTGCTCAGCGGGTCGCGGCCTCGAGCAGCTCCAGCACGTGCCGGTAGGGACGGCCCGTGGCGCGCGTCATCCCCAGCTCGCACGTGCGGTTGGCCGAGACGTAGGCGTCGTAGGTGCGCTCGGCCACGTCGGCGGCCTCCCTGGCGGTGGCGCTGGCGGTCAGCTCAGGGTGCAGCAGCCCGCGGTCGCCAGCGTAGGCGCAGCAGCCCCACGACGGCGGGACGACCACGTCGTCAGCCACCGCCTGCGCGACCTCGACCAGCGCGGACGTGGTGCCCAGCGCCTCCGTCGAGCAGGTCGGGTGCACCACGACCGAGCCGAGCCGGCGCGTCACCGCGAGCCGGCCGAGCAGGTGGTCGGCCGCGAAGCGGGTGGCGTC
This sequence comes from Quadrisphaera sp. RL12-1S, assembly GCF_014270065.1. Taxonomy (NCBI): domain Bacteria; kingdom Bacillati; phylum Actinomycetota; class Actinomycetes; order Kineosporiales; family Kineosporiaceae; genus Quadrisphaera; species Quadrisphaera oryzae. The sequence continues at coordinate 598,415 of NZ_JACNME010000001.1, read as the reverse complement.
GACGACGGTCAGGGGCGGCGTCGGCTCCGTGCCCGCCCGTGCCCCGGCCCACGCCGCCTGCAGGCCCTCGGTGCAGCTGGCGGCGTCGCACACCACGGGCAGCTCGCCCCCGCGGGTGGCCTCCAGCAGCGCGGCCACCAGCCGCGAGGCCATGGTGGCCTGCCCCGCGCGCAGCCCCTTGGACTTCCAGGGCGTGGCGCAGCACAGCGAGCCCAGCCCCTCGGGCGTCACCAGCGCCACGCCGGCGCGCTCGGCGAGGGCGACCAGTGCGGCGGTCGCCCCGAGGCCGCCGGCCGCGCCCTCCGGCCCCCCGTCGGGCCCGAACAGGGTGCCGGTGCAGGACGCGAAGAGCACCGCCGCGGGCTCGCCGGACGGCCGCAGCACCGGGCGCGGCCGCCCGCCCGCGGGCAGCTCCGGGGAGTAGGAGGGCACCCGGTCGGCGCCGAGCACCGCGCGGGCCGCCGTGGTCGTCGCTCGCACCAGCGGGACGGGCAGCCTCCCGGCCGCGGTGAGCGCGGCTCCACCGACGCGGGTGGCGGCGCCCCAGTGCCGCGCGGCCAGGTCCCAGCCCGCGTCGAGCGCGGCGGGGGCGGACTCGGCGCGCAGGCGCCGCACGAGGTCACCGGTGTTGATGTCCACCGGGCAGGCCTGGGCGCACAGCCCGTCCACCGCGCAGGTCTGCACGCCGGCGTACTCGTAGTCCTCGGTGAGCCGGGCGGCGAGGTCGTCGTCGCCGGCGGCGCGGGCCGCCGCCAGCTCGCGGCGCAGCACGATGCGCTGGCGGGGGGTGAGGGTGAGGTCCTTGCTGGGGCAGCCGGGCTCGCAGTAGCCGCACTCCACGCACCGGTCCACCTCCTCCTCGACGGTCGGCACGGTCTTGAGGTGGCGCAGCCACGCCCCGGGGTCGGCGTCGACGACCACGCCGGGGTTGAGCAGGCCCGCGGGGTCGAAGAGGCGCTTGACCTCGAGCATGAGGTCGTGCAGGAAGTCGCCGTACTGGCGGCGCACGAACGGCGCCATGATCCGCCCGGTGCCGTGCTCGGCCTTGAGCGAGCCGCCGGCGCCCAGCACCAGGTCGACGAGGTCGGCCGTGAAGCGCTGGTAGCGCTCCAGGCTCGCCGGGTCCTCGAAGCGCTCGTTGACCAGGAAGTGGATGTTGCCGTCCTTGGCGTGCCCGAAGATGACCGAGCTGTCGTAGCCGTGCACCTCGAAGAGCCGGGTCAGCCCCTCGCAGGTCTCCAGCAGCGCCTCGACGGGGACCACCACGTCTTCCAGCAGCGCCGTGGTCCCTGACGGCCGCGCTCCGGCGACCGCGGTGTAGAGGCCCTTGCGGACGTGCCACAGCGCGGCCCGCTCGCCCGCGTCGGTGGTGAGCTCGGCGGGCGCGGACAGGGGCAGCGCGTCGAGCACGGGGGTGGTGCGCGCCCGGGCCGCGGCGAGCTCCCCGGCGGTGGCGGCCTGCAGCTCCACCAGCAGCGCGGCGTGCTCCTCGACGGTGATCGCGGCGATGGCCGGCGGCACGTCCGACAGCCCCTGCGCCACCCGCAGGGACGCGGCGTCCAGGAGCTCGGCGGTGGCCGCTCCGGCCGCCACCAGGGCGGGCAGGGCGGCGGTGGCGGCGGACAGGTCGGGGAACACCAGCAGGCCGGTGGCGGCGTGCGGGTGCACCGGCACGGTCTCGAAGGTGGCCTCGGCCACGAACGCGAGCGTGCCCTCGCTGCCCACCAGCAGGTGCGCGAGGACCTCGACGGCGGTCTCGTGGTCGAGCAGGGCGTTGAGGCCGTAGCCCATGGTGTTCTTCATCGAGAACTGCCGCCGCACCTCGGCCACGGCGGCCGGGTCGGCGAGCAGCCGCTCGCGCAGCGACAGCAGGCCCGCGTGCAGGTCCGGGCGGACGGTGCGCAGCCGCTCGTCGGCGTCGGGCGCGCCGGTGTCGACGACGGTGCCGTCGGTCAGCACCGCCACCAGCGAGCGCAGGGTGCGGTACGTGTTCGCGGTGGTGCCGCAGGCCATGCCGCTGGAGTTGTTGGCCACCACGCCGCCGACCGTGCAGGCGACCTCGCTGGCCGGGTCCGGCCCCAGCTTGCGGGCGTGCCGCGCCAGCCGGGTGTTGACCTCGCGCACCGTGGCGCCCGGCTGGGCGCGCACCGTCAGCCCCCCGGCACCGACCTCCACGCCGCGGAACCCCGCGCGGACGTCGAGGAGCAGCCCGTCCGAGAGTGCCTGCCCGGACAGGCTCGTACCGCCGGACCTGAAGGTCACGGGCAGCCCGAGCTCGCTGGCCCGCGCCATCGCCGCGGCCACCCCCGCGGCGTCGCGGGCCGTGGCCACCACCTGCGGCAGCAGGAGGTAGTGGGAGGCGTCGTGGGCGCGGGCGCGGCGGTCCAGCTCGCGCCGGCTGGCGGTGACGCCGTCGGCCCAGACCTCCGCCTGCGACGGCGGGAGGGCCTCCAGCGGTGTGGTCGGCAGCGCCGGGCTGGCGACCGAGGGTCGGGTCGGGCTCATCACGCGCCACCTCCGGTGGTGGGCAGGGACGGGGCGGTGGCCATGGTGGTGCTGCTCAAGCTGCTGGTGCTGCTGGTGCTGTTCGCGGGGAGCGGGCGCAGCAGCTCCAGCGTGCTCGACGTCGTCCGCGCCGTCCAGGTCGTGGGTACCGCGGATGTGCCGCAGGGACGGACGCACGGGCTCTCTCACAAGACGTCGCCCCCCTCGCCGGTGCTACTTTCCAGGGGTCCTGAGGGGACTCGATGAGGAGCTCGCCCGTCCACCGCAGCGGCGGCCAGGGCCCCGGCAGCCGGGACCGGCCCGACCAGGGGACGACCGCGCAGGACCACCGCAGGAGGACCCATGAGCACCGCCGTTCCAGCCACACCCACCGACGACGACGTCGACCTCAGCTTCCGGCTGGACGGCAGGACCGCGCTGGTCACCGGCGCCGTCTCGGGCATCGGCTCGGCGATCGCCGACGTCTTCGCCGAGCGGGGTGCCCGCGTGGTGGTCGTCGACCTCGACGCCGATGCCGCGCAGCGGCGCGCCGGCGAGCTGGGCGGCGGGGCCGTGGGGCTGGGGTGCGACGTGTCCGACCCCGCCTCCGTCGAGGCCGCCGTGGCGGCGGCGGTCGAGGCGACCGGCGGGGTGGACGTGCTGGTCAACTGCGCGGGCATCGTCGACCTGGCGCCCGCGGAGGAGCTGTCCACCCGCGCCTGGGACCGGACCATCGCTGTGAACCTCACCGGGACGTTCCTGGTCAGCCAGGCGGTGGGACGCCGCATGCTGGAGGCGGGCCGCGGCAAGGTCATCTCCATGGCCAGCCAGGCCGCGAGCGTGGGACTGCTGGAGCACGCCGCCTACTGCGCCTCCAAGGCCGGCGTGGTGGGCCTGACGCGGGTGCTGGCCGCCGAGTGGGCCGGGCGCGGGGTCACCGCCAACTGCATCTCCCCGACCGTGGTGCTCACCGAGCTGGGCAAGAAGGCCTGGGCGGGGGAGAAGGGCGAGGCCGCCAAGCGGGAGATCCCGGTGGGCCGCTTCGCCGTGCCGCGGGAGGTGGCCGGTGCGGCCCTGTTCCTCGCGAGCGGTGCCTCGGACATGGTCAACGGCGCTGACCTCGTGGTGGACGGCGGCTACACGATCCGCTGACCTCGCTCACCGTCGGCGACCAGCACCGGACGGTGGGTCTGGGTGGTGGGCCCCGTGGGGCTCGAACCCACAACCCGCGGATTAAAAGATCGTCCTAAGGGACGCTCTGACCTGCGGAAACGTCCGTGATGACTGCTCTGACCAGCGCTTCGATTACTGGCGAGTGATGGGGACTGACGGCGGTTACTGGGGAGTCTGTGTACTTCTGGTGTACGCCAGCGGGAGCCGCCAGACCAGGCGACCTACGCTCGCCCCCATGGTCCACGACGACACGATGAACGCCCTGCTCTCCGAGTTCAGTGAGCGGGTGCTGACGTCGTCAACCTTCACTGCCCTCAGCGCTGATGACGCAGGTGCTGTGCGCGCGGCCCTGACGAGCGAGCCCCTCCCCTGGCATCAGGCCACGACGGGGATGGTGGCCTACGCGGTCGGGGGCGAGTCGCTGCACGAGCAGACCGCGCACGGCCTTGACCCTCTCGTGATCCAGACCAGGCACGCCATGGACTCCTCAGACTTCGAGCCCGTGGCGGCGATCTTCATCCGTGAGGTGCTCAAGGCACAGCGTCCGTAGGGTCGTTCGGCCCCCGGCCCGGACGTGGCACCGCCCTCCGCGCGGGGCGGCGATGTGCTTGTGCGGACTCAGTGCTTGGTGATCTGCATGCCGCCGGGCCCCTCGTTGAGGTAGCTGACGATGGGGATCATCGGCAGATCCTCTCGGCGCGGCTGGCCGGTGACCTTGAGGAAGCCCTGGCCGGTGGCCAGGTCCAGGTTGTACTCCTCGATGCGCTCGAAGCTGATGCGCTCGTGTGTCAGTACCCGGCGATCGTCGACGTCGTCAATCAGGTCGCTGTCGTCTTCTACCCAGCCCTCGCAGCGAGCAAGGTGCAGCAGGCCTGGCGTGATCCAGAACAAGACGTACATGAGGTAGGGCGCGCCACGCTCGTCGTGATGGATCAGGCGTATCCAGGCGTCCTCCGGCACCCGCAGGGGTAGCCCGAGATCGGCCCCCTGGAGGAACGCCATGGGAATCCACTTGCCGGGCAGCGGTGACGGTTCGCTCACAGGCGGTGAAGGTAGAGGCAGCCACCGACAACACGGAGGGCCCTGGCGCGCCACCGCCCCCGGTGCGCTGTGTACGACGGCAGCGCACCGAGGGCGAGGCGGTTGGCGAGCGGGCGAGACACCGCTGCGCCGTTCCCGAACGAGAGGAACACCACCAGCATGCCTCTAGGGGCAGGGCTGTGGGGACGACACGCCACCGCCCCGACCAGCGGGAGGCGGTGCTGGCCGGGGCGGGGCTGGTGGTGGCCACGGGGACGAACCGCAACCACCGGAGGCGGGGCGAGCTGCCGACGAGTCAGCCGCCCCGCTGGCTACAGGGCCTGCACGTCGTAGTCGACGGGCTCGCTGGCGTGCAGGCGCACCACGACCGACTCGGCCGGGGGCACCGGGATGGTCAGTGCCGGGTCGTCGGCCCGCAGCACCCAGCGCCACGGCCCGTTCGACGTCGGCGCGCTCCCGTCGGTGGTGACGTACAGCGCAGCGGCCCCGCTGGTGCGGGTCACCGTGACGTGGCTGGCGCCGTGGTCGGCGAACACCACCCGGTCCGAGCGATCCCCGGTGCGCCCGCTGACCACGGGCTGGTCACCGGGAGCGGTCTGCTGAGCCACGATCAGGCCTTGCTGATCTTGACGACGGCGCGGTCGTCGACGAACCCGAACCCGGCGCGCATCGTCATCACGACGGCCGTGCGGTCAGTGGAGCGGTAGACGCTGCGGTCCTGCTCCACGCGCACCGAGCGGCGGATGACGGTGAAGATGCGCGAGCGGTCCACGGCCCACGCGGTGCCTGCCGGGACGCTGCGGTGACTCAGCAGCGGCACGCCCTCGACCTGACGGCGGCTGGGCTGAGCCGGGTCACCGCCAGGGGCCAGCAGCGGGGCGTTGGAGCCGGTGGACGCCTTCAGCGTGGAGATCGTCAGCACGTCGGCGGGGTTGGCCAGCACGGCGGTCATCTGCCCGCCGATGCCCTCGATCAGCGAGGCGGCCTTGCTGAAGACGTCCAGGTTGGACCAGGCGCCACCGGCCGAGGCGATCTGCACGCCGCTGCCCGAGGCAGCAGCCAGCGCGGCCAGTCCCTTGGGAGCCGGGGAGGCGAGGTTGCCCAGGAAGGCGTCATCCAGGGCCTGGCCCGCCTGGTCGACGAGCTGGGAGCCGACCAGCGCGAGGGGGTCGTACTCGGCGTCCTCCTCCAGCTCGGAGGTGATCGGCACGATGGAGCCGACCTTGGACGGCACGACCTCGACCTCGTCGACGGCGATGTCCGTGAGGTTCAGCGGGGCGCCCTCGGCCACCCAGCCGACGATCGGGGCGGCCGTGACGCGGGGGAAGCGGCTGACCTGGGCATCGGTGGTGACCAGCGTCGAGACGGCGGGGTTGAGCGCGACGCTGCCGCCGGTCTGGAGCGGCAGCAGGATCAGGTTCTTGACGTCCTCGGGCTTGAGCAGGCCGGAGGCGGTGACGGTCGTAGCCACGATGGGGCTCCTGGAGGTGCGCAGAGACGGGTGTCTCTGCGCGCTCCCTCACGGCCACGCAGGGGCCCTCAGCCGGGCCAGGACTGCACCACCCGCTGCCCGCGCTCCGTGACGGCCACGAACGGCGGAGGTACTGAGGTCGATCATCGGCGTCATCGACGACGCCGTGGGGCAACTACGGGGTGCGGTTGGCCAGGCTCGCCGCAGCAGCTTCCCAGCCGGAGCGCTCCACCTGCGGAATCCAGCCCGGGTCGAACAGCTCCGGGTAGTGCTGGCGGGCCTCGGCGGCCATGACGGGCAGGTCATCGAGCGTGTAGCCGTAGTGGCGCAGCGTGTCCTCGACGTAGTAGTCCGCGTCGAACCTGTAGGGCCCGCCCGGCAGAGCCGACCAGACATCGGTCTCGCGCATCCCGCTGGCTCGGGCAGCAGCTCGCCAACGCTCGGCGGCGGCCCGCCAACGGTGCGGTGCCAGCGGGTCACCGAGGTCATCGCCCCAGACGTCGCTGACGCCGCGCAGGCGCAGACAGCGAGGTGGAGCCCCCACCGAGCCGGGCTTGGCCGGGCGAGGCGGTCGCAGACCAGCCATCACGCGCCCCGAGGCATCGACTGGAACCCACGGATGCCGACCCGGCGCTGGGCCTGGCGCACGATGCCGGTGGGCGTGCTCCCGGTGGAGCTGGCGCCGCTGTCGGCGTACCCGGCGGGCAAGCGCAGGGCCACCATGACGCGGGCCAGCGCGAGGGTGGCCTGGCGGTGTTCAGCGATGGCGGGGTGCAGGCGCTTGGAGCCTCGGGCGCCGTCGACCATGACGCCGTCGGCCGCCACCGCTGCATCGAGGGCGTCGAGGCGGTCGGCCAGGCGGCAGCCGTGCTCCAACATCTCCTGCTCGTGCGGGTCCAGGGTGCAGGGGCCGACGACCTTGGCCCACAGAGCGGTCCCACGCGGGCCCAGGCCTGCCGGTGCGGGCTCGGGCTCGCGGTAGGCCTCAGTGCTGCTCACGGCGTCCTCCAGGGGCTGTACGGGGCGTTCAGGCTGTGTCGCATACGACTCAGGGGTTGCCTTGGTCGGCAGACCTCTCCAGGGGTCACCGCAGCAAGATCGTCCGGGGGTGCCTCCCCCAGGGGAGGGGCGGCCGGGGTGCTCACCGGACCAGGCGGGGGTCGGTGGTCGGCAGGCCGGGCAGCCCCGTCAGTCGCACGCTCGTGAAGACACGTCGCCTGATCCCGCCAGCGAGGAAGTGCAGCGCGACCTGAGTGCGCGCAACAGCAGCAGCATCAGCACCGCATGCGAGCGCGAGCGTGCGTTCAGCCGCAGTCGCCTCGCGCACGAACATCGCGCCGTACTGACGCGGATCATCACGCGTGTACTCAGGTGAGTGCGTCGTACGCCAGCCACACGCTGAGCGATCGTCATGCGCCTGCTGATCCTCAGCCTTGCCCAGCTCACACGAGACCTCGTGCGCGCACAGCAGCCCGAGCCTGGGGTCAACCCACAGCGGGGCGCTGCACTCCGGGCAGCGGGGCGCGTTCATCGCTGGGCTCGCAGGACTTCGCCCCAGCCACGCGCACGGGACACGGGCTCACGAGCGCCACCGTCGGGGCTGCCGCTGGCGCGGCGGCGGGTGGCGCCCAGGTAGGGGCGCTTGCCGAGCATGGCTGCGGCTGCGGCCTCGATCAGCTCGGCATCCGGCAGACCGTCCTCGCCCAGCAGGGCCTGCAACTCAGCACCACCCAGAGCGGGCTCCAGGAGGTCGGCCCCGTCGGCCAGGTGGGCCGAGGCCAGGCGGGCGACCTCGCGGCGCTGGAGGGCGGCCACCCGCGTCTCTGCCTGCTCGGCACGGGTCTCGGCTGCCTGGGCCCGCTCACGCTGAGCACGCTTGCCGGAGGGGGTCTCCTCGGCGTGGTCGGCCGGGTCGGGGGTCTGGTCGTCCGGCGGGGTCTGGGTGTCGTCGGTGGTGCTCACGGGTGCTCCTCGTCGGCCTGCGCCGGAGTCGTCCCTCCGGCTCGCTCTCGATCAAGGGTGGTCGTCGAGGAGGCGCCGTAGGGGCACCATGGCGCCCCGGTTCTCGCAGGAGAACCGGGGCGCCACCGGTGGTCAGCTCGCAGCCAGGTCCGGCTCGTGGTCCAGCCAGCGCCAGGAGCGCACCGGCTGGCCCTGCGCGTTCAGGCGCACGGTGGTGCAGCGCGTCGGCGGGGTCAGTCCCCGGTCAGCCAGGCACCACAGCTCCTCGCGGGTCGAGGTCCGGCTGCGCTGGGGCGGCTCACCCCGTCCGACCTTGCGGGCGATGACGCCAGCGTCCCGGCGGAGCTGAGCGTCCAGGGCCGCCCCGACCTCGCAGCGCTCGTCATGGTCGAAGACCAGCGCGTCGATGCCGTGCTCGCTGCGCGGGCCGCCGCAGTCGGGGCACTCGGCCTTCAGGTAGCGCCGAGGGATCATGACGCTGGCGGTCACCTCGTCGTCGTTGACCACGGCGGGCGCCTCAGGGAACAGCGGGTCGGTGACCTCCTCGTGGACCAGCTCGGTGATCGTGGCGCCGTCCAGGGCGGCCAGCGCTGCGCCGGCCTCACGGGAGACGGTCCTGGTGCGCAGGGGGTTGGGCTTGCGGGTCATGGCGTGTCCTCTCGGGTTGGGTGTTCAGGACTGCTGGGCAGCGGCGAGGTCGACCTGCGCCTGAAGGAAGGCCAGGCAGGCCCGGGTGTTGTCGGCCACCGCGTCCTGGGAGGCCTCCCAGGACTCCTGGTGCATCCCTGCGCGAGAGGTGGCCAGGAAGATGACGTAGCGGGCAGCGTCGCCGCGCTGGACGCCCTCGGCGGGAGCGTTGGCCAGTGACCACTCGCACTGCCAGGCGGCCTCACCGGGCTCCCAGCCGCCCGCCGGAGCCACGTAGGCGCTCCAGTCGAGGTCCAGGCCCAGGGAGGCGCCCTTGGCGGCCAGCGAGCCGGGCTGGATCGTCACGGCCGGGTAGGGCGACGCGGGGGTGGCAGTCGGCTCCTCGATGGGCTCCCCGCCACGGGTAGCGGGCTCGCTGGGCGCTGAGGCCAGCTCGGGCGGTGCCTCGGTGGCCGGGGTGGTGCCGCAGCCAGCCAGGGCGAGGGCTGCGGCGAGGGGCAGGACGTAGGTGAAGCGGGACATGGCGAACTCCTCGAGATAGTTGATCTTCATTGGGAGCGCCTGTGGTGGGGGCTGGTAGTCGATGTCTCGTCTCGTCCGTCCAGACGTCCAGCCCCCTAGGGGTGGGGGGCTGGACTGGACGTCTGGCGAGAGGCCTGGACGACGCTGGACGCGCCTGGACGGCTAGGTCATGACCAGTCCGCGAGGTCGCTGGGAGCCGGTCGGTCGGTGACGTACCGCGGCGCCTTGTCGGTTCCCACGTTGCGGAGGAAACCGCTCGTGACCAGCGAGTTCAGTGCCTCGTAGGCACCGGAGCGGCTGCCGCCCTGCTCCATGGCCAGGTCCCGGATGACACCGGGCGCGAGCCCAGCGGGAGTCGCCATCGTCCAAACGATCTTCTGGACGATGCGCGCGTTCTTGGTCTCCGCGCGAGGTGCCGTCCAGAGCGTTCCCTGGACGGTTACGAGGGTGGAGCGCTGCTGCTCGCTCGCTCCCGGCATCAGTTCGGCAGGCACCACGGTGGGTTGCATGGCGAACGTGTGCTGGCAGGCGTCGGGCCAGTCCTTGTGCTTCTCGCAGGTGATCTTCACCCGCAGGTCAGCGCCGGTGAGCCGCAGCTCAGACCACACGGCGCCATCCCAGGCGTTGGAGCCGCGTCCGTGCTCGCCGGTGCGCCCCGAGTGGTGGATCACCAGCACCGTGGCACCGCTGGCGCGCTGGATGCGCTCAGCGGAGTGGATGGCCCGTCCCTGTTCGCTGGAGCTGTTCTCCTCCAGCCCGAGGGTGCAGCGGTGGCGGGTGTCCAGGACGACCAGGGCGGCCCCGATCTCGGCGGCGAACTCCACGGCCTCGGTGACGTCCACGGCGCCGTTGAGCTGCACCGGCTCGGGCACGACGTAGAACTGGCCGTCCAGGGCGTCGGGGTCGACCCCGTTGAGGTGGCACCAGGCCAGCGCCCTGGCGAGCATGCCGCTGCTGCCCTCGGCGGCCACGTAGACGACGGGCCCGGCTGCTGGGACGTCGTGCTCCTCGAACCGGCGCCCGGTGGCCACGCTCAGCGCCATGGCCAGGGCCACGAACGACTTGTACGAGCCGGGTGGGCCGCTGAGCTGGGCCAGGGTGTCGCGCGCCAGCAGCCCATCGATCAGCGGTGTCGTCGGCGGCAGGGAGCGCAGGCCAGCGATGCTCAGCGCTCGCTCACGCAGGTGCTTGCGGCCCTCGGTGCCGTCCTGGCGCTCGGCGAGGATGCGAGCCGCGTCCTCGCGGGCCGACTGGCGCCGGACCTCCTCGCGGACCATGGCGTCGTAGGCGCGCTCGATGACGCCTGGGCTGGACTCGGACTCCACCACGTCGTGCTCCTGCTCGGGGTCGTCGGCGGTGGCGGGCGCCGGGGTGTTCGGGGTGGGCTCAGGTGGCTCGCGCGGAGGTGGGGGCTCGGGGTCGGTCGGTGGCTCGGGAGCGGGGCCGTACAGGCGCGTCAGCACGGCCTCGCGGTGCTGGGCTGGCGTGGGTTCACCGGGTGCGGCCACCTGCGCCACGGCCCAGGCCAGCACCCCCTGGAACTCGTTGGCCGGATGGCGGCCGGGGGTGGGCATGGCGGCCATGGCGTCCAGGAACAGGGACTCCAGCGTGGAGAACGCGGTCGGTGCGTCGTACAGGCCCGCGCGGACGTCACGGGCGATCCAGCACGCCGTGGCCACGAGCGCCTCGTGACGCGAGCCGCCGTCGGCCACCTCGCGCGTGAAGCGCTCCAGCGGTGCGGCCATGAGGTGCGCGTGCGTCCCGCCAGAGTGCTCGGCCAGGAAGGCCTCGACGGCGGCCTCAGTGACGGGGGCGTCGCGGTCCCGGCCGAGCGGGAGTAGCTCGCTGACGTAGTCCGGGACGTAGGGCACGGCACCGATGCCCTGCCAGTCGTAGGCGCCGTCGGCGTCGGCGTGGACGCTGGGCTCAGCCACGATGAAGCCGTTGAGCCCGCGCACCTCGCCCCAGGCGTGGGACTTGGTGGTCAGCTCGGTCCCGGCGTCGTAGAGCCTGCCACGCGAGTTGCCGAGCGCCTGTCCGGGGCGCAGGGCGAAGATCAGGTGCCCGCGTCCGGGCTGGCCGGGTCGCGTGGACTGGAACGGCGGGGCGTACTCCTCGGCCGCCTGGCGCAGCGGTTCCGGCAGCAGCTCGGGCTTGTCGATGTCGAAGATGACGGCGCCGCTGGCACCCGCGTGCAGACCCACCCCGTAGTCGCACCCGGCGAACCAGGCCGCGATGACGGCGGGGTCGGAGCTGGACTGGTACTGCCAGCCCTCACCCAGGACCGAGCCGGGGTGTTTGGTGCTTCGGCGCACCGGGATAACTCTCCAGTTCGCAGCGGCGTACTTCAGTGCGGCGGTCATCGCGTCGTCGTCGGCCTCGATGACAGGGACGCTCAGCCCGGAGGTCTGCTGACGGGGGAAGGGCAGCACCTTCGCGGTGATCACTGCGTCGGGCGCGTCGTCATGCTTGATGTCGGGTTCAAAAACTGTCATCGTGTTCTTACCCACCACTCGGGTCGTGCCCCTGGAGCTGCTACCAACGGCTGCCAGGGGCGATCTACGTCTGGAGTCGGGAGCGGGGCTCGGCTACCCGGCGAGGCGGCCTGCCTCGCGCAGCGCCGTCAGCCCGTGGGCGACGGTCTCGGTGACCTGGTGGGCACCTCGGGAGAAGCGCACGACCTCGCGGTAGGGCGGCTCGTCCTCACCGACGGACGCGACGCTGACCAGCCAGGCCTCCTCGGGCCCGTGCTGGGTGACGGTCACCTCGGCGCCGTCGGCGGTCCAGGCCAGGGCCTCGCTGCCGTCGGGCAGGGTGGTCACCTCGGTGTCCAGCGCCTCGCCGAGTGCCTTCACGGTGTAGCAAGCGATCACGGTCGTGCTCCTGTCTAGGGGTGGGGGATCAGGCCGCGTCGTCGCGACGCAGCGCAGCGGCTCGGCGGTAGGCCTTCAGGGCGCCGGGGCTGACGGTGGCCAGGACGCCCTCGGCCACCGCGTGCTGGCGGGAGCCGGGGAAGCGCGCGGTCTGCTCGTGGCGCCTGATCCACCAGCGCGTCAGCGTCTGGCGGGCATAGGCGGACTTGCAGGCCTGGAGACGCTCGACGGCGAGGGCGACGGTCTGCGCCACCACGTCGGCCTCAGCGGTCGGCTCGCTCACCGCGCTACCAGGTCGTCCAGGCAGGAAACCGCGAACCAGCTCGCGGGGTAGCCCAGCTCCAGCGCGGCGTGCAGCACGGCGACGTCGTAGAGCGCCTCGCCCACCTCGCGGCCCTGGAGCAGCCGGGTGGCGAGGCGGTCGCAGACGACCTGGCCGACGACGCCCACGGCGGCGTCGATGCCGCGTGCTCCCTCGCGCAGGCGACGGAGCACCTCGGCGTCGATGTGCAGGACCGCCGCGCGCACCTCGTCGCCATCAGCGACGTGCCCGCCATCGGCCAGCAGCTCGCCCGTGCGGCGCGCGATGCCGCGCAGCTCAGCAGGCAGCTCGTCGACGCTCACGCTGCACCGGCCGAGGTGCCCGCAGCTTCCTGCTGGCGCATCCACGCCTCGATGGCGTCGCGCCTGTAGCGGATGCGTCGACCCACGGTGAAGCTCTCGGGCCCCTCGCCGAGGCGTCGCCACCGCCACGACCTCAGCGTTGCGACCGGCACTCCCGTGATCGCGGACGCCTCGTTGATGTCCGCCCACTCCGTCGCCCACCTCGTCACCGACTCCATCGCTCGCTCCTAGCTCGAAATTAGCGCTCATCGCTGATGAGCACTGTACATAGGTTTTGAGCGATGAGCGCGCGTATGATCTGCGACATGCCGACGGTTGCCGACCTATTGCCGCTGCCCGATGACGGCGCAGTGGGTCGACGCGTCCGGATGGCGCGGCGAGTGCGGGACCTCTCGCAGGATGACGTCGCGCGACGCCTCGGCAGTTATGGGCTACAGCTCCACCACACGGCGATCGGCCACGTCGAGCGAGGTACGCGGGCGCTCAAGTTCCGCGAAGCTGTGGCGCTGGCCCGAGTACTCGACGTCCCGCTGCGCTGGATCGCTGGCGAGGGGTCGGCTACCGACCCCGGCGAGCCAGTCGCACAGACAGAGGCCATGCGGGTGCTGGATGACCTACTGAAGGCCGAGAGAGAGCGTGCGCTGGCCAGGGAGGCGGGCGGGGAGTGAGCATCGAGCGCAGACGCGGCGGGTTCACGGCTCGCTACCGAGGACCGGACCACCGCGCCCATAGCAAGCACTTCCCGAGCAAGCGCGAGGCCGAGTCGTGGTTGGCGGCGCAGCGCGTGGCCATCGACGGTGGCACCTGGCGTGATCCCAAGCGCAGCCGCGTGACGGTCGGGGCCTGGTCGCAGACCTGGATCGACGCGCAGGGCCACCTCAAGATCAGCAGCCGGACGCGCTACGAGACGCTGCGGCGCACCCACGTCCTCCCACGCTGGGACAAGGTGCCGCTGGACCGCGTGATGCACTCCGAGGTCGCCTCGTGGGTGCAGGAGCTGACGGCCAAGGGGCTCGCGCCGAGCACCGTGGCTCAGGCGCACCGAGTGCTCAGCTTGATCCTGGGCTACGCGGTCAAGGACGGGCGGCTCACGCAGAACGTGGCGCGTGGCGTGCCGATCCCCCGGCGCACCCGCAAGCCTGCCCGCTACCTCACCCCCGCCGAGGTGGGGCGCCTGGCGCTGGCGATGGGAGCGGAGGGCGACGTCATCCGACTGCTGGCGATGACGGGACTGCGGTTCGGTGAGGCGGCGGCGCTGCGCGTGGGCAGCGTCGATCTCGTGCGCCGCCGGATGGTCGTGCGTGAGGCCGTTGCCGAGGTCGGGGGCAGGCTCGTGTACGGCGACACCAAGACGCATCGGGAGCGGACGGTGCGCTTCTCGGCCTCCCTCGTGGAGCCGCTGTCCAAGCGTCTCAAGGGCAAGGCGCCCGACGACCTCGCACTCACCGCGCCCGAGGGCGGCCCGCTGCGCCTGCGCGCCTTCCGAGTCCGGTTCGACGCCGCGGTGCGCCGGGCCGGGCTGGCCGACGTCACTCCTCACGACCTGCGCTCGACGGCGGCCAGCCTCGCGGTGGCCGCTGGCGCGGACGTCAAGAAGGTCCAGAACATGCTCGGGCACGCCTCGGCGGCGATGACCCTGGACGTGTACGCGGGCCTGTTCGAGGACGACGACGACTCGGTCTCGCAGCGCATGGACGCGTTGATGGTCACGAGAAGTGTGGACTTTGGGTGTACTCCGGCCGCCGAGGAGACCTCGGCCGAGGTACTGGAACTGCCCCTACCTGCGGAAACGTCGGTGGGCCCCGTGGGGCTCGAACCCACAACCCGCGGATTAAAAGTCCGCTGCTCTGCCAGTTGAGCTAGAGGCCCTGGCGACCCGATGCTCCCACGGCCGCGGTCGCGCCACCTCGGGTGGACGGCGTCGCAGGTCGTCCCCCCACGGTGTACGCCTGTCCTGCGAGCACGGCGCGCTCTCCCCGGGAGCCGGTGGCCCGCGCAGGGGTCCGGGTGACCGGAGGGCAGCAGGAGGTGGACCGGTGATCACAGCGGCTGTGCTGCTGGGAGTCGTGGCGGTGGTGCTGGCCGTGGCGGCGCTGTGCGAGCGCCTCGGCTGGTCGACCCCGCTGGTGCTCGTCGTCGTCGGAGCTGCGCTCGGCGCGGTGCCGGGGGTCCCCGAGCTGCGGCTCGAGCCGGAGCTGGTGCTCACCGGCCTGCTGCCGCCGCTGCTGTACGCGGCGGCGGTGCAGCTGTCCCTGGTGGACCTGCGCCGCGACGTCACCGGCGTGGTGCTGCTGTCGGTGGGTGCGGTGGTGGTCACCACGGCGGCGGTCGGCGGCGCCGTGGCCCTCGCGCTGCCCGCTGTCGGGCTGGCCGCCGCCTTCGCGCTCGGGGCGGTGGTGGCCCCGCCGGACGCGGTGGCCGCCACGGCCGTCGCGCGCCGCATCGGCATGCCGCGGCGCCTGACGCGGCTGCTGGAGGGGGAGAGCCTGGTCAACGACGCCACCGCGCTGGCGCTGCTCGCCGCGGCCAGCGGGGCGCTGGTGGGCAGCGTGAGCGCCGGTGCGGTGGCGCTGGACTTCGCCGTCCTCGTGGTGGTGGGGGTGGCCGTGGGGGCCGTGGTCGGCCTGGCCCTGTCGTGGGTTCGCGCCCGCCTCGACGACGCCGTCATGGTCACCGTGGTGTCCCTGGGGGCGCCCTTCGCCGCCTACCTCGCCGCGGAGGAGGCGCACGGCTCCGGCGTGCTGGCCGTGGTCACCACGGGCCTGCTGCTGGCCCGCAGCTCGGCGCGGCTGCGCAGCGCCACCTCCCGGGTGGTGGAGACCACCACGTGGAAGACCATCGCGTTCCTCCTCGAGAACGGCGCGTTCCTGCTCATCGGGTTGCAGCTGCCGGGACTGCTCGAGGCCGTCGCGGACAGCGGCCGCTCGGCCGGCTCCGCGGTGGGCTTCTGCCTGCTCGTGCTCGCGGTCACCGTGGTGGTGCGCGTGCTGCTGCTCCTCGTCGCGGCAGCGGTCTCCCGGGCGGTGCCGCGCCTGGCCTCCGGCGGCACGCGCTGGAGCACCGGAGAGGCCCTGGTGGTCGGTTGGGCGGGCATGCGCGGCGTGGTGACGCTGGCCGCCGCCTTCGCCGTCCCCGCCACCGCCCCCGAGCTGCCGCTGCTGCAGCTGGCGGCGTTCGCGGTGGTGGCCGGCACCCTGCTCGTGCAGGGCCTCACCCTGCCGGTGCTGGTGCGCCGCCTCGGGCTGCGCGGGCCCGACGCCGCTGAGGACGCCCTGGCCGAGGCGGTGCTCCTCGAGGGCGCCGCCCGGGCCGGCCTGCAGCGGCTCGACGCCCTGGTCGCCGGCGGGGACGCCGCGGCACCACCGGTGGTGGACCAGCTGCGGGGCCGCGCCCGCGCCCGCGTCGACGCCGCCTGGGAGCGCCTCGGCCCGGCGGAGGAGGAGCGGACGACGCCCTCGGCGGAGTACCGGCGGCTGCGGCTGCTCATGCTTGCGGCTGAGCGCGAGGCCATCCTCGACGCCCGCCGCTCCGGCGGGTACGACGACCTGGTGCTCCGCTCGGCGCTGGCGCAGCTGGACCTGGAGGAGTCCCTCGTGGACCGGGCCCACCGCTCCTCCGAGCACGGAGCCGCCTCCGGCCCCACCGCCGGGGGCCGCGCCTCCGAGCCGCTGGTCGGCGCCGCGGTGCCCACGCCCGCCTGCGAGCACCTGGAGCGGGCGCCGCGCACGCGGCGCTTCGAGGACACCTCCGTGTGCGGGGCCTGCGTGCGCGAGGGCACCTCCTGGGTGCACCTGCGGGGGTGCCTGGAGTGCGGTGTCGTCTCCTGCTGCGACTCCTCGCCCAGCCAGCACGCCACCGCCCACTGGCGCGAGACCGGCCACCCGGTCATGCGCAGCGTGGAGGTCGGGGAGGCCTGGCGCTGGTGCTACGCCCACGAGGTGGCGGACTAGCGTGAGGCCCGTGGCGACGCCCTGGACCACCGCTCAGATCCCCGACCAGACCGGCCGCACGGTGCTCGTCACCGGCGCGTCCAGCGGGCTCGGGCAGGAGACCACCAAGGAGCTCGCCGCCCGCGGCGCCCGCGTGGTGCTCGCGGTGCGCGACACCGCCAAGGGCCAGCGCGTGGCCGCCGGCCTGCCCGGGACCACCGAGGTGCGCCGGCTGGACCTCGCCGACCTCAGCAGCGTCCGCGCCTTCGCCGAGGGCTGGGCGCAGCAGGACGACGCCGGCCGCCGCATCGACGTCGTCGTCGCCAACGCCGGGATCATGATGGTGCCGTTCGCGCGGACCGCGGACGGCTTCGAGAGCCAGGTCGGCACCAACCACCTCGGCCACCACGCGCTGGTCTGCCAGCTGCTGCCGCACCTGGCGCCGGACGGGCGCGTCGTGGTGCTCAGCTCCCTGGTCCACAAGACCGGCAAGATCGACCTCGGCGACCTCAACTGGGAGCGCCGCGCCTACAGCCCCTCCGGGGCGTACGCGCAGAGCAAGCTCGCCAACCTGCTGTTCGCCCTGGAGCTGCAGCGCCGCCTGCACGCCGCCGGCTCGCTGCAGCGCGTCCTGGCGGCCCACCCGGGCTGGGCCGCCACCAACCTCCAGGGGCGCAGCGGCAACGCCCTCGCCGACCGGCTCACCGGCGTCGGCAACCGCGTCATCGCGCAGAGCGCCGCGGCCGGCGCGCAGCCGACGCTCGCGGCCGCCACCGCCGACCTGCCGGGCGGCGCGTTCCTCGGGCCGTCCGGTCCGGGGGAGGTGCGCGGTGCGCCGCGCCTGGTCGGGCGCACCGCGCTGGCCAGCGACCTCGGCCTGGCGGCGGACCTGTGGGCGCTGTCCGCCCAGCTCACCGGCGCCGACCTCCCCTGACACCGGAAGGGCTCAGCGCGCCGACCAGCCGCCGTCCATGAGCACCGAGGTCCCGGTCATGGACGCCGCCTCCGGCCGGGTCAGCCACGCCACGGTCGCGCCGACCTCCTCCGGCTCCAGCAGCCGCTTGACGGCCGCCATGTGCAGCAGCACGTCCTCGACCACCCGCTCCTGCGGCACCCCGGTCTCCCGGGCCTGAGCGGCGATCTGCGCCTCCACCAGCGGCGTCCGCACGAATCCCGGGCACACCACCACCGACGTCACGCCGCGGTCACCGCCCTCCAGCGCGATGGTCTTGCTCAGCCCCTCCAGCCCGTGCTTGGCCGCCACGTACGCCGCCTTGAACGGCGACGCGCGGTGCCCGTGCACCGACCCGACGTGCACCAGCCGCCCCCGCCCGCGCGCGTACATCCCCGGCAGCACCGCCCGGGCCAGCAGGAACGGCGCCTCCAGCATCAGCCGCAGCATGAGCGAGAGCTGCTCGGGCGGGAAGTCCTCCACCCGTGCCACGTGCTGCACGCCGGCGTTGTTGACGAGGACGTCGCAGTCGAGGTCGGCCGCCTCCAGCACCCCCGGCAGCGCGGCGGTGTCGGACAGGTCGACGACGACGGCGCGCCCGCCCAGCTCCTCCGCGAGCGCACGCACGGCGTCCTCGGCGCGGTCCAGCAGGACGACGGACGCGCCCGCGGCGGCCAGCGAGCGCGCGCACGCCGCGCCGATGCCGCTGGCGGCGCCGGTGACGACGGCGCGCTGGCCCTCCAGGTGGCGGTCCGGCGCGTCAGCCACGGGGCGCCTCCTCAGCGGTGGTGAGGTGCTCGTGCAGGGCGGCGGCGAACTCCTCGGGCCGCTCCACGTGGGGGCTGTGGCCGGCGTCGAGCACCACCTCGCGGTAGGAGCCGCCGTTGGCGGCGTACGCGTCGAGCACCGCGCGGGTCTGGGTGACCATCGGCTGCACCGGGTAGGCCTCCGCACCCGGCCACCCCGGCACCACGCCGGCACCGCCGAGGACGGCGAGGTCGAGCGCGGCGGCGTCGCTGACGATGGCGTCGTGCTCCCCGCGGGCCCACAGGACGGGAGGACGGCGGCCGTCGTCGTCGGCCAGTGCTGCCAGCCCTGACACGTCGAAGTGCTTCGGGGCGAGGGTGTTGAGCACCCCGCGCCCGCCGGGACCGGTGCCGGGCCAGGACGACGCGGGCGAGGCGTCCCCGGGGTAGTGGTCGGGACCGGTGCGGGTGGAGAGCACCGACGTCAGCAGCGCCTCCTCGTCGGGGCTGCGGAACCCGTGGGCGAAGTACAGCCCGTTCATGACGCTGCGGGGTGAGCTGGGGTCGTCCCCGCTGCGCTCGCCGGCGGCGAGCAGCTCCACGAGGCGCGGGTTGGCCAGGCCGGCTCCTGCGCCGGGGTCGTCATCGGCGAGGCGGGAGCCGTCGGCGCGGGTGGCGCCGTAGCCGTAGGGGGAGACGGGGTCCACGAGGACGAGGGAGGCGACGGCGCCGGGCCTGTCGAGCGCGGCCTGCGCCACCACCCCGCCGCCCAGGCTCCAGCCGAGCAGGTGCGCCCGCGGCACGCCGAGGGCGTCGAGCACGGAGAGCACGTCGTCGCTGTAGTCGCGCACGCCGCGGGTCGCGTCCACGGGCTCGGGGTCGCTGCCGCCGAACCCGCGCAGGTCCGGGGCGATCCCGCGCCACCCCTGCGGCAGCGCCTCGAGCTGGCGGCGGAAGAACTCCGAGCTGGAGAGGTTGCCGTGCACCAGCACCACCACGTGGTCGACCTGGTCGGACGGGCCGGTGTCGAGGCCGCGCACGCGCAGGCGCCCCGTGGTGGTGTCGAGCGGGTGGACCGGTCGCGGTGAGCTGGTCATCGGGCCTCCTGGTCAGCGGGTCGGCGGGTCAGCGGGCGGTGAGGGTGGACAGGACGGCCGCGGCGACGGTGTCGGCGGCCGCGTCGGCGAAGAGCACCGAGTAGTGGTTGGTGTCGGGGACCTCCCTCACCGCCAGCCCCGGGAGCGCCGAGCGCCAGCGGGCCACCAGGTCGGGGGCGTACAGGGGCGCGCCGTCGTCGAGGCCGCGCGGGCAGGTGAGCAGCGCCGACCCGGCAGCGGCGAGGCGCTCGAGGCCGGGCGCGACGACCGCGGGGTCGTACAGGTCCGCCATGTCCTGCGCCACCGCGTCGCCCACCACGGGCACCCGCCAGCCGCCGCTGTCGTCGTCGTCCCCGTCCGCCCGGGCGAGGTCGCGCGCGGCGTAGGCGTCCACCACGTCAGCCCGCAGCCCCTGCAGCGCCGGGTGACCGCCCCACAGCGCGCGGTGCTCGGCCGGGTCGGCGAAGGTGCGCCGCAGCCGCGCCAGCGCCGGGCCGAGCGCGGCCGCCGCGGCCTCGGCCGGCGCCGTGCCGGGCGGCGCCTCCAGCGGCAGCCCGCCGTCCACGAGGACCACGCCGGCCAGCCGGGCCACCAGCTCCGGGTGGCGGGCGGCGAGCGCGGCCAGGGTGAACGCGCCCATCGAGTGCCCCACCAGCGCCGCGCGCCGGCCCGGCGCGGCGTCCAGGAGGGCGGTCACCTCAGCGGCCACGTCGTCGGCGTGCCGAGCGAGGCCCCACGGGCCGGGCAGGTCGCGGCTCGCGCCGCGGCCGCGCAGCTCGGGGGCCACGACGGCGGACACGACGGCGGTGGCCGGGTCCGCCAGGAGCCGCGGCGCGACCGCCGTCCACGCGGCGGCGTTGGCGGTGATGCCGTGCACCGCCACCACGAGGGCGCCGCCGCTCCCGTCGTCGTCGACGTCTCCCCAGGACAGGCCGCTCAGGGCGTGGCCGTGCCAGGGGCTGGGCGTGCGCGCACCGATGAGCACGGGCGCAGTCTGGCCCCCCGTCCCAGCAGACGGCACCCCGACCGGGCCTGCAACGATGCAACGCATGACGTACATCGCCGCTGATGACCGTTACGAGACGATGACCTACCGCCGCTGCGGGCGCAGCGGACTCGACCTCCCCCTGGTCAGCCTGGGGTTCTGGCACAACTTCGGTGACGACAGGTCGCTGGAGGGCCAGCGCGCCATCGTGCGCCGCGCCTTCGACCTCGGCGTGACCCACATGGACCTCGCCAACAACTACGGGCCGCCCTACGGCTCCGCCGAGAAGAACTTCGGCGAGCTCATGCGGTCCGACCTGCGCCCCTACCGCGACGAGCTGGTCATCTCCACCAAGGCCGGCTGGGACATGTGGCCCGGCCCCTACGGCGACCACGGCTCCCGCAAGTACCTGCGCGCCAGCCTCGACGCCTCCCTGGAGCGCATGGGCCTGGACTACGTCGACATCTACTACCACCACCGGCCCGACCCCCAGACGCCGCTGGAGGAGACCATGACGGCGCTCGCGGACGCCGTCCGCGCCGGCAAGGCCCTCTACGTGGGCATCTCCAGCTACGGGCCGGAGCGCACCGCGCAGGCCGCGCAGATCCTGCGGGAGCTGGGCACGCCGCTGCTCATCCACCAGCCCTCGTACTCGATGCTCAACCGCTGGGTGGAGTCCGAGCTGCTCGACGTGCTGGAGCGCGAGGGCGTCGGCTGCATCCCCTTCACCGTGCTCGCGCAGGGGCTGCTCACCGACAAGTACCTCGGCGGGGTGCCGGAGGGCTCGCGCGCCTCGCGCGGCTCCTCCCTCGGCATGGACATGCTCAGCGACGAGAACCTCGCCCGCGTGCGGGCGCTCAACGAGATCGCCTCCGGCCGCGGGCAGACGCTGGCGCAGATGGCGCTCTCGTGGGTGCTGCGCGACCGGCGCATCACCACGGCGCTGTTCGGCGCCTCCAGCGTCAAGCAGGTGGAGGACAACGTGGCCGCCGCGGCCAAGGTCGAGTTCACCGCCGACGAGCTCGCCGCCATCGACGAGCACGCGGTGGAGTCCGGCGTCGACCTGTGGGCCGGCGCCCGCGACGCCGGGGACTGACCCCCCGGGTCCGGGCCGTGATCATGGTCGATCGGCCACTTCCGGGTGGCCGACCGCCCATGATCACGGGGAGGGGTGGTCAGGCGAGGGTGGGGGTCCCCGGCGACCAGGGGCGCACGAAGTCGTTGCCCGGGTCGCCGGCCACGGCCATGACCAGCGGCGCGGCGGTCGCGCCGTCCAGCTGCTCGCGCAGGACGTCCGCGTGCCCGGCGTGGCGGGCGAACTCCTCGATGGCGTGCGCGAGGGCGTACCGCTGCACCGACGGCGTCGGCTCGTCGCGGCCGTCCCACGGGGCAGCGGGCTCGGTCATGGGGGCGCCGGGGTCGGTGGCGCGCACGTCGGCGAGGTAGGCCTCGCGGGTCTGGTCGAACGCGGCGAGAGCTCCCCCGAGCGTCTCGTCCTCCCGGAGGGTGAAGCTGTCCGTGAAGGCCGCGTAGCCGGCCTCGTCCATCACGCGGTCCTGCCCGCGCTGGCGCATCACCCACGTCACGTGCTTGACCAGCCCGCCGACCGACAGCTCGCTGCGGCATGGCCGCTCGCGCGCCTGCTCGTCGGTGAGGCCGAAGGCGGCGGTGCGCACGCCCTCGAGCTGCAGCGCGATGAAGCCGGCGAAGACCTCGGCCTCGGTGTGGGTGCCGGGAGCGAACACGGGTGCCTCCTGCGGACGGCGGGCGTGGGTCTCCGCGCCCTGGTGGAGTCCACGCTAGAGCGGTCGCGGCCACTTCCTGACCGCGATCTGCGACACAGTGGGCGACGTGGCCAACACCTCCTCGCGCACGCTCCGGCTGCTGTCGCTGATGCAGGCCCGCGCCCACTGGCCCGGCGGCGAGCTGGCGGGGCGCCTCGGCGTCTCGGCGCGCACGCTGCGGCGCGACGTCGAGCGGCTGCGCGAGCTCGGCTACCCGGTCGACGCGGTGTCCGGCCCGGACGGCGGGTACCGGCTCGCCGCGGGTGCGTCGCTGCCGCCGCTGGCCCTCGACGACGAGGAGGCCGTCGCCCTCGCGCTGGCGCTGCAGGGTGCCGCCACGGCCACCGGCGACGACGACGCCAGCGCCCAGCCGGCGCTGCGCGCCCTGACGAAGGTGGTGCAGGTGATGCCGCCGCGGCTGCGGCGCAGGGTCGAGGCGCTGCGCGCCGTGACCGCCGGCGGCCCGTGGGGCGCCACCGGCGGGCCGGACCCCGCCGTGCTGCTGGTGCTCGCGCAGGCGTGCCGTGACGCGGAGCGGCTGCAGCTGGACTACACCGCCGCCGACGGCGCGCAGACGCGGCGGCGCGTGAAGCCGCACGCGCTGGTCCGGCTGGGGCGGCGCTGGTACCTGCTCGCGTGGGACCTGGGCCGCGGCGACTGGCGCACGCTGCGCGTCGACCGGGCCACCGCCGCCCATCCCGAGGGCGGGCGGTTCCGCCCGCGCGAGCTGCCCGGACCGGACGCGGTCGCCGTCGTCGAGCGCAGCGTCGCCGCGGCGCCCCGTCTCCACGAGGTCACCGCCGTCCTGCACCTGCGCGCCGACGTGGCCCGCGCCCGGCTCGGCGGCTGGGCGCACGTGGAGGAACGTGACTCGGCGACCTCCACCCTGCGCATGAGCGCCGAGGACCTCGACTGGGCCGCCTTCGCCCTCGCCCGCGCGCGCTGCGAGGTCAGCGACGTCGAGCCGGCCGCCCTGCGCGAGCACCTGGCCGCCTGGGCGTCCCGCTTCGCCGCCGCCTCCCGTCCGCCACCGTGATCATGGGCTTCCCGAGCAGGGGTGCTCGGGAAGCCCATGATCACGGCCGAAAAGTGCTTCGGAAGTCCATGATCACGGACGGGGTGGGGGGTCAGTCGGTGCCGGACTCCATGGCCGCGCGGTCCAGCGGGCGGTCGTCGGGGGAGGGCTGACCGCTGGAGGCGATCTCCTCCGCGCCGCCCGGCTCCAGCGCCGCGGCCTCCAGGCCGCCCACCAGGCCGACGCCCGGAGCGTCCGGGCCCACCAGGCCCAGCGCGGCGTACTGCTCCAGCTTGGCGCGGGAGTCGGCGATGTCGAGATTGCGCATGGTCAGCTGGCCGATGCGGTCCACCGGGCCGAACGCGGCGTCCTGCGTGCGCTCCATCGACAGCTTGTCCGGGTGGTAGCTGAGGTTCGGGCCCGTGGTGTCGAGCAGCGAGTAGTCCTCGCCGCGGCGCAGGCGCAGGGTGACCTCGCCGGTCACGGCCGTGCCGACCCAGCGCTGCAGCGACTCGCGCAGCATGAGCGCCTGCGGGTCGAGCCAGCGGCCCTCGTACATGAGGCGCCCCAGGCGGCGGCCCTCTGCGTGGTAGGTCGCGATGGTGTCCTCGTTGTGCACCGCGTTGACGAGGCGCTCGTAGGCGGCGAAGAGCAGCGCCATCCCGGGCGCCTCGTAGATGCCGCGGCTCTTGGCCTCGATGATGCGGTTCTCGATCTGGTCGGACATGCCCAGCCCGTGGCGGCCGCCGATGGCGTTCGCCTCCAGCACCAGGTCGACCGGGGAGGCGAAGGTCTGGCCGTTGAGGGAGACCGGGCGGCCCTGCTCGAAGCCGACCACCACGTCCTCGGCGGCGATCTCGACCTCGGGGTCCCAGAACCGCACGCCCATGATCGGCTGCACGATCTCGATGCCGGTGTCGAGCTGCTCCAGGGACTTCGCCTCGTGGGTGGCGCCCCAGATGTTGGCGTCGGTGGAGTACGCCTTCTCCGTCGAGTCGCGGTAGGGCAGGTCGTGGGCGACCAGCCACTCCGACATCTCCTTGCGCCCGCCCAGCTCGGCGACGAACTGCGCGTCCAGCCACGGCTTGTAGATCCGCAGCGCAGGGTTGGCCATGAGGCCGTAGCGGTAGAACCGCTCGATGTCGTTGCCCTTGTAGGTGGAGCCGTCTCCCCAGATCTGCACGTCGTCCTCGAGCATCGCCCGGACGAGCTTGGTGCCGGTCACCGCGCGGCCCAGCGGGGTGGTGTTGAAGTACGCCCGACCGGCGGACCGGATGTGGAAGGCGCCGCACGTCAGCGCGGCCAGGCCCTCCTCCACCAGCGCCTCGCGGCAGTCGACGAGGCGGGCCAGCTCGGCGCCGTAGGCCCCGGCGCGGCCGGGCACCGCGTCGATGTCCGGCTCGTCGTACTGGCCGATGTTCGCGGTGTACGTGCAGGGCACGGCGCCCTTGTCGCGCATCCAGGCGACCGCCACGGAGGTGTCGAGACCTCCGGAGAAGGCGATGCCGACGCGCTCGCCGACGGGCAGGGAGGTCAGGACCTTGGACACGGCCCCTGATCCTGCCAGGAGTGGGCGGGGTGCTGCTCACTACGCTCCCCGACCATGGCCTCTTCACCGGTGAAGCAGCACAAGTTCCTGCTGGACGAGTCCGAGATGCCGACCCGCTGGTACAACATCGTGCC
The DNA here is from genome assembly GCF_014270065.1 of Quadrisphaera sp. RL12-1S. NCBI lineage: Bacteria > Bacillati > Actinomycetota > Actinomycetes > Kineosporiales > Kineosporiaceae > Quadrisphaera > Quadrisphaera oryzae. The sequence goes on along the minus strand of NZ_JACNME010000001.1, from coordinate 573,426 downwards.
CGACCTTCCGGCGCCGCCCCCGCCGCCGCTGCACCCGGGCACGCACCAGCCGATCGGCCCGGAGGACCTGGCCGGCCTCTTCCCGATGGACCTCATCGCGCAGGAGGTCAGCACCGAGCGCTACATCGACATCCCCGAGGAGGTCCAGGAGGTCTACCGCCTCTGGCGCCCCTCGCCGCTGTACCGCGCGCACGCCCTCGAGAAGGCGCTCGGCACCCCGGCCCGCATCTACTACAAGTACGAGGGCGTCAGCCCCGCCGGCTCGCACAAGCCCAACACCGCCGTCCCGCAGGTCTTCTACAACGCCAAGGCCGGCGTCAAGAAGCTGACCACGGAGACCGGCGCGGGCCAGTGGGGCACCGCGCTGGCGTTCGCCTGCTCGCTGTTCGGCCTGGAGTGCGAGGTGTGGCAGGTGGGCGGCTCCTACGACGCCAAGCCCTACCGCCGCACCCTCATCGAGACCTTCGGCGGCACGGTGCACCGCTCGCCGTCGCGCCTCACCGAGGCCGGCCGCGCGTTCCCCCCGGACCACACGGGCTCCCTGGGCATCGCCATCTCCGAGGCGGTGGAGGTGGCCGCGCAGCGCGAGGACACCAAGTACGCCCTCGGCTCGGTGCTCAACCACGTGCTGCTGCACCAGACCGTCATCGGCGAGGAGGCGCTGCTGCAGCTGGCCAAGGCCGGGGAGACCGACGTCGACCTGGTCATCGGCTGCACCGGAGGCGGCTCCAACTTCGGCGGGCTCTGCTTCCCGTTCCTGCGGGAGAAGATGGCCGGCCGCATCAGCCCCGAGATCCGCGCCGTGGAGCCCGCCTCCGCGCCGAGCCTCACGCGCGGGGAGTACCGGTACGACTTCGGCGACACCGCCGGGCTCACCCCGCTGATGAAGATGCACACCCTCGGCCACGACTTCGTGCCCGACCCCATCCACGCCGGCGGCCTGCGCTACCACGGCATGGCACCGCTCATCAGCCACGTCTACGAGCTGGGCCTCATGACGGCCACCAGCGTCGACCAGACCGCGTGCTTCGACGCCGCGGTCCGGTTCGCGCGCACCGAGGGCATCGTGCCGGCGCCCGAGCCGACCCACGCCCTCGCCATCCAGGAGGCGCTGGCCTGCAAGGAGACCGGGGAGGAGAAGGTCATCGTCACCGCGCTGTGCGGCCACGGCCTGCTCGACCTCGCGGCCTACGAGTCCTACCTCCGGGGCACCATGACCGACTCGGGGCTGTCCGAGGAGGACCTGCGCACGGCCCTCGCGGCGGTGCCCACCATCAGCTGAGCGGGCTGGCGCCCGCCGTCGTCGTCCTGGGCTCCCACGACCAGGACGACGACGGCGGCAGCGGCCGAGCGCTCAGCCGAGCTGGCGCACGACCTCTTCGAGGTAGAGCCGCCGCACGGCGGCGTGGCGCCCCAGCTCGTCGCCACGGGTCAGCAGCACCCCGGTGAGCGACAGCCGGTTCGCGTCCTCGACCGCCGCCAGGAAGCGGCGGGCGTGCTGGCCGGCGCTCGGGTCCAGCACCAGCTCCAGGGTGACGGTCTGCGCGCCCTCCCGGGCCGCGCGCACCACCTGCGTGCGGACTTGCACCCGCGCCGGCTCGAAGGCCTGCACGGCCGCGTCGAGGCGGCGCGCCAGCACCACCTCCTCGGGGGCGTCGTGCTGGGCGCGCGCGACGACCGCCGGGTCGTGCATGACGATCTGGAGCTCGCGCACCAGGTCGTCCAGGTGCTCCTTGGCGGCCAGCAGCGCCTGCACCGGCAGGTCCGGGACGACGACGGTCACGGCGGTGTCGAGGTCGGCCCACATGGCGAGCAGGTCCTCGGCGCTGGGGTCGTCGGGGTGGCTGCGCTCGTCGTCACCGCCCACCTCGAACCAGACGGTCTTGCCGTCCTCCAGCCGCTCGCTGCCCCACCGGGACGCCAGGGCCGCGACCAGCACCATGCCGCGGCCGGTCATGGACGTCTGCAGGGCGGCGGCGAGCAGGGGCAGGGAGGGGCTGCCGTCCAGCACGTCCACGCGCACGCGGTGGCGGTCCTGCCCGGAGACCACCACCTCGAAGGGCGTGCGCGCGTGCAGGACGGCGTTCGCGGCGAGCTCGCTGAGCACCAGGCCGGCGTCGTCGGCGAGGTCGGGCCGGCCGTGGGCGGCCAGCTCGGCCTCCACGAAGCGGCGGGCCTCGCGCACGGACGCCGTCACGGGCAGGTACCGGGTGCCCGAGCGCCACCCCGTCCCGCCGCTGTGCGACGCCTCCAGCCCCACCTGGCCATCCTCCTCGCCGGTCGACCGGAGCCGGGCGGAGTCGCCAGCAGACGGTCAGCAGGGGTCACAGTAGGTGACCACCGCCACCTGAGCGCAGAGGAGATCGTGCCCGACACCCGCTCGGACGTCCACCACCGACCTCGTGCGCCCGGGAGGCCGGTCGCGCGGGCGTGGGACGCTCGAGGGCGTGCCAGACCCCACCCGCACGTCCGACCGCGGGACCGACCTCGAGGTGGACCGACGCCCCGACCTGCCCTCCCGCCTGCCCACCGGTGAGGCGGCCGCAGACCCGGACGCCGTCTTCGAGGCCTTCGAGGGGTGGGCCACCGGCCGCGGGCTGACCCTCTACCCCGCCCAGGAGGAGGCGCTCATCGAGGTGGTGAGCGGGTCGCACGTGGTGCTGGCCACGCCCACCGGGTCCGGCAAGTCGTTGGTGGCCCTCGGCGCCCACGCCGCCGCCATGGCCTCCGGGCGCCGCTCGGTCTACACCGCCCCCATCAAAGCGCTGGTCAGCGAGAAGTTCTTCGCGCTGGTGGAGGTGCTGGGAGCCCAGAACGTGGGCATGGTCACCGGGGACGGCGCCGTCAACGCCTCGGCGCCGGTGGTGTGCTGCACCGCCGAGGTGCTCGCCAACCGCGCCCTGCGCGAGGGCGCGGACCTGGACGTCGGACTCGTCGTCATGGACGAGTTCCACTACTACGCCGACCGCGACCGCGGCTGGGCCTGGCAGGTGCCCCTGCTGGAGCTGACCCGCGCGCAGTTCCTCCTCATGTCTGCGACCCTCGGCGACACCTCGCGCTTCACCGAGGACCTGCGCCGCCGCACCGGCCGCGAGGCCGTCCTCGTGGCCGGCGCCGAGCGCCCCGTGCCACTGCACCACCGCTGGGCCATGACGCCCGTGCACGAGACGCTCGAGGAGCTGCTGGAGGCCCGTGAGGCGCCGGTCTACGTGGTCCACCCCACCCAGGCCGCCGCCCTGGAGAGGGCGCAGGCGTTGCTCTCCGTGACCGTCGCCGACAAGGGCGCCCGGGAGCGGATCGGCGAGGCGCTCGGCGGCTTCCGCTTCACCGCGGGCTTCGGGCAGGTGCTGTCCAAGCTGGTGCGCCACGGCGTCGGCGTGCACCACGCGGGGATGCTGCCCAAGTACCGCCGCCTCGTGGAGACCCTCGCGCAGGAGGGGCTGCTGCCCGTCATCTGCGGCACCGACACCCTCGGCGTGGGCATCAACGTGCCGATCCGCTCGGTGCTCGTCACCTCCCTCACCAAGTTCGACGGGCGCCGCACCCGCCTGCTGAGCGCGCGGGAGTTCCACCAGATCGCCGGGCGCGCCGGCCGGGCGGGGTTCGACACCTCCGGCACGTGCGTGGTGCAGGCCCCCGACCACCTCATCGAGAACGAGCGCGCGCTGGCCAAGGCCGGTGACGACCCCAAGAAGCGCCGCAAGGTGGTCAAGAAGAAGCCGCCGGAGGGCGAGGTCAGCTGGGCCCAGCCCACCTTCGAACGGCTGGTCGCCGCGGCCCCGGAGCCGCTGACCAGCCAGATGCGCGTGACGCACGCCATGGTGCTCAACACCATCGCCAGGCCCGCGCCGACCGTGCCGGCGTTCCGCCGGCTGCTGCGCGAGAACCACTCCGACCGCGGCGCCCAGGTCCGCCTGGTGAAGCGGGCGGTGGCGATCGTGCGCGAGCTGCTGGCCGCCGGCGTGGTCGAGAAGCTCCCGGAGCCGGACGAGGACGGCCGCACGCTGCGCCTCACGGTGGACCTGCAGGCCGACTTCGCCCTGAACCAGCCGCTGTCGACCTTCGCGGTGGCCGCGCTCGACGTGCTCGACCCCACCTCGCCGACCCCGGCCCTCGACGTCGTCAGCGTGGTGGAGGCGACCCTCGACGACCCGCGCCCGATCCTCCTGGCCCAGCAGTTCGCCGCCCGCGGGGAGGCGGTGGCGGCCATGAAGGCCGAGGGGATCGAGTACGAGGAGCGGATGGAGCTGCTCGAGGAGGTCACCTGGCCCAAGCCGCTGGAGGAGCTGCTCGGCGCGGCCTTCGAGCAGTACCGCCAGAGCGCGCCGTGGCTGCCGGAGGACGCGCTGTCCCCCAAGTCGGTGGTGCGCGAGATGCTCGAGCAGGCGATGACCTTCGGGGACCTGGTCCGCCGCTACAACCTCTCCCGCTCCGAGGGCGCGGTGCTGCGCTACCTGTCCGACGCCTACCGGGCGCTGCGCCAGACCGTCCCGGAGGACCGGCGCGGCGAGGGGCTGGACGACGTCATCGAGTGGCTGGGCGAGGTGGTCCGCCAGACGGACTCGAGCCTGCTCGACGAGTGGGAGGCGCTCACCCACCCCGAGGCGCTCGTGGAGGGCGGCGCGCCGCCCCCGCCGCCGGCCCTGCGGGGCATCACCGCCAACGTCCGCGCCTTCACCGTGCAGGTGCGCAACGCGATGTGGCAGCGGGTGGACCTCCTGGCGCGCCGCCGGGCGTGGGACCTCGCCCAGCTCGACCCCGAGCTCGACCTCGACGCCTGGCAGGCGGCGGTGGCCGACTACTACGCCGAGCACGACGACGTCGGGGTGTCGGCGGCCTCGCGCGCCCCCTCGCTGCTGCAGGTCACCCACGACCGCGAGGCGCGGCTGTGGCACGTGCGCCAGGTGGTCGACGACCCCGCGGGCGACCACGACTGGGGCCTCCTCGCCACGGTCGACCTGGAGGCCTCCGACCTGGAGGGCACCGCCGTCATCACCGGGCACGGCCTCCAGCGGATGTGACGCGCGGGGGCCGCCCCGCCGCCCGGCGGTCCCACCGAGGGACCGGCCGGCGGGTCAGCCGGCGGTGGTGCTGAAGCGGGGCCGTCGCGGAGGACGGCGCTCGTCGACCCCCACGGCGATGGTGCCGTCGGGGGCGATGTGGCGGAACGCCTCCTCGGTCATGGCCACCACGTGCGGGTCGTCGATGCGGTACAGCTGGCGGCGGCCGTCGCGGCGGGCGCTGACCACGCCCGCGGCGCGCAGCTTGGCCAGGTGCTGGCTGGCCGCCGGGACCGTGGAGCCCGTGCGCTCCGCGAGGCTGGTCACATCGCTCTCGCCGGCGCTGAGCAGCCACACGAGGTGGAGCCTGCTGGGGGTGGAGAGCAGGTCGAAGGTGGCCGCAGCCGCCTCGAGCTGCTCGTCGGTGACGTCGGTGGAGCCGGGGGCGCGTCGGTCGGCGTCGTCGGGGCGGAGCACCGACCCATCATCACCGGTTCGCACGATTGCGCAAGTGCTTGAGTGTTGCTAGCGTCCCGCCAGGACCGGAGCGCCGACCAGCGCCGCCCCGGCCGCCGGCGCGAGGAGGTGGGGCGCGGATGAGTACCGACGGCAGCAGTCACCACGCCCTCCACCTCCACGCCGCCACCGCGCGCTGACAGGCCGCCGAGCCCCGCTCGGCCGCGCTGTCACGGCGGACAGCGGCCCCAGCCCGCGGAGCCCCGCCATGCCCACTGCGCGTCCGTCCTCCCTGCGCCCGTCCTCGGTGCGCCTGGCCACCTACACCCCGACCGGCGCGCCGCTGCGCGCCCGCAGCCACCTGGCCGCGGACGCCGTCGTCCTCGTCGGACTGGCGGTGACCCTCTGGCTGCTCGTGGACCTGTCCCACGGCATCAGCGCCCCCTTCGACCGGGCCAGCGCCCCCGCCGCGGTCTCCACCGACCCGGCGGACCTCCCCTACGACGCCGCCCGGTCCCTGCTGCGCATGTTCGCGGCGCTCGCGGCCTCCACGCTGTTCACCTTCGTCTACGCCACCGCGGCCGCCCGGTCGCGCCGCGTGGAGAAGGTGCTGCTGCCGGTGCTCGACGTGCTGCAGTCGGTGCCCGTGCTGGCCCTGCTGTCGGTGACCATCACCTTCTGGCTGGCGCTGTTCCCGCACTCCGAGCTGGGCGTGGAGTGCGCCAGCATCTTCGCGATCTTCACCAGCCAGGCCTGGAACATGGCGTTCGCCTTCTACCAGTCGCTGGTCACCCAGCCCCGCGACCTCGACGAGGCCGCCCGGCTGCTGCGCCTCACCAGGTGGCAGCGCTTCTGGCGGCTCGACGTGCCCGGCGGCACCATCCCCCTGGTCTGGAACGGGATGATGAGCTTCGGCGGCGGGTGGTTCTTCCTCGTGGCCTCGGAGGTCATCAGCGTCAACGGCCACACCTACGCGCTGCCCGGCATCGGCTCCTACGTGGCCGCCGCCTCCGCGAACGGCCAGATCGACAGGCTGCTGCTGGCGATCGTCGTCATGGTGGTCATGGTGGTGGGCGTCAACACGCTGTTCTGGCGGCCGCTCACCGCCTGGGCGGAGCGGTTCCGCACCGGTGACAGCGCGTCCGCGCAGGTGCAGACCAGCGCCGTGCTGTCGCTGCTGCGGCGCTCGGTGCTCCCCGCCGCCACCGCGCGGCTCCTGCGGCCCCTCGGGGAGGGGCTCGACCGTGCCACCCGCCCGCTGGGCCTCGCCGACCACCGCCTGCAGGTGCACGCCGGGCGGCGCCGCGCCGGGGACGTCGCGTTCGCCGTCGTCGTCCTCGGGCTGCTGGCCTGGGGGCTGGTGGCCGTGCTGCGCTACATCAGCGCGCACACCGGCCTGGGGGAGTTCGGCACGGCCGCCTGGCTGGGGCTGCTGACCTTCGGGCGGGTGCTCGTGCTGCTCGTGGTCAGCACCGCGGTGTGGGTGCCGGTCGGGGTGTGGATCGGGCTCGACCCGCGGGTCACGCGCATCGCCCAGCCGGTGGTGCAGGTGCTCGCCAGCTTCCCCGCCAACTTCCTGTTCCCCTTCGCGACCCTCGCGCTCATCAGCACGGGCGTCAGCCTCGACTGGGGCGGGATCCTCCTCATGGCCCTCGGCTCGCAGTGGTACGTGCTCTTCAACGTCATCGCGGGGGCCTCGGCCATCCCGCACGACCTGCGGGAGGCGGCCACGAGCATGCGGCTGGGCCTCGTGGCGCGGTGGCGCTCGCTGTACGGACCCGCGGTCTTCGCCGCCTGGGTCACCGGCGGGATCACCGCCGCCGGCGGCGCCTGGAACGCCTCCATCGTCTCGGAGGTGGTCAGCTACCACGGCACCACGCTGCACGCCGCCGGGCTGGGCGCCTACATCGCCGACTCCACGGCCAGCGGCGACTTCGCCAAGACCCTCGTGGGCGTCACGGTGATGAGCGTCTTCGTGGTGGGCCTCAACCGCCTCTTCTGGCGCCGCCTCTACGCCCTCGCCGAGTCGCGCTTCTCCCTGACCTGACCAGACCTGCCCCGACCTGCTCCGACCCACCTGACGAAGGGACGTGATCCCCGTGAACACCCTCCAGGCACCCCGCTCCGCCGGCCGCGCCCGCACCTCCCGCACCGAGCTCATCACCGTGGAGCACGTCTCCACCGCCTTCCCGTCCGCGGACGGCAGCACCCTCCAGGTGCTCGACGACGTCTCCCTCACCCTCCACGAGGGCGAGATCGTGGCCCTGCTCGGCAAGTCCGGCTCCGGCAAGTCCACGCTGCTGCGCACCCTGGCCGGGCTCATCTCCCCCACGAGCGGCGAGGTCCGCTACCGGGGCGAGCGCCTCACCGGCGCCAACCCCGGCACCGCGATGGTCTTCCAGAGCTTCGCGCTCATGCCGTGGCTCACCGTCCAGCAGAACGTCGAGCTGGGGCTGCGGGCCGCCGGCGTCGGCCCGGTCGAGCGGCGCGAGCGGGCGCTGGCGGCCATCGACTCCATCGGCCTGGACGGGTTCGAGTCGGCCTACCCGCGCGAGCTGTCCGGCGGCATGCGCCAGCGCGTGGGCTTCGCGCGGGCGCTGGTGCTGCGCCCCGACGTCCTGCTCATGGACGAGCCGTTCTCCGCCCTGGACGTGCTCACCAGCGAGAACCTGCGCGGGGAGGTCGCCTCGCTGTGGGCGCGCCCGGACGTGCCCACCTCCTGCATCTGCATCGTCACGCACAACATCGAGGAGGCCGTGGTGCTCGCCGACCGCGTGCTCGTCCTCGGCTCCAACCCCGGGCACCTCAAGGCGGAGGTGGAGGTGACGCTGCCGCGCCCGCGCGACCGCCGCAGCCCCACCTTCGAAGCCCTCGTGGACAGGCTCTACGCGATCCTCACCGACCGCGACGAGCACCCGGCCGCCACGCGCGCCACCGCGCCCGGCCCCCTCACCCACCCCCTGCCCCAGGCCAGCGTGGGCGGGCTCGCGGGCCTGGTGGAGATCGTCGACGCGCACGGCGGCCAGGCCGACCTGCCCGACCTCGCCGACCAGCTCTCCTTCGACGTCGACGACCTCCTGCCGCTGGTCGACGCCGCGCGCATGCTCGGCCTGCTCGAGGTCGAGGGGGCGCAGGCCTTCCTCGCCGACGCCGGCCGCAGCTGGCACACCGCCGACATCCTGCGCCGCAAGGAGCTCTTCGGGGCCCTCGCGCTGGAGCGCGCCCCGCTGGTGCGCGCCGTCGTCAAGGCCCTGGAGAACAGCGGGGAGGGGGCCCTGCGCGACGACTTCTTCCGGGACCTGCTGCGCCGCGGCTACTCCGACGACGACGTCGAGCGCCAGCTCGACACCGCCATCGACTGGGGCCGCTACGGCGAGCTGTTCGACTACGACGCCGGCTCCGGCGAGCTGGTGCTCTCCGAGGTCGCTGCGGGCCTGCTGGCCGACCTGGAGCCCCCGGCCTGACGGGCTGCGGCGTCCGTCCTCATCATCTGATGCATGATGCGTGATGCGCTAGCATCAGATGATGAGGACGACGCTCACCATCGACGACGACGTGCTCGCCGTCGCCAAGGAGCGGGCCCGGCAGACCGGGAAGACCACCGGCGAGGTCATCTCGGAGCTGGCCCGCCAGGCGCTCGTCGGTGACCTGGGCCGGACCGGGCCCCAGGAGTCGGTGTACGGCTGGACGCCCCTGCCCCGCCGCGGCGGCGTCGTCACGAACGAGCTCATCGACGACCTGCGCGAAGAGGAAGGCGTGTGAGGCGCGCGCTCCTCGACGTCAACGTGCTGCTGGCGCTCCTCGACTCCGAGCACAGCGCCCACGACCGGGCGATCGCCTGGGTGCAGCGGGAGGCCGGCCCGCAGTGGGCCTCCTGCGCCATCACGCAGAACGGCTTCCTGCGCATCATCAGCCAGCCCCGGTACCCGCAGCCGGTTCCGCTCGCGCAGGCCGCGGGCCTCCTGGCTGACCGGTGCGCGCAGGACGACCACGAGTTCTGGGCCTGCGACGCCAGCCTGCTCGACCCGGCCGTCGTCGACCGGCGTCAGCTCCTGGGCACCAAGCAGGTCACGGACGCCTACCTGCTGGCCCTCGCCGTCGCGCGCGGGGGCCGGCTGGTCAGCTTCGACAGCTCGCTGCCCCTGTCCGCCGTCGTCGGCGCCACGGAGGAGCACCGCCTGGTGCTGTGACCCGGCCCGGGGGTCAGACGCGGTGCCGGCGCCGCTCCGGCACGAGCAGCGCGAGCAGCCACGACACCACGCCCACGACGACCGCGCCGAGCACCGCCGACCAGAAGAACCGGTCGACGACGAGGGTCAGCGGCGTGAAGCTCGACACCCACGCCGTCAGCTCCAGCATCGCGGCGTTCACCACCAGCGAGAACAGCCCGAGGGTCAGCACGTACAGCGGCAGCGACAGCAGCTTCACCACCGGCCGCACCACCGTGTTGACCACGCCGAACACCGCACCCACCACCACGAACGTCACCGCCTGCTGGAGGTGGCCCTCGCGGGCGGTGATCGCGATGCCGGGCACCACGAGGGTGGTCACCCACAGGGCGACGGCGTTGACGAGCACGCGGACGATCACGGACATGCGCGCATGCTGGCAGATCACCCGGCCGGCCACCGACGTGTAGCGGCACCGTGTGCGCCGGACACGTAGGGGGTGTGAGCACCCCGCTGACCACCGCCCCCGCCGCGGCTCCACCACCCCCACCGCCAGGAGGCCCGGTGCCCGACGAGGACCGGTACCAGGCCCTGTTCCGCGCGACCTACGCCGACCTCGTCAGGTTCGTCGAGCGGCGCCTGCACCCGCTGGCCGCCGAGGACGTCGTCGCGGAGGTGTTCGTGGTCGCGTGGCGCCGCCTGGAGGAGGTCCCGGCCGACCACGGCAGGGCCCGCGCGTGGCTGTTCGGCGTGGCCCAGCGGACCATGCTCAACGCCCGCCGCGGCGACGCGCGCCGCCAGGCCCTCGCCGTGCGCGTCGGCACGGCGCTGCCCGCCGACGTCGTCCCCGACGGCAGCGACCGCGTGGTCTCCCAGGTGGACCTGGCCCGCGCCTGGTGCCTGCTCAGCCCGTCCGACCAGGAGGCGCTCACCCTCACCGCCCTCGACGGGCTGAGCACCGTCGAGGCCGCGCAGGTGCTCGGCATCAGCCGCACCGCGCTGAGCCTGCGCCTGGTCCGCGCCCGCCGCCGGCTGCGCGTGCACCTCGACCACCCCGCCACCCCGAAGACCGCTCCCGCCGACGGAGGCCCCCGATGAACGCCCCGCTGACCGAGCTGGACCTGACCCGCCTCGACCCCACCCTGGGGCGCACCCCCGACCCCACCTCCCCGGCCGCCGAGGCGCTGCTGGCGCGGGTCCTCGCCACCCCGCGCACCCCCGCAGACCCCGAGAGCAGGACGACGACGAGCGGCCAGCGCTCGGTCCGGCTGCGCCGCCGGTGGGTGCTCGTGGGCGCCGCGGCGGCGGTGACGGCCGCTGGCCTCGTCGCCGCGCAGGTCGCCTCAGACGAGGGCACCCCGCAGGCCTTCGCCACGTGGACCGCGGAGCCCACACCGCTGACGGCGGAGCAGGCCGCCACGGCCGAGGCCGACTGCCTCGCCCTGATGACCGACCCGGACGGGAAGCCCCTCGGAGGGCCTCGGACGGCAGGGCTGGCGGACCTCAGGGGCGGCTACCTCTCGGCGCTCGCTGTGACGGAGGAAGGCGTGGCCACCTGCCTGTCCGCCGACCCGTCGCTCCACGACCCCGTCCTCGGCGAGGAGACGGGGATGGGCGCCTGGGCACCGGCAGACAGCGTCCCCGAGCCGCGCCGCGACGGCACCACCGTGGTGTGGGGTGGTGGGCTGCGGACCGCTGAGGGCTCCTACACCCAGGCGTTCGGCCGCGCGGGGGCTGACGTCACGAGCGTCGTCCTCACCGACGCCGACGGCCGCCGCGTCGCGGCGACCCTGGGCGACGGCTGGTTCACGGCCTGGTGGCCGTCGTGGCCGACGAGCTCCCTGACGGTCCGCACCACGCTGGCCGACGGGCGCACCACGGAGCGCGTCCTGCACCGGGGAGAGCACTGACCCGGTGCAGTCCGGCCGAGGGTGTGACGCCGGACGGGCAGAAGTCCTCCGAAGCGGGCCGAGGGGGTGCTGGTCGAGGGGTTCTGCCCGTCCGGCGTCACGGGTCCCGGGGCATCCGGCACCGGTGCCGGCGGGTGGTGATCGCCTCGGCTGGTCGGTGAACGTTCAACGTGTGAGCCTGGTGGAGCCGGTCCGCGAGCAGTGCCGACCGGAACCCGATCCAGGAGGACCGCTGTGAGCGTCAAGCTCGCGATCGTCTACTACTCGGCGACGGGCACCGTGCGGGGCATGGCCCAGCGCGCGGCTGAGGCCGGTGAGGCCGCCGGCGCCGAGGTGCGCCTGCGCGAGGTGGCGCGCCAGGCCACCGCCGGGGAGCGCGAGGCCAGCCAGGCCCAGGCCGACAGCGCCGCCGCCTCGGCGGACGTGCCGGCCGTGACCGCGGACGACGTCGTGTGGGCCGACGCCGTGCTGTTCGGCTCCCCCACCCGCTACGGCAACATCGCCGGGCAGCTCAAGACCTTCATCGACTCCCTCGGCCCGCAGTGGGGCCAGGGCCTGCTGGCGGACAAGGTCTACGCCGGCTTCACGGCCAGCCAGACCGCCCACGGCGGCCAGGAGTCGACGCTGCTGGCGCTCTACAACACCATCCACCACTTCGGCGGCATCATCGTCTCCCCCGGGTACACCGACCCGCTGAAGTTCGTCGACGGCAACCCGTACGGGGTCAGCCACGTCACCGGCGCGAACAACGACGCTCCTCTGGGCCAGGCCGAGCTGGACGCGCTCGACCACCTCGCCCGCCGCGTGGTCACCGTGGCGGGGAAGCTCACCGCCAGCTGAGGCCGGCGCAGCCGCGCGACCCGGGTCCCGCTGGCCCCTGCGGCCGGCGGGACCCCCGGCTGAGAACGTTCTCACCGCGGGCGGGGCATGATGGCGCGCATGAGCGCTGCGACGGAGCAGAACAGGGCCCAGGCGGCCCCCGGGGTGCCTGACCGCCTCCCGGAGACGATGCGGGCCAGCGTGCTGCTGGCCGAGAACACGGTCGAGGTGCAGGAGCGCCCCGTCCCCGAGGCCGGCCCGGGTGAGGTGCTCATCAGGGTGGGCTCCGTCGGGGTCTGCGGCTCCGACGTCCACTACTACCGGCACATGCGTGCCGGGGAGTTCGTCGTCGAGTCCCCGATGGTGCTGGGCCACGAGATGGGCGGCACCGTGGTGGCCGTCGGCTCCGGCGTGGACGCCTCGCGCGTCGGCGAGCGCGTGGCCGTGGACCCGCAGCGCCCCTGCCACCACTGCTCGCAGTGCCTGGCCGGCCGCTACAACCTCTGCCCGCACATGCGCTTCTACGCCACGCCCCCGGTGGACGGCTCCTTCGCCGAGTACGTCACCGCGCCGGCGGAGTTCGCCTTCCCCGTGGCGGACGGGCTCTCCGACGACGCCGCTGCGCTGCTCGAGCCGCTGAGCGTGGGCATCGCCGCGATGCGCAAGGCCCGCGTGGTGCCCGGCCAGCGGGTGCTCATCGCCGGCGCCGGCCCGATCGGCATCATCACCGCCCAGGTCGCCCGGGCGTTCGGCGCCCGCGAGGTCATCATCACCGACCTCGTCGGCCCCCGCCGCGAGCGCGCGCTCGGCTTCGGCGCCACCAGCGCCGTCGACCCGCGCGAGACCGACGTGACGGCCCTCCAGGTTGACGCCTTCATCGACGCCTCCGGTGCCCCGCAGGCCATCACCTCGGGCATCCGGTCCGTGCGCGGCGGCGGCACCGCCGTGCTGGTGGGCCTGGGCAACCCCGAGCTGACGCTGCCGGTCAGCTACATCCAGGACAACGAGGTCCTGCTCACCGGCATCTTCCGGTACACCGACACCTGGCCGCTGGCCGCGCACCTGGTGGCCTCGGGCCAGGTGGACGTCGACTCCCTGGTCACCGGCCGCTACGACCTCGACCACGCCGCCGACGCGCTCGACTCCGACAAGGACCCGCAGAGCCTGAAGTCCGTCGTGGAGCCCTGGCGGTGACGGCTGGGAGCTGGGGTCCGTTCAGCCTCGAGGGGCGCACCGCCGTCGTCACCGGCGGCAACCAGGGCCTCGGCCGGGCGTTCGTGCTCGCCCTGGCCGCGGCGGGCGCGAAGGTCGCGATCGTCGCCCGCGACGGCGCGCGCAACCAGGCCCTCGTCGACGAGGCCGCCGCGGACGGCGTCGACCTGGTCCGGGTCGACGCCGACCTCACGGTCGACGCCGACGTCGAGCGCGCCACCGCCGAGGCCCTCGAGGGCCTCGGCGGGCGCATCGACGTGCTGGTCAACAACGCGGGCGTGTGCTTCCACCGGTCCAGCTGGGACGTGCCCGACGAGGAGTGGTCGGCGGTGTTCGACCTCAACGTGCGAGCCCTGTGGAAGACCTCCCTGGCGGTCGGACGCCACATGCGCGAGGCGGGGGGCGGCTCGATCGTCAACATCGGGTCGATCTCGGCGATCATCGTCAACCGCCCCCAGGAGCAGGCGGCCTACAACGCCTCCAAGGCGGCGGTGCACCAGCTGACCAAGTCGCTCGCGGCGGAGTGGGCGCCGCACGGCATCCGTGTGAACGCCCTCGCCCCGGGGTACGTGCGCACCGCGATGGCCCCTGTCGACGAGCCCCGGTTCCGGCGGCAGTGGATCGAGGACGCACCGCAGCAGCGCGCCGCCTCCCCGGAGGAGATCGCGCCGAGCGTGGTGTTCCTGGCCAGCGACGCCGCCAGCTTCATCACGGGTTCCGTGCTCGTGGCGGACGGCGGCTACACCGTCCACTGAGCACCAGCCCGACCCCCTCGAGGAGCAACCCCGTGCGCGTCGTCGTCATCGGAGCCACCGGCCACGTCGGCACCTACCTCGTGCCCCGCCTCGTCACCGCGGGGCACGAGGTGGTGGCCCTCTCGCGGGGCACCCGCGAGCCGTACCAGCCGCACGAGGCGTGGGCGCGCGTGCAGCGCGTGCAGGTGGACAGGGAGGCCGAGGAGGCCGCCGGGACGTTCGGCGGTCGCATCGCGGACCTGGGCGCCGACGTCGTCGTCGACATGGTCTGCTTCCGGCCCGAGCAGGCGGCGCAGCTGGTCGAGGCGCTGCGCGGACGGCTGGGGCACCTGCTGCACGCGGGCACCATCTGGACCCACGGCCGCGCCGCCGCGGCGCCCCTGCGCGAGGAGGACCCGCGCGAGCCGTTCGGCGACTACGGCACCGGCAAGGTCGCCTGCGAGGACCTGCTCCTCGCCGAGTCCCGCCGCGGCGGGGTGCCCACCACCGTGGTGCACCCCGGCCACATCAGCGGCCCCGGCTGGCGCGTCATCAACCCCCTGGGCAACACCGACCCGGCCGTCTGGTCCGCGCTCGCCGCGGGCGAGGAGCTGGCGGTCCCGGACGGGGGGCACCAGCTGATGCACCACGTGCACGCCGACGACGTCGCCCAGGTCTTCCAGAAGGCGCTCGAGCACCGTTCGACGGCGGTGGGCGAGAGCTTCTTCGCCGTCTCCGACCGCGGCTGGACCGTGCGCGGGCTGGCGCAGCAGGTCGCGTCCTGGTTCGGGCAGGAGGCGCACCTGCGCGACGTCGGGTGGGACGAGTTCCGCGCCGGGTACGCGCAGCGCCTGGGCGAGACCGAGGGGGCGGAGCACGCCGGCGCCT
Organism: Quadrisphaera sp. RL12-1S; assembly: GCF_014270065.1. Taxonomy (NCBI): domain Bacteria; kingdom Bacillati; phylum Actinomycetota; class Actinomycetes; order Kineosporiales; family Kineosporiaceae; genus Quadrisphaera; species Quadrisphaera oryzae. Next base: position 558,238 of record NZ_JACNME010000001.1, on the reverse strand, counting down.
CGTGGGAGCACCTCGTGCGCAACCACAGCGCGTCGATCGAGAAGGGACAGCGGCTGCTCGGGTACGCGCCGCGGTGGACCAGCCCGCAGGTGCTGCGCGAGGCACTGGTCTGGCTGAGTTCCCACGGAGAGGTCGACCTCGGTGGCAGGGTGCTGCCGTGCGCGTGAGGCTTCCCAAGGACACCAGGGCACCCCTGCTGGCGCGCGCCTTCGTGCGCAAGGAGCTGGGCGTGCTGTGCACGCCCGAGGCCCGCGACCGCGTGGAGCTGCTGGCCTCCGAGCTGGTCACCAACGCCGTGGTCCACGCCGGCTCGCTGGTCACCATGGACGTGGAGCTCGAGGCCGACGGCAGCGTGCTGGTGGAGGTCGCCGACGGCAGCCCCGACCACCCGGTCCTGCGGGACGCCGACCTGCTCGAGGAGAGCGGTCGCGGCCTGGAGCTGGTGGACAAGCTGTCCGTGGAGTGGGGCGTGCGCGACGGCGGCCTGCGCGAGCCCGAGCCCGCCACCGCCAGCACCTCCGCCTCCTCGGCGGGGACGACGACGAGCTCCGCCTCGCCGGCGCCGTCGCTGCCGGGTCCGCTCGCCGCGGTGTTCGGCGGGCGGGTGCCGCGCCAGGCCACCGGCAAGGTGGTCTGGTTCCGCGTCAGCAGCTGACGCGGTCGACCGGCGTCACGGCCGCAGCGGCGAGCCCTCCAGACGAGCCAGCAGGTCCGCGGCGTCGTCGTAGAGCCGGGCGTCCGGGGCCTCGGCGCGCAGCAGCTCGTCGCAGAAGCCTCCCGACCTCACCAGCACCACGCCCGCTCCGGCCGCGTGCGCCGAGCGGGCGTCCCACGCGGAGTCACCCACGGCGACGGCGCGTCGCGCCCCCACCTTCCGCGCGGCCACGCCGAACAGGTCCCCGGCGGGCTTGGACGCCTCGACGTCGTCGGCGGTGGTGACGGCGTCGACCGCAGCGTCCACGACGGCGGTGCCGATGATCGCGGCGTGGCGCTCCAGCAGGTCGCGGGGGCTCGAGGAGGCGAGCACCACCGCCAGCCCGCGCTCGTGGCAGGCCCGCAGCAGGTCCGCGGCCCCGGGCAGCGCCGGGACCCTGTCGAGCAGCGCCAGGTACTCGGTCCGCCACGCCTCCCGCAGCACGTCGCCGTGCTCGCGCTCGGCGTCGTCCCCGGCCACGAAGGCCACCAGCTGGTCCCCGCCCATCCCCACGGCCCGGTGCAGCCGGGGTGCGGGGACCACCAGGCCGACCCCCTCGAAGGCCCGCGCCCACGCCACGACGTGCTGGTAGTTGGAGTCGACGAGGGTCCCGTCCACGTCGAAGAGCACCGCGTCCGGAGCGCGGTCCGATCGGGCGACCATCCTTCGACCCTGACACCGTCCGTGTAGCGTCGCGAACCGTGCGCATCCTGGTGACCGGCGGAGCGGGGTACATCGGCAGCCACACGGTGGTGTCGCTGCTGGAGGAGGGGCACGACGTCGTCGTCCTCGACGACCTGTCCAACGCGAGCGCCGAGGCGGTGCGCCGGGTCGGCGAGATCGCCGGTCGCGAGGTCGAGCTGCTCGAGGTGGACGTCACCGACGAGGCCGCCGTGCTGGAGGCGCTGCAGCGCGTGCGTCCCGAGGCGGTGGTGCACTTCGCGGCGCTCAAGGCCGTGGGGGAGTCCGTGGCCCAGCCGGAGCGGTACTACCGCACCAACGTCGGGGGCAGCCTCAACCTCGTCAAGGCCATGGACGCCGTCGGCTGCCGGACGCTGGTCTTCAGCTCCTCGGCCACGGTCTACGGCGCCGCCACGCGGATGCCGCTCACCGAGGACTCCCCGCTGGGGGCCACCAACCCCTACGGGTGGACGAAGTTCATGGTGGAGCAGGTGCTGCGGGACGTCGCCGCCAGCGACGACCGCTGGTCGGTGGCGCTGCTGCGCTACTTCAACCCGGTCGGCGCGCACCCCTCGGGCCGCATCGGGGAGGACCCGCGCGGCGTCCCCAACAACCTCGTCCCGTTCATCGCGCAGGTGGCCGTGGGCCGCCGCGAGCAGCTGACGGTCTTCGGGGACGACTTCGACACCCCCGACGGCACGGGCGTGCGCGACTACATCCACGTGGTGGACATCGCCGAGGGGCACGTCGCGGCGCTGCGGGCGCTGTCCGGGCTGTCCGGCGGGGGGCGCGGCGCCGGCGCCCGCGCGTGGAACCTCGGCACCGGCCGCGGCTCCTCCGTGCGCGAGGTGGTCGCCGCGTTCGAGCGGGCCTGCGGCCACGAGATCCCCGTCCGGGTGGCCGCCCGGCGCCCCGGGGACGTGGCGGTCTCCTACGCCGACCCCGCCCGGGCCTCCGCCGACCTCGGCTGGACGGCGGAGCGGAGCCTGGACGAGATGTGCGTCGACACGTGGCGCTGGCAGACGTCCAACCCGCAGGGGTACGCCACCGCCTGACGCTGTGAGCCGAGCGTGCTCGTCCGCTCACGGTGAGTGAGATCGTTTCAGGAGTTCGTCGGGCCCTCGGCGTGTCTGGGCCGTTTCACGCCGGATCCGTCACACGCGGTGACACCCTCGACCCATGTCCCCGCCGCCGTGGTCGCCGAGCGCACAGACGGTGACCCCACCGTCCGCGCGCCGTGACCACGCCGCATCGGGCCGGACCCTCGGGAGCGCACCGGCGGCGCGCCACGGCGCGGCGGCCGGTGGGGCGACCGGCATCAGCGCCGCGGTGTGGCAGCTGGACCTCCTGTCCGGCGAGCTCACCTGGTCCGAGGGCATGCACCGGATCGCCGGCAGCGACCCGGCCACCACCGCCCCCTCCATGCAGTGGTGGACCTCCCTGGTGGTCCCCGCCGACCGCGCCCGCGTGCGCGCCTGGCTGCTCGTGGTGCGCGAGGCGCGCCGCGGTGGCGAGGAGCAGTTCGACCTGGTCGGCGCCGACGGCGTCCACCGCCGCGTCCACGCCTGGACCGAGGTGGAGCTCGACGCCCGCGGCGAACCGGCCCGCCTCTACGGCTCCGCCGTCGACATCACCGCCGCCGCCCCGCTCGGGCAGCGCGACCCCCTCACCGACCTGGCCACCCGTCCGGCGCTGCTCGCCCACCTGGAGGCCGACGCCCGCGAGGCCGAGCGCCAGCGCCGCCGCGGCGGGGCGGTGCTGGCCCTGGTGGACCTCGACAGGTTCTCCGTGCTCGACGACGCGCTCGGCCGCTCCACGGGCGACCGGGTGCTGGCCGCCTGCGCCGACCGGCTGCGCACCGCAGCGCCGCGCGGCGCCGTGGTCGCCCGGCTGGACGGCGACGTCTTCGCCGTCGCCGTCAGCGCCACCGCCCTCGGCAGCACCGCCGCCGGGGAGCCGGCGGTCCTCACCTGCCCGCCCGACGCCGCCGTGCTCGCGGAGCAGCTGGTGGCAGCCCTGCGGCGGCCCGTGGCGGTCCCCGGTGTCGCTGACCCGCTGGCCCTGACCGCCTCCGTCGGGGTGGTCACCACCGGCGGCGACGAGGTGGGCGCCGAGGACGTCGTCCGCCGCGCCGGCCTCGCGCTGCGCCGCGCCAAGCGCGAGGGCCGCGACCGCACCGTCCACTACTCGCCGGCCCTGGAGGAGGCCGCCGTCCGGCGCGTGCGCACCGAGGCGATGCTGCGCTCGGCGCTGGACGCCGGGCGCATGCAGGTGCTGTACCAGCCGGTGGTGGACCTGGCCAGCGGCGAGGTGGTGGGCGTGGAGGCGCTCGCCCGCGTCCTCGACCCCGAGCAGGGACCGCTGTCCCCGCTCGTCTTCATCGAGGTGGCCGAGGAGACCGGGCTGGTCACGCGCATGGACGAGTGGGTGCTGGGGCGGGCCAGCGGCCTCGCCCAGCGCTGGCGACCCCCGGCCTCCGGCGCGCCCACCGCCATCGCCCTGCCCGAGACCGGGACGGCCCCCGTGGCCGGCCCCCGTCATGCGCTGCCCACGGTGGCCGTCAACATGTCCTCCCGGACGCTGTCGCGGCCCGACCTGGCCCTGCTCGTGCGCGGCGCGCTCCAGAAGTCGGGCTCGGACCCCTCCCGGCTGCTCGTGGAGATCACCGAGCACTCCCTGCTCGACCAGGGAGAGCACGCCCGCCGCACCCTGGACGGCCTCACCGACCTCGGCGTGGGCGTCGGCATCGACGACTTCGGCACCGGCTGGTCCGCCCTGAGCTACCTGTCCGCCCTGGAGCTGGCGTTCATGAAGGTCGACCGGGCGTTCGTGTCCCGGCTCGGCCTGGACACCTCCGCCACCGCCGTCGTCCAGGCCGTCATCGACCTCGCCCACGCCCACCACCTCACGGTGATCGCCGAGGGCATCGAGACCGAGCAGCAGGCGCGGATGCTCGTGGAGATGGGCTGCGACCACGGCCAGGGCTACTGGTTCGGCCGCCCCACCCCCGAGGCCGACCTCGACGCCGTGGTCGGTTCCTGGCACGAGCGTGCGCGCGCCGCGCGCTTCGGGGCCTGGAGCACCGCACCCACCGCCGCACCCACCGCCGCGCCGGTGACCGCCCTCCCGGTCGAGGAGGTGCCCGTGCAGGTGGTCGTGCCCGCAGCCCCCGCGCCGACCGCCGCGGGGCCCGTCGTGACACCCGCCGTGACACCCGCGGCGGCGGCAGCGAGCGCCCGTTCGCTGCGCCAGCGGGCGCTCAGCCTGCGTCCCTGAGCCACCCCTCCAGGCGGTCGACGGGCCAGGTGGTCACCACCCGGTCGTGGTCGGCGCCCGCGGCCGCCGCGCGCGCCGCTCCGAACGCGCGCCAGTCCAGCTGGCCGGGGGCGTGGGCGTCGGTGTCGATGCTGACCAGGCACCCCGCCTCCAGCGCTTGCCGCAGCAGGCGCATCGGGGGGTCGAGCCGCTCCGGCCGGGAGTTCACCTCCACCGCCACGCCCCGCTGCGCGCAGCGGGCGAAGACCGCGGCGGCGTCGAACGGCGCCTCGGCGCGCTGCGCCGGCCGGTGCGCGTCGGCGCCCGGCTGCACCAGCCGGCCCGTGCAGTGCCCGAGCACCCGCACCCGCGGGTGCTCCAGGGCGCCGAGCATCCGCGCGGTCATCTCCTCGCTGCTGCTGCGCCCGCCGAGCCTGCTGTGCACCGAGGCGACGACGACGTCGACCCGCTCCAGCAGCTCGTCCGGGCAGTCGAGCCCCCCGGCCTCGGTGATGTCCACCTCGATGCCCGACAGCAGCCGGAACGGCGCCAGCTGCGCTCCCAGCTCCGCCACGAGGTCCAGCTGGCGCTCCAGCCGCCGCGGCGACAGGCCGTTCGCCACTCGCAGGCCCCCCGAGTGGTCGGTGAGGGCCAGGTACTCGTGCCCCAGCTCCACGGCGGTCGCGGCCACCTCCTGCGGCGGGGACCCGCCGTCGCTCCAGTCGCTGTGGACGTGGAGGTCCCCCCGCAGCGCCGCCAGCAGCGCCGCGGCGTCGTCGTCCAGCTCGACCAGGTCACCGGACTCCTGGCGACGCCGCTCGAGCTCGGCCAGGTAGTCGGGCAGCTGCCCCTGTGCGGCCTGCGCGGCGACCGCCGCCGTCTTCGGGCCGACACCGCGCAGCTCGGTGAGGCTGCCCTCGGCGAGGCGGCGCGACAGCTCGTCGGCGGGCAGGCCCGCCAGCACGGTCGCGGCCGTGCGGAACGCCTTCACGCGCGGGGTCGCCGCCTGCTCGCGCTCCAGCAGGAAGGCCGTGCGCCGCAGCGCGTCGACGGGGTGCACCGCGCCATCCCACCAGGGCACCGCCCGGCGCGCAGGTCGCCGCCGGACCGATGGCACACCGCACGCGCGGTTGCTCCGCCCGGGGCCGTCCTGTGACCCTCCGAGCACGCGGCACGTACGATCGATCGTGACCCTCGAGCGAGGGACTCGCCTCCAGCGAGCCCCTCGAGTGGTCCTCGGACCCGTCGTCCGGGCGGCGGGACCCCCCCTCTCGCCGCCCGGGCGGCGGCCAGCCCTCCCACCTGCGGGCTCTGGGCTGCGGTTTCGGCAGATGGGCGGCGCCAGCGCCCGCTACCGTGCAGGGATGGAGCGCAGCCGGCGCCTCGACGACGACGCCCTCGCCGAGGAGATCGAGCTGTACGGGGACCTCGTCGTCGCAGCCTCGGAGGCGGGCGACGTGCTGCCCCAGGCCGAGATCGACCGCCTCCTGGGCGTCCCGGTGTCCGGCGACCCCGCGCGCTTCGCCGACCACTCGGACGACGGCCCGGACGACGACCTGGACGACGGCCCGGGTGGCGGCGCTGGGGGCGGGGCCGGGGCTCCGCCCGACCGGGTGGGCTGACCCCTCCGGGCCGGCTCCCCACGGGTGGTCGCCGGCGCAGCCCGGCGGGCCCTGGTCACGGCTGTCATAACCTGTCCCTCCCGGCGCGGCCGGAACCGACCGTCCCTGGAGCACCACCCATGCGCCTGCTGCCTCGCGACAGCGCCATCTTCGACGACGTCACCGCGCTGTCCGAGCACGTCGTCGCGGGCGCTGAGGTGCTGGCGCGCATGCTGGGTGCGAGCGCCGCGGACCGCTCCGACCTCGTGGAGCGTCTGGCCGGCCTCGAGAGGGCCGCCGACGACGCCGCGCGCCTCGTGGTCCGCCGCGTCACGTCCAGCTTCGTGACCCCCTACGACCGCCGCGACCTCGTCGCTCTGGCGCACGGCCTCGACGACTGCGTGGACGGCCTCGCCGTCGCGGCCGCCGTCGTCGCGGCCACCGGCGTGGGGGAGCTGCCCTCCGCCGTCGTCGAGCAGGTGGCCCTGGTGCAGCGCCAGGCGGAGCTGACCTCGGTGGCGATGGGCCGCCTCCGGACCGTGCGGGACCTCGTCGACTACTGGGTGGAGGTGCGCCGCCTCGAGCACGAGGTCGGGCGCACCCACCTGGCCGTCCTGGCGCAGCTGCACCGGGCGGGCCCGCGCGGCGCCGCGGACGTCCTCGAGGCCCTCGCGGTCAAGGAGGTCGCCGACCGGCTGGTGGCCGTCGCGCGCGCCTTCGAGGAGCTCTCGCGCGTCGTCGAGACCATCGCCGTCCAGGAGGCCTGAGCCGTTGGACCCCGCCACCGGGACGGTCCTCGCGGTCGTGGTCGCCGTCGCGCTCGCCTTCGCGGTGGTCAACGGCGCCCACGACGCCAGCGACGTCGTCGCCACTCCGGTCGTCACCGGGGCCCTCACGCCGCTGGCGGCCCTGGTCATCGCCGCCGTGCTCAACGGGCTGGGCGGGCTGCTCGGCAGCAGGCTGGCCGAGACCGTCGCCTACGGCGTGCTCACCCCGCTCGAGGGCCAGCGCGGGCTCGTGCTGGTGCTGGCCGCGCTCCTGGGGGCCACCGCCTGGAACGCCCTCACGTGGTGGCGGGGAGTCCCCAGCAGCTCCACGCACGCGCTCGTGGGAGGGCTGGCGGGTGCGGGCGCGGTGGTGGGAGCCAGCGTCGACTGGCCCCGCGCCGTCCTCCAGGTGCTGCTGCCGCTGCTCGTCTCACCCCTGCTCGGCTTCGTCGCGGCCGGGCTCGTGGCGCTGGGGATCGCGTGGCTCCTGCGCCACGCCGCCCCCGGACGGGCCCACCGGATCTTCCGGTACGCGCAGGTGGTCTCCAGCAGCGGGGTGGCCGTGGGGCACGGGCTCCAGGACGCGCAGAAGACCATGGGCGTGGTGCTGCTGGCCCTCGTGGCCGCCGGCGCGCTCCCGCACGGCGCGGAGGTCCCCTGGTGGGTCGCGGCCTCCGCCGCGGGCGCCCTGGCGCTGGGCACCCTCGCGGGTGGCTGGCGGATCGTCAGGACCCTCGGGGACCGCATCACCGCCGTCGACCCGCCCGCCGGCTTCGCCGCCGAGGCCACCACCACGGGGGTGCTCGCGCTGTCCGCCGCGGGCCTGGGTGTCCCGGTCTCCACCACGCACACGGTCACCGCGGCGATCGCCGGAGCGGGTGCGGTCCGTCGCACCTCCGCCGTGCGGTGGCGGGTGCTGCGGCGGATCGCCGGGTTCTGGGTGGTCACGGCCCCCGCCTCGGCGGCAGCGGGCGCGCTCGCCGCGGCGGTCCTCCTGCCCCTGCTCGGCTGAGCACCGCTGCGCCCCACCCCGCCCCCCACCGCAGCCGAGCGCCTGGCTGCGGTCCAGGTCCGGCCGCGGCTGGGCCGGGACGTCGCAGGGGGCGCCGACCGGTGCGGTCGGCGCCCCCTGCGGTGCGCTGGCTCCTCGCTGGCTCCTCGCCGGCTCTGCGCCGACGGGGAGCTGCGACTCACCCGAAGCGGCCGGAGACGTAGTCCTCGGTGGCCTTCTGGCTCGGGTTGGAGAAGATCGTGGCGGTGTCGGCCATCTCGATGAGCTTGCCCGGCTTGCCCGTGCCCGCGATGTTGAAGAAGGCGGTGGCGTCCGAGACGCGCGAGGCCTGCTGCATGTTGTGGGTCACGATGACGATCGTGTACTCGCTCTTGAGCTCCTGGATCAGGTCCTCGATGGCGAGGGTGGAGATCGGGTCGAGCGCGGAGCAGGGCTCGTCCATGAGCAGCACGTCGGGCTTCACCGCGATGGCGCGGGCGATGCAGAGGCGCTGCTGCTGACCACCGGACAGGCCGGCGCCCGGGCGGTCGAGGCGGTCCTTGACCTCGTTCCAGAGGTTGGCGCCCTTGAGGGAGGACTCCACCAGGTCGTCCGCTTCGGAGCGGCGCATCCGCTTGCTGTTGAGGCGCGCGCCGGCCAGGACGTTCTCGGCGATGGACATCGTCGGGAACGGGTTGGGGCGCTGGAACACCATGCCGACCGTGCGCCGCACGTCCACCGGGTCTACGTCGGAGGCGTAGAGGTCCTGGCCGTCCATGACGACCTTGCCCTCGACGCGGGCGCCCGGGATGACCTCGTGCATGCGGTTCAGCGACCGCAGGAAGGTCGACTTGCCGCAGCCGGACGGCCCGATGAAGGCCGTCACCGAGCGGGGCTCGATCGCCATCGAGACGCCCTCGACGGCGAGGAAGTCGCCGTAGTAGATGTTCAGGTCAGAGACGTCGATGCGCTTGCTCATGGCCGCCTTCCAGTGCGGTCGGTACGCGGTCGGTACGGGTCGGGTCAGCGGGTCTTGGGCGAGAAGGCCCGCGAGACGACCCGTGCGATGAGGTTGAAGGCCATCACCAGGATGACCAGGACGAGCGCCGCCGTCCAGGCCCTGTTGATGGAGGCGTCCGCCGGGAGGGTCGGGGAGGCGTAGGAGAACCACGAGAACGTGGGCAGCGTGGACATGCGGCCCTCGAACGGGTTGTAGTTGATGGCGGTGGTGGTGCCCACAGTGACGAGCAGCGGCGCCGTCTCGCCGATGACGCGGGCGATGGCCAGGGTCACACCGGTGGCGATGCCGGCCACGGAGGTGCGCAGCACCACCTTCACCACGGTCCGCCACTTCGGGACGCCGAGGGCGTAGGAGGCCTCGCGCAGCTCGTGCGGCACCAGCCGCAGGATCTCCTCGGTGGAGCGGACCACCACGGGGATCATCAGCACGCACAGCGCCACCGCACCCATGATCCCCAGGCGGGCCTGCGGGCCCAGGAGGAGGACGAAGAGCGCGAAGGCGAACAGGCCGGCGACGATGGAGGGGATGCCCGTCATGACGTCCACGAGGAACGTGATGGCCCGCGCCACGTGACCGCGGCCGTACTCGACGAGGTACACCGCGGTGAGGATGCCGATCGGCACCGAGATCAGCGTGGTGATGGCGGTGATGATGAGCGTCCCCGTGATGGCGTGCACGGCGCCGCCGCCCTCGCCGACGATCCCGCGCATCGAGAACGTGAAGAACTCGACGTCGAACCGGGCGGCGCCGCGGGAGACGACCGTCCAGATCAGGGACACCAGCGGGATGAGGGCGAGGAGGAAGGCCCCCACCACCAGGCTCGTGACGAACCGGTCCGTCGCCTTGCGGCCGCCCTCGACGGCGCGGGACGCGACCACCAGGACGATCGTGAAGACGATCGCGGTGAGCACGAGGAACCCCGCGGTGCTGAAGCCCGCGAGGGCCAGCACCGCGGCGGAGAACGCGGCGGCCAGGCCCAGCGCGCCCCACGGGGCCCAGGCCGGCAGGTGGCGGCTGTGGCCCAGGCCGAGGCCCGAGCCGGAGGAGGTGAGCTGCGACATCGCGGGTCAGCCCTTCGACGTGCGGGCCACGATGGCGCGGGCCGCGAAGTTGACGAGGAAGGTGATGACGAAGAGCACCAGGCCGGTCGCCACCAGGGTGTTGACGGCCAGCCCGCTCGACTCCGGGAACTGCAGCGCGATGTTGGCCGCGATGGTCGCCGGGTTCTGGGTGCTGATGAGGTTGAAGGTGATGCCACCGCCGATGGACAGCACCGCGGCCACGGCCATCGTCTCGCCCAGGGCGCGGCCGAGCCCCAGCATCGAGGCGGCGACGACGCCGGACTTGCCGTACGGGATGACCGCGTACTTGATCATCTCCCAGCGGGTGGCGCCCAGGGCCAGCGCCGCCTCCTGCTGCAGCGTGGGGGTCTGGCGGAAGACCTCGCGGGACAGGGCCGTGATGACCGGCAGGATCATCACGGCGAGGACGAGCCCGGCGGTGAGCATGGTGCGACCTGACGACACCGGGCCGGCGAACAGCGGGAACCAGCCGAGGTGGGTGCCGAGCCAGGCGTACACCGGCACCAGCGCGGGGGCGAAGACGAACACGCCCCACAGGCCGTAGACGATGCTCGGGATGGCGGCGAGCAGGTCGATCACGTAGCCCAGGGGCGCGGCCAGCCGGCGCGGCGCGAAGTGCGTGATGAACAGGGCGATGCCCACGCCCAGGGGGCCGCCGATGAGCAGCGCCAGGGCCGAGGAGATCAGCGTGCCGAAGACCAGCGGCGCGACGTAGCGCCAGAACCCCTGCCCACCACCGATCTGCGCGGCGGGGGCGACCAGGGCGGGCGCCGCCTGGTAGATGAGGAACGCGGCGACCCCGGCGAGGATCACGAGGATCATCAGCCCGGCGCCGGTGGCCAGGCCGGAGAAGACCCGGTCTCCGGGGCGCTGTCGCACCCGCTGCGGGGCTGCCGCTTCGCGCGGCGGCGTGGAGGTGGCGGTCACGAGGTGCCTTCCTGGGCGGGACGCTGGCTCGGGGTGTGGCGGCGGCTCGGGCAGAGACTGGCGCGAGTGCGGCGCCGGCGCCAGACCCCGCTCACCGCGGGGTCTGGCGCCGGCGCCGTCACGTGCTCGGTGCTTACTTGATGAGCTCGAGCGACTTGGTGATCTGCTCGCGCAGCGAGCTGGAGATCGGCGCCGAGCCGGCGGCCTTGGCCGCGGCCTGCTGGCCCGCCTCGCTGGTCACGTAGTCGAAGTAGCCCTTGACGTTCGCGGCGTCAGCGGCGTTCTGGTAGCTGGTGCAGCCGATGAGGTAGCTGACCAGGATCACCGGGTAGGCCGAGGTGCTGGTGGGCGTACGGTTGATGTCCAGGGCGATGTCGCCGCTGGGGCGGCCCGAGGCCGGGGTGGCCTCGTCCAGGGCGGCGGCGGCGGCCTCGGCGCTGGGGGCCACGAAGGAGCTGCCGACCTGCACGTTGACGTGGCCGAGGTCCTTGGCCTGCGACTCGTCGGCGTAGCCGATGGAGCCGGCGGTGGCCTTGATGGCCGCCACGACGCCGGAGGTGCCCTGGGCGGCCTCGCCGCCGGAAGCCGGCCACTTCTGGGCGGCCGGGTAGCTCCACGCGCCGCCGGAGGCCTTGGACAGGTAGTCCGTGAAGTTCTGGGTGGTGCCCGACTCGTCAGCGCGGTGGACCGTGTTGATCGCGGTGTCGGGCAGGGTCACGCCGGAGTTCAGCGACGCGATGGCCTGGTCGTTCCACTTGGTGATCTTGCCGTCGAAGATCTGGGCGATGACGGCGGGGCTGAGCTTGAGGTCCTCGACGCCCTGCAGGTTGTAGGCGATGGCGATCGGGGACACGTAGTCCGGGATGTCGATCGCGGTGCCGCCGTTGCAGCGGCTCTGCGCCTTGGTGAGCTCGTCGGACTTGAGGTAGGCGTCCGAGCCGGCGAACTGCACCGCGCCCGAGAGGAACTGCGTGCGGCCAGCGCCGGAGCCCTGGGGGTCGTAGTTGACCTGCAGGTCGGGGCTGGACGAGGTGATCCCGGCGATCCACGCCTGCTGCGCGGCCTGCTGCGCGGAGGAGCCGGCGCCGTTCAGGGTGCCGCTCAGCGCGGCGGCCGAGGAGGACGAGCTGGCGCCCGAGGACGCGCCGGTCGAGGCGTCGGAGCCACCGGCGCCGGGCTCGTTGGCGGCGCACGACGACAGGCCGAGGGAGAGCACGATGGCCGCGGGGATGGCGGCGCGACCGAGGGTGCTGCGCTTCACGTGAGGTACCTCTCGAAGGCGTGGGATGCGCCGCCGCTGGCTCGTGGCTGCAGGCTGGCGCGATCTGGCGGTCCGGAAGTTACGGTCGCGAGGTGAAGGGGCGGCCCGACCCAGGTGAACAACGGGCGAACACGCTGGTCAGAGGGTGCATCACGATCTGGTCACGTCGGCGGGTCCACCCGGACGGGCCACCGCGCGCCCCGGACAGCAGCCGGCGCCAGCGGTCCGTGACCGCTGGCGCCGGCTGCTGGGCGGGAGGGGACGTGCTCAGGCGCGGTCCAGGAGCACCGGCCGGTCGAGCAGCCGCCACGACACGCGCGCGCCCAGCGGCGTGCTCGCCGCGAGGTGCGGTGCGGTGTCGACGATGAGCTCGGGCCCCGTCGGTGCGTCGTCCAGGGCCACCCGCAGGCGCGTGGAGGCGCCCCGGAAGGTGCTCAGGGCCACGACGCCCGTGCCGGCCGGGTCGGGCTGCAGCACCACGGCCTCCGGGCGCACGAGCACCGTGACGCGCTCGCCGGCCGCACCGCTGGGCCCGTCGACCGGCAGCGACTGCGCGCCGACGCGCACCCGGCCCCCGGCCTCCGCGGTGGCGGGGAGCCTGTTCATGGTCCCCACGAACTGGGCCACGAACGGGGTGGCGGGCCGCTCGTACAGCTCCTCCGGGGCGGCGCACTGCTCCAGTCGGCCGGCGCGGACCACGGCCACCCGGTCCGCGGTGGACAGGGCCTCCTCCTGGTCGTGCGTGACGAACACCGTGGTGAGACCGGTCTCCAGCTGGATCCGGCGGATCTCCTCGCGCAGCTGCTCGCGGACCTTGGCGTCCAGGGCGCTCAGCGGCTCGTCCAGCAGCAGCACCCGCGGTGAGACGGCCAGCGCCCGGGCGAGCGCCACCCGCTGCTGCTGGCCGCCGGAGAGCTGGTGGGGGTGCTTGGCGGTGTGCTCGGCCAGCCCCACCAGCTCGAGCAGCTCCCCGGCGCGGCGGTGCCGCTCGGCGCGGCCGGTGCCGCGCACGCGCAGCCCGTACGCGACGTTGTCGAGGGCCGACATGGTGGGGAAGAGGCTGTAGCTCTGGAAGACCATGCCCATGCCGCGCCGGTGGGCAGGCAGGCGCGTGACGTCCCGCCCGTCGACGAGCACCTCGCCGCTGGTCGGCCTGTCGAAGCCGGCCAGCATGCGCAGCGCCGTGGTCTTGCCGCACCCGGAGGGGCCCAGCAGAGCCAGCAGCTGGCCGGGCTCCACGGCGAGGTCGAACCCGTCGAGCGCCCGGGTGGAGCCGTAGGCGCGGGTGACCCCCCGGAACTCCACCGAGGCTCCCTCGGGCGTGCCCGGGGCGCCGGAGGCGCCGGCCACGGCCAGGCGGGCGGTGCGGGGGCGGGAGGGGGCTTCGCTGGCCACGGTCAGGCCTTCCTGTCGCGTCGGGGTGCACGGGTGCGGCCGCGGCTCACCACGGCGATGAGGAGGAGCAGGCCCCAGGTCAGCAGCAGGCTGAGCAGGGAGATGGCCACGCTGAGCTGGCCGTCGGTGTTGTCGAACTGCAGGATCCACACCGAGAAGGTCTGGTACTGCAGGATGCTGGCCATCGTGAACTCGCCCAGCACCAGGGCGAACGACAGGAACGCCGCGTTGAGCAGGGCGGTCCGCAGCGTCGGCAGCACCACGCGCCAGATGGTCACCGGCCAGGAGGCTCCCAGGCTGAGCGAGGCCTCCACCAGGGTGGCGGCGGCCGAGGTGCGCAGGCCGGCGTCCAGCGCGCGGTAGGTGAACGGCAGCGCCAGCACCACGTACTCCAGCGGCAGCACCCACGGGAGCCAGCCGGACTGCACCCCCGAGAGCAGCTCCTCGAACGGGGTCCCGGCCAGCTGGTCGGGGCCCCAGCCGAGCACGCCGCGCACCCCGACCACCAGCACGATGACCGGGACCACCAGCGGCAGCAGGCACAGCACGTCGACGGCCGCGCGCAGCCGGGGCAGGCGCAGGTGCACCACGAGCGCCGTCGGCACGAGCAGCACGAGCGTCAGCAGGACCGTCAGCCCGGCGATGACCAGCGACAGCCCCAGGGCGTCGGCCAGGCCCGGCGCTCCCCACACGCGCCCGTAGGCCGCGAGGCTGAAGGGCGCCGAGCGGCTGCTGACCGTGAACCACAGCGCCGCGAGCAGCGGCCCGGCGAAGTAGACCACCGCCAGGGCGAGCACCCCGGCCCGCGCGGCCCGGGCACCGGTCCCGGAGGCGCGCAGGACGGGTGCGGCGGACCCGGAGCCGGTCGCGGCCCCGGGGGCCCCGCCCGGGACGGCGCCGGGCACCGCGGGCGGCGTCGTCGTCATGAGAGCCACCTCGCGGTCCGGCGCGCGGTCCACTGGTAGAGCAGGGTCAGCGGCACGACCACCACCACCATCGCGAGGGCCAGGGCGTAGCCGACGTTCTCCTGGCCCACCAGCACGTTGCCGGAGACGGCGCTGGCGATGGCCAGCGGGGTGATCGCCAGCGTGCCGTTGGTGAGCGCCGCCGCCGTGGCGTAGGCCGAGAAGGAGGAGCAGAAGAGCAGGGCGAGCGAGCCCACCAGGCTCGGGGCGAGCACGGGTCCCGCCACGTGCAGCCAGTACTGGGCCACGGTGCCGCCGAGGTTGTCGGAGGCTTCGCGCCACTGCGGCTTCAGCCCCTCCAGGGCCGGGGTGATGACCAGCACCATGAGCGGCACGAGGAAGTAGAGGTAGACCACCGCCACGCCGGGCAGCGAGTAGAGGAAGTTCTTGGGCAGCGGCAGGCCAGCGCCCGCCAGCCAGCCGGTGAGCACACCGGCGTTGCCGATGGCCGCCACGAAGAGGAACGCCAGCGGCAGCCCGCCGAAGTTGGCCAGCACGGCGGCCGCCGAGGAGACCAGCTGACCCAGGGCGCTGCTGCCCGTCGCGGAGATGGCCCAGGCGAGCACGAGTCCGCAGACCGTCCCGAGGACGGCGGTGACCAGCGACAGCTCGACGCTATTGAGCAGGCTCGCGCCGTAGGCGTCGCGCAGGACGGCCGCGACGTTCGCGCCGGTCCAGACCGGGTCGCCCGTGGTGGGGTCGTCACCGCGGAAGGCCTCCACGAGGATCGCGCCCACCGGCACCAGGAAGAAGACCGCCGCGTAGGCGAAGAACGCCGCGGGGGCGAGCCACGCCCAGCCGGGCAGGCGCCGCGCCGGGCGCGCCTGCTGTCGAGGAGCGGCCGCCGCGGCGGCCGGGGACGCCGGTGGGGCGCTCGCGTGCGAGCGCCCCACCGCGGGGACCGTGTCCACCGTCGTGGTCTCCGTGGAGTTCGGAGGTCAGGAGCCGACCGTCGTGGCCCACGAGGAGGTCACGAGGCTCTTGGCCGTGGTGGTCTGGGCGTCCGAGGGGAACGTCGGCGAGCCGGTCACGGCCGGCAGGGCGGCCGCGGCGGTCTTGTCGGCCGTGCCGGCCTTCTCCATGGCGGGCAGGCGCACCGGGCGCGCGAAGCCCTTGAGGAAGCCGTTCTGGCCCTCGTCGGAGTAGAGGAACTCCTGCCACAGGCGGGCCGCCGCCGGGTGCGGGGCGTACTTGCTGACGGCCTGGGCGTAGAAGCCGCCGAACAGGGCGTCACTGGGCACGGCCACGGTCCACTTGCCGCCCTTGGCGTCGACGTCGGACGTCTTGGCGGCGTTGAGGTAGTCCCAGTCGAGCACGATCGGCGTCTCGCCGCTCTCGATGGTGGCGGCGGTGGCCTGGACGGGCACGTAGTTGCCCTCCTTGGCCAGCTTGCCGAAGAACTCGATGCCGGGCTTGACGTCGTCGAACGAGCCGCCGTTGGCCAGCGCCGCCGCCCACACCGCGGAGAACGCGGCGTTGGCCTTGGTCGGGTCGCCGTTGAGGGCGATCTTGCCCTTGTACTGCGGGTCGGCCAGCTGCGCGAAGCTCGTCGGGCAGGCGCTGATCTTGGAGGAGTCGCAGCCGATGGAGACGAAGCCCCCGTAGTCGTTGACCCAGCTGCCGTCGGAGGCCTTCTGGTTGTCGGGGACGTCGGCCCACGTCGACACCTGGTACGGCGCGTACAGGCCCTCCTTGGCGCCGGACAGCGCGAACGCCTGGCCGACGTCCACGGTGTCGGGGGCGCGGTCCTGGCCCTTGAGGCTCTTGATGGCGGCGATCTCGTCGGCGCTGGAGCCGTCGGGGTTGGCGTCGTTGACCTTGATCCCGTACTTCTGGGAGAAGGTGTCCATGAGGTAGCCGTAGTTGGCCCAGTCGCGCGGCAGCGTGATGACGTTGAGCGTCCCCTCGGCCTTGGCGGCCGCCACGAGGGCGTCCATGCCGCCGCCCGCCTGCGCGGAGGAGGTGGTGGCCCAGTCGACGGAGCTCGCGGAGCCGCTGGCGGAGCTGCCGGAGCCCCCGGAGCCTGCTGCGGAGCCGCCGCACGCGGCGGTGGAGACCAGGGTGAGGGCCGCCAGGGCGGCGGCGAGCGTCAGGCGTGAGGTGCGCACGAGGGGTCCTTCGCAGGTGGTGGGTGGTCGCTGGTCCGGCCCGGTCGGCCGGTCAGCAGGTGTGGAGGGGGTCAGGAGGCGAGCTGGTCGACGGCCTCGGCCGCGAGGCCCAGGCCGGTGGTCATGCCGATCCCCGCGGTCACCGACACGACGCGCGTGCTGGGCCTGGGGGCGGACAGGAGGAAGGGCCGCGGGGCGGAGGCGTAGACGCCCTCCCAGCGCTCGACCACCCGCGGGCGGTCGGTGCCGAGCAGCGCCGCCACCTCGTCGAGGAGCAGGTCGTCGAGGTCCTCGGGGCGGAAGGGGGACGGCGCGTCGCCGTAGGCGTGGGTGTCGCCCACCACGAGGTCGCCGTCCGGCCGCTGGGTGCACATGAGGTGCAGGCCCACGGCCAGGGCGTCCGGGCGCTCGCGGGCCAGCCGCTCGCGGACCGCGCCGAGGGCGGGGCTGACGGCGAAGGCGTCGTAGCGCAGCAGCGACCAGCCGGTGAGCAGGGCGGGCAGGGCCCGCCCGCCGGCAGCGGCGGGCGAGGGTGCGCGGCGCGGGTCCCGCACGCGCAGCATCCGCAGCGCGCAGCGCACCACGCCGGCCTCCTCGGCGAGCCCGGCGTCCAGCAGGTCGACGTCGTGGCCGACGGCCACCACCTGGCGGGCGGCGTCCACCCGGCCGCGGCTCGTCTCCACGCCGCGCTCGTCCACGCCCACCACGGCGGTCCGCCAGTGGAAGCGCACCCCGCGGCGGGCCAGCAGCGCCGCGAGCGCCGGGACGGCCTCGCGGGGCGAGACGCGCACGTCCGAGCTGAGCCGGGCACCGCCCACGGCGCCGGGGCACCCGGCGGCCTCCTCGACCGCGGCGCCGTCCAGGAGCGCGACCTCGTCCGCGCGGGCCGCCGCGAGGTCGGCGAGCACGGCCATCTCGTCGTCGTGGCGGGCGGCCACCACGGCGCCGGACTCGGCGAGCCAGAACCCGGCCTCGCGGGCCAGGCGCACCCACAGCTCGCGGGTGGCGCGGGCCAGGCGCAGCGCCTCGCCGTCCTGGGCGGTCACGCACCCGTGGCCGAAGTTGCGCACCGAGGCGCCGAGGGCGGCGGCGTCCCTCTCGACGACGACGACGTCGAGGCCCGCGTCCGCGGCGCGCAGCGCGGCCCCGAGCCCCACGACGCCCGCGCCGACCACCACGAGGTCGGCGGCGTCGAGGGGGGCGGTCGCCCGTCCCAGACCTGTCATGACAGGAATTGCGCCAGGGCCCCGGTGGTCGGTCAAGACCTGCTGGATCTGTGCACGACGTGTTCAGGTGTCGTTCGCCTGGTCGTGGACGGCTGGTCGCACGGGCGGCGCGCAGCGGATGCCCGGTCCGTCCTTGAGGCGAGACCTCGGGGACCTGTACGGTCAGGTCCATGAGCGTGCCGGTGCACGAGCAGATCGCCGAGTCGCTGCGCAGCGCGATCCGCACGGGTGACCTCGCCGTGGGCGCGCCGCTGCCCTCGGAGGCCCAGCTGTGCGAGCGGTGGCGCACCTCGCGGGCGCCGGTGCGCCAGGCGCTCGCGGCGCTGCGCTCGGAGGGCCTGGTGGGCGGTGGTCCCGGGCGCCCACCGGTGGTGCGCCGCGCCACGCTCGTGCAGCCCTTCGACACCTTCCTGTCCTTCTCGCGCTGGGCCCACCTCATCGGCGCCGAGCCCGGTCAGCGCACCCTCGAGTGCGCGCTGCGCCCGGCCCCGGCGCAGGTGGCCGACGCGATGGGCCTGGAGCCCGGGGACCGCGTGGTGCAGCTGCTGCGCCTGCGCTCGGTGGACGGGGTGCCCGCCATGGTGGAGCGCTCGACCTTCACGGCCGCCGTGGGCCGGGTGCTCTTCGACCGCGACCTCGACGCCGGCTCCGTCTACTCCTACCTCGTGGCCGACGGCCTGCGGGTGGGGCCCGCGCGCCACGTCATCGACGCCGTGGGCGCTGACGAGCAGGACGCGGAGCTGCTCAGCACCCCGGTCGGCGCGCCGCTGCTGCGGGAGCGCCGCACCGCGTGCACCGAGGACGGCACCGTCTTCGAGCACTCCGACGACAGGTACCGCCCCGACCGGGTGGTCTTCACGATCGACAACTCCCCGGACGGCCACCCGGCCCCCGGACGCACCTGGGGCGCCGCGGCGCCCGCAGCACCTGGACCTGGACGAGGAGACCGCGCATGAGCCCGTGGAGCACGCAGCTGGTGGCGCTGGACGTGGCGGGGACGACGGTGGAGGAGCACTCCGCCGTCTACGCCGCGCTGCGCGAGGCCGTCGAGGCGGCCGGCGCCCCCGTGGCCGACGCCGACCTGGCGGGCTGGATGGGAGCCGACAAGCGGGAGGCCGTGGCGGCGCTGCTCGCCGCCGGCGGCGTCCCGGCGGGCGGGGCGCTGGTGGAGGAGGTGCTGGAGGACTTCCGCGCCCGCCTGGCCGCCGCCTACGCCGCTCGCCCGCCGCACCCCTTCCCCGGGGTGCCGCAGGCCCTCGCCCGGCTGCGGGAGCGCGGCGTGAAGGTGGCGCTGACCACGGGGTTCGACCGGGGGGTCACGGCCGGCCTGCTCGACCAGCTCGGCTGGGCCGTGGGCGGTGAGGGCGAGGGCCGCCTGGACGCCGTGGTGTGCGTGGACGACGTGCCCGCCGGCCGGCCCGCCCCGTGGATGGTGTTCCGCGCGATGGAGGCGACCGGCACCACCGCCGTGGCTGACGTCCTCGTGGCCGGTGACACCCCGCGCGACCTGCGCGCGGGCACCAACGCCGGCGCCGGCGCCGTCGTCGGCGTCCTCACCGGCGGCGTCCCCCGCGAGGTGCTGGCCGCCGAGCCGCACACCCACCTGCTCGGCTCGGTGGCCGAGCTGCCGCAGCTGCTCGGGCTCGCCTGACGCGGCGGTGCGGTCCCCGCGACCGGGGACCGCACCGCCGCGAGCGGGGCCTCAGGCCCCGGAGGCGCGCTCGCCCGTCTCGAAGAGGTCCCGGGCGGGACCGAGCACCAGCGGGTCCGCCTCGCCGACCAGCGCGTCGTCCCGGCCGGTGTAGTCCAGCTGGCGCAGCACGTGGCGCATCGCCTCCAGGCGGGCCCGCTTCTTGTCGTTGCTCTTCACCACCGTCCACGGGGCGTGGTCGGTGTCCGTGGCCAGGAACATGGCCTCCTTGGCAGCAGTGTAGTCGTCCCACCGGTCCAGCGAGGCCAGGTCCATCGGCGACAGCTTCCACTGGCGCACCGGGTCGATCTGCCGGATGGCGAAGCGCGTGCGCTGCTCCGCCTGCGACACCGAGAACCAGAACTTGACGAGGGTGATCCCGGAGTCCACCAGCATCCGCTCGAGGTCGGGGGCCTGGCGGTAGAACGCCTCGTACTCGGCCTGCGAGCAGAAGCCCATGACCCGCTCGACGCCCGCGCGGTTGTACCAGGACCTGTCGAACAGGGCGATCTCCCCGCCGGCCGGCAGGTGCTCGACGTAGCGCTGGAAGTACCACTGGGTGCGCTCGCGCTCGGTCGGCTTCTCCAGCGCCACCACGTGCGTGCCGCGCGGGTTGAGGTGCTCGGTGAAGCGCTTGATGGTGCCGCCCTTGCCGGCGGCGTCGCGGCCCTCGAAGAGCACCACGAGCTTCTGCCCGCCGTCCACCAGCCAGCGCTGCATCTTGAGCAGCTCGATCTGCAGGCCGCGCTTGGTGGTCTCGTACTCCCGCCGCGTCATGCGGCTCGGGTACGGGTAGCCCTGTCGCCAGGTGTCCACCTCCGAGCCGTCAGGGCGCAGCAGGACGGGCTCGCCCTCGGGGTCCACCTCCACCCGCAGCCCGTCCAGGTGCGTCCCCAGGGGACCCGGGGGGGCCTCCTCGAGGTCGGCGTCCACCTCGGGGCCGGCGCCGGTCGGGAGGTCCGGTGCGGCAGGGGGTCGGGGGGTCGTCTGCGTCACGCTGCGGTCTTACCGCTGGCCGCGGGTCGGACGGCGAACGGCGGGTGAACAGCAGGCGGCGGGTGCGTCCGGGCGGGTGACGCGGACCACGGGGGAGCGCGGGAGGCGGCCCGGGGGCCGCGGAAGGGTCAAGAGACTCCCAGGGGACGGTGAACCCTGGGCGAACCCTGCACGCCCTCGGCGAACGGGGCTGGCGCACCTGCTAGCGGTGCACGACGCTCGTGGCTCGTGACCACCGCCACCATCATCCTGGTGCTCCTGGTCGTGGTAGCCCTCTCGTTCGACTTCACGAACGGCTTCCACGACACCGCGAACGCCATGGCGACCTCCATCGCCACCGGCGCCCTGAAGCCGAAGACGGCCGTGCTGCTGTCCGGCGTCCTCAACCTCGTCGGGGCCTTCCTCTCGGTGGAGGTGGCCCTCACGGTCACCAACGCCGTCGTGAAGATCCAGAACAGCGACGGCACGCCCGTGGGCGGCCTGTCGGGGGACGGCGGCACCGCGCTGCTGGTCATCGTGCTGGCCGGCCTGGCCGGCGCGATCGTCTGGAACCTCGCCACGTGGCTGCTCGGGCTGCCCTCCAGCTCCACCCACGCGCTCTTCGGGGGCCTGCTCGGCGCCACCATCGCCGGCCTCGGGTGGGGCGGCGTCAACTGGGCGGGCAACGGCCAGAAGATCGACGGGCTCATCCCCAAGGTCATCATCCCGGCGCTCGCCTCGCCCGTGGTGGCGATCGTCGTGGCGGGCATCGCCACCTGGCTCGTCTACAAGGTCACCGCCGGCGTGGCCGACCGCTTCAAGGACAGCAGCTTCCGCTGGGGCCAGATCGGGTCGGCCTCCCTGGTCTCCCTGGCCCACGGCACCAACGACGCGCAGAAGACCATGGGCGTCATCACCCTGGGGCTCATCGCCACCGGTCACTGGACCGACACCTCGAACATCCCCTTCTGGGTGAAGGCCGCCTGCGCCCTCGCCATCGCCCTGGGCACCTACCTGGGCGGGTGGCGCATCATCCGCACGCTGGGCAAGGGGCTGGTGGAGATCGCGCCGCCCCAGGGCCTGTCCGCCGAGACGTCCAGCGCCGCGGTGATCCTGGTCTCCAGCCACCTCGGCCTGCCGCTGTCCACCACGCACGTCACCACCGGGTCCGTGCTGGGCACCGGTCTGGGCCGGCCGGGCGCCACCGTCCGCTGGCGCGTGGCGGGCCGCATGGTGGTCGCCTGGGTCATCACCATCCCCGCGGCCGCCGTCGTCGGGGCCGTCATGTGGTGGATCGCCCACCTGCTGGGCGGCGGCCTCGCCGGCGCCCTGGTCGACGTGGTGCTGCTGGCCGCGCTCGCGGGCTTCTTCTTCTACCGCTCCCACCAGGACCCGGTGCACGCCGGCAACGTCAACGACGAGTGGGAGGGCGACGGCCGCCCGGCCGCGTCAGACCGCACCCCCGTCGCCGCCTGACCGCCTCGACCACCGGACCGGAAGGACCCACCATGACGTCCACCGTCGCGTCGCTGGAAGCGTCGCTGCTCGGGCAGGTCGCGCTCGCCGCGCTCGTCTTCGGGGCCGGCCTGCCGCTGCTGTTCGCCCTCGGCATCCGGGCCCTCGCGCTCGGCACCGGCGGCAGCGCCGAGGTCTCCGAGGGCGGAGCGCCGGCGCAGCCGCACCCCGCCGGCAAGGTCATCGCCTACGCCGTCTTCGCGGTGGTGGTGCTCGTCGCCCTCACCGCGATCGCGCTCATCGTCGGCTCGGGCTTCGGCATGAAGCTCAGCTTCGAGCACGTCTACCCGACCCTCGTCAGCAAGTGAGCCCGCGGACCGGTGAGGAGGTCGCCATGACCGAGGTGCAGGACCAGGGCGCGGTCGCCCGCGTGGTGGCGTGGCTGCGGGCCGGGTACCCGCAGGGGGTGCCGCGGCAGGACTACGTGGCCCTCCTCGGGCTGCTGCGCCGCAAGCTCACCGAGACCGAGGTGCGCCTCATCGCGGCAGAGCTGGCGGGCCTCGCGGCCCAGGGCGAGGTGATCACCCGCGCGGACGTCGAGCGGCTCATCACCGGAGCCACCCTGGACGAGGCCGCCCCCTCGGACGTCGCACGGGTCTCCTCCCGCCTGGCGGCAGGCGGGTGGCCGCTCGCCGACGCCCGCTGACCGCGGTCGGCGCGGCGCCTCGCCTCGGCCGCCTCGTCGGGCCCCACCGGTGCAGGTGACGCCCCACCGTGCGAGAAGACGCCCCATCAGACCCGCTCATGGGGCGCCTTCTCGCCCGAAGGGGCGTCTTCCCGCTCCGGGCTGCTCCGAGGTGGCGCGAAGGTCCTCCGTCGTCGGCTGCCTCCGCGGTGTCACCGGCGCCGGCAGCGGTGGCGTCACGGGACCAGGCGGTAGCCGACCCCCGGCTCCGTGATGAGGTGCCGCGGGGCCGAGGGGTCGGCCTCCAGCTTGCGGCGCAGCTGCGCCACGTACACGCGCAGGTAGTGCGTCTCCGCGGCCTCGGACCCCAGGTGCGGCCCGCGCAGCGCCACCAGCAGCTCGCGCCGGCCCACCACGCGGCCCACCGACCGCGCGAGCTCCGCCAGCAGCTGCCACTCCGTCGGCGTCAGCCGCACCGGCTCGCCGCCGCCCTCGCCGTCGTCGTCCTGCCCCTGGGCCGACCGCAGCAGCACGCGCCGTCGCGGCAGGTCCACCGTGAAGCCCGCCGTCTCCACCACCGGGTCGGGCACCGGCCCGGCGGCCTCCCCGCGCCGCACCGCGGCGCGCAGCCGGGCCAGGAGCTCGTCGACGGCGAACGGCTTGGTCACGTAGTCGTCGGCGCCGGCGTCGAGCGCCTCCACCTTCTCGGAGCTGTCGTGCCGCGCCGACAGCACCACCACCGGCACGGCGCTCCACCCGCGCAGGGCCCGCAGCACGTCCAGGCCGTCCAGGTCCGGCAGCCCCAGGTCGAGGACGACGACGTCGGGCCGGCGCGTGGCCGCCGCGTCCAGCGCCGCAGCGCCCGTGTGCGCCACGTCGACCTCGTACCGCTTGGCGCGCAGCGTGATCGCCAGCGCGCGCGCCAGCGCCGGCTCGTCCTCCACCACCAGCACGCGGGTCACGCGGGCACCTCCTGCTCGCTCGGCGCGCCGCTGCCGCTGCCACTGCCACTGCCACTGCCACTGCCGGGAGCAGCGGCCACGGGCAGTGAGAACACCACGGTGAGCCCGCCACCGGGGGTGTCGTCGGCCTCCACCGTGCCACCGCTGGCCTCCACCAGGCCCCGCGCCACCGCCAGGCCCAGCCCCACGCCGAGGGCGCCCGGCGCGTCCCCCAGCCGCTGGAAGGCGGAGAAGGCGGCGGCCTTGCGGTCGTCGGGGATGCCCGGGCCGCGGTCGACCACGCGCACCACCACCCGGCGTCCTCCCCGTCCGCCGGGCGCGGCGGTGTCGTCCACCACCCCGGCCGTCACCTCCACCGGGGTGCCGGGGGCGTGGGGGACGGCGTGGCGCAGGGCGTTCTCCACCACGTTGCCGAGCGCGCGCTCGAGCAGGCCGGCGTCGGTGTCGACCAGCGGGAGGTCCTCGGAGACGTCCACCACCACGGCGCCCGCCTGCTCCGGGGTGAGGCCCGCGAGCGCGCGGGGGACCACCTCGTCCAGGGCCACCGCCTCGCGGCGCGCCCGCACCGCCCCGGCGTCGAGGCGGCTCATGTCCAGGAGGTTGTCGACGAGGGCCTGCAGGCGGTCCGCGGAGGTCTCCACGTCCGCCAGCAGCACCTCGCGGTCGGCGGGGTCGAGCTCGGCGCCGAGGGAGCGCAGCGTCGAGGCCGACGCCTTGACGCTCGCCAGCGGCGTGCGCAGGTCGTGCGAGACGGCGGCCAGCAGCGCGGTCCGCGTGGCGGTGCGCTCCTCCTCGCGGCGCGCCGCCCGCGCGGTCTCCCGCAGCCTGTCCCGCTCCAGCAGCGACCCCGCCTGCGCGGCCACCGCCGTCAGCACGCGGAGGTCCGAGGCCGACAGCGCCGGACCGCCCTGCTGGCTGGTGATGGCGATGCTCAGGTGCTCGTCCACCGGCAGCGCCGCGTCCGCGGCCTCGGGCGAGGACGGCGGGGGGCAGCCCTGCGAGGCCACGACCCGCCACACGTCGTTCGCGGTGCCCACCTGGTCCCGCGTGCGCTCCAGCAGCGCCGCGCCCTGGAGGCCGAAGGTCTCCACCAGCCGGTCCAGCAGCGCGGGCACGGCCTGGGCGCCGCGCAGCACGCTGCCCGCGAGCGTGGCCAGCACGTCGGCCTCGGCGCGGGCGCGGGCGGCGTCCCGGGCCCTGCGGGCCGCGGTGTCCACCACGGCGGCTACCGCCGCCCCCACGCTGACCAGCACGAACAGCGCGACGGCGTTGGCCGGCTCGGCGATGGTGAGCGTGCCGTAGGGCGGGGTGAAGTACCAGTTGGCCAGCAGCCCCGACAGCACCGCGGCCAGCACCGCCGGCCACATCCCGCCGACGAGGGCCACCCCCACCACGAGGGCCAGGAAGAGCAGCAGCTCGCTGGGCAGCTCGTGGCGCGCCCGGGTCAGGTGCAGCAGCCCCGTGAGGGCCACCGGCGCCACCACGGCCAGCGCCCAGCCGGCCGCCCGGCGCCGCGCGGGGAGCGCGGACAGCGCCGTCCGGCGGACCAGCCGCCCCTGCTGGCCGCGGGCGGCGGCGTGCGTGACCACGTGCACGTCGATGTCACCGGAGCCGTCGATGACGCGCTGTCCCACACCGGGCGACAGCGCCGCCGCGAGCCGGCTGCGCCGGCTGGCCCCGACCACCACGTGGGTGGCGTTGACGCCGCGGGCGAAGTCGAGGATGGCGGTGGCGACGTCCTCGCCCACCACCGAGTGCCAGCTGCCGCCGAGGCTCTCCGCCAGCAGCCGCTGGCGCGCCAGCGCGTCCGGCGCGGCCCCCGTCAGCCCGTCGGAGCGGGAGACGTGCAGGGCCAGCAGCTCACCGCCCGCGGCGCGCTGGGTGATGCGCGCCGCGCGGCGCACCAGCGCGTCCCCCTCCGGCCCGCCCGTCAGCGCCACCACCACGCGCTCGCGGGCGCCCCACGGCTCGGCGATGCCCTGCTCGGCGCGGTACAGGGCCAGGGCGGCGTCCACCCGGTCCGCCGTCCACAGCAGCGCGAGCTCGCGCAGGGCGGTGAGGTTGCCCACCCGGAAGTAGTTGGACAGCGCGGCGTCCACGCGCTCGGCGGCGTAGACGTTGCCGTGGGCGAGGCGGCGCCGCAGCGCCTGCGGGCTCATGTCCACCAGCTCGATGGCGTCCGCCGACCTCACCACGTCGTCGGGGACGGTCTCGCGCTGGCGCACGCCGGTGATCTGCGCGACGACGTCGTTGAGCGACTCCAGGTGCTGCACGTTGACGGTGGTGATGACGTCCACGCCGGCCGCCAGCAGCTCCTCGACGTCCTGCCACCGCTTGGCGTTGCGCGAGCCCGGCGCGTTGGTGTGCGCCAGCTCGTCCACCAGCGCGTGCCGGGGGGCGCGGGCCAGCACGGCGTCGACGTCCATCTCCTCCAGCACGGTGCCGGGGGAGGCGGGGTGCGTGAGCCGCCGCCGGGGGACCAGCTCCAGGCCCTCGGTGGCGGCCGCGGTGTGGGCGCGGCCGTGGGTCTCCACGAACGCGACCACCACGTCCTGGCCGCGCTCGGCGCGGCGGTGGCCCTCGCCGAGCATGGCGACGGTCTTGCCCACGCCGGGGGCGGCGCCCAGGTAGACCCTCAGCCTGCCGCGCCGCGCACCGCCCGCCCCCTGCACGGCGCCATCCTCCTCCGGCGGGCCCGCGGGCCGCGCCGCAGGAGCCGGCAGGTCCACCCGTCCGCTCACCCCTGGGGGCCGCCGACCCGGGCGAGGGCGGCGTTGAGGGTGACGACGTCGACGGTGGGCTCCCCGATGAAGCCGAGGTCGCGCCCGTGGGTGCTCTCGCGCACCAGCTGCTCCACCTGGGACACGGGCAGGCCGCGCTCGCGGGCCACGCGGGCCACCTGGAGCTGGGCGTAGGCGGGGGAGACGTCCGGGTCCAGCCCGGACGCCGAGGCGGTGACGGCGTCCGCCGGGACCGCGGCGGGGTCGACGCCCTCGCGGGCGGCGACGGCGGCGCGGCGCTCCTCGACGGTCTTGACGAGGTCGGGGTTGTTCGGCCCGAGGTTGGAGGCCCCGGAGGACTGCGGGTCGTACCCGTCACCGGCCGCCGAGGGCCGGGGCTGGAACCACGGCAGCTGCGAGGACGGGTCCTGGTCCGAGCCGAACTGCTGGCCGATGAGCGAGGAGCCGCTGGGGCGCCCGTCGACCGCGATCATCGAGCCGTCGGCGCGGCCGGGGACGAGCCGGCCGACGCCCAGGAGGACGGCCGGGTAGACCAGGCCGAGGAGCACGGTGAGGGCCAGCAGCAGGCGCAGGCCGGCGACGGACTGGCGGGACAGGTCGAGCACGCGGGACACGGGGTACTCCTCGGTAGTGCGGCTTGCGCCGGGGCTCAGAAGCCGGGGATCAGCGAGACGAGCAGGTCGATGGCCTTGATGCCGAGGAACGGCACCACCACACCGCCGAGCCCGTACACCAGGACGTTGCGCCGCAGCAGCGCGCTCGCGCTGGAGGGGCGGTAGCGCACGCCGCGCAGCGCCAGCGGGATGAGCGCCACGATGACCAGCGCGTTGAAGACGACGGCCGAGAGGATCGCCGACTGCGGGCTCGACAGGCCCATGACGTTGAGGCGGTCCAGCGCGGGGTAGATGCCGGCGAACATCGCCGGGATGATCGCGAAGTACTTCGCCACGTCGTTGGCGATGGAGAACGTCGTCAGCGCCCCGCGGGTGATGAGCAGCTGCTTGCCGATCGCCACCACCTCGATGAGCTTGGTGGGGTCGGAGTCGAGGTCGACCATGTTGCCGGCCTCCTTCGCGGCCGACGTGCCCGTGTTCATCGCCACGCCCACGTCGGCCTGCGCCAGCGCGGGGGCGTCGTTGGTGCCGTCCCCGGTCATCGCCACGAGCCGGCCGCCGGCCTGCTCGCGCTTGATGAGCGCCAGCTTGTCCTCGGGGGTGGCCTCGGCGAGCACGTCGTCGACACCGGCCTCCTCGGCGATGGCGCGGGCGGTGAGCCGGTTGTCACCGGTGACCATCACGGTGCGGATGCCCATCTCGCGCAGCTGCGCGAACCGCGCCGCCATGCCGGGCTTGACCACGTCCTTGAGGTGGATGACGCCCAGCACCCGCGCGGGGCTGCCGGTCACCTTCTCGGCGACGACGAGCGGCGTGCCGCCCGACTGCGAGATCCCGTCGACCACGTCCTGCAGGGCCGAGGGCACCTCACCGCCCTGCTCGCGCACCCACGCCGTGACGGCGCTCCCGGCGCCCTTGCGCAGCGAGCGGACCGCCCCCCGCTCCAGGGGCAGGTCCACGCCGCTCATGCGGGTCTGGGCGGTGAACTCCACGAACTCCGCGCCGTCCGGCGCGTCCTCGGAGCCGTCGCGGGAGGCGTCGACGAGGTCCACCACCGAGCGGCCCTCGGGCGTCTCGTCGGCCAGGCTCGACAGGCGGGCGGCGTCCGCCAGCGCCCCGGGCTGCACGCCGGCCAGGTGCACCAGGGCGGTGGCGCGGCGGTTGCCGAACGTGATGGTGCCGGTCTTGTCGAGCAGCAGCACGCCCACGTCACCGGCGGCCTCCACGGCGCGCCCCGACATCGCGAGGACGTTGCGCTGCACGAGCCGGTCCATGCCGGCGATGCCGATGGCGGACAGCAGCGCGCCGATGGTGGTGGGGATGAGGCACACGAGCAGCGCCACGAGCACGGGGACGCTCTGCGCCTGCCCGGAGTAGACCGCCAGCGGCTGCAGCGTCACCACGGCCAGCAGGAACACCAGCGTCAGCGACGCCAGGAGCAGGTCGAGGGCGATCTCGTTGGGCGTCTTCTGGCGGGCGGAGCCCTCCACCAGCGCGATCATCCTGTCGATGAAGGTGCTGCCCGGCTCGGCGGTGATCTTCACGACCACCCGGTCCGACAGCACCCGGGTGCCGCCGGTGACCGCGCAGCGGTCGCCCCCGGCCTCGCGGATCACGGGGGCCGACTCGCCGGTGATGGCGGACTCGTCCACCGACGCGACGCCCTCGACGACGTCGCCGTCACCGGGGATGACCCCGCCCTCGACACCGGCCTCGACGACCACGAGGTCGCCGCGGCGCAGGGCGGTCGCCGGGACCGCCTCCTCCTCGCCCGTCGCCCGGTCGAGCAGGCGGCGGGCGGTCGTCTCGCTGCGGGTGCGGCGCAGCGTCTCGGCCTGGGCCTTGCCGCGGCCCTCGGCCACGGCCTCGGCCAGGCCGGCGAAGACCACGGTGGCCCACAGCCAGACCACCACCAGCCACGTGAACAGGCTGGGCTGCCACACCCCGTACACCGTGCTGACGGCCGAGCCCACCCACACGACGAACATCACGGGGCTCTTCAGCTGGTGGCGCGGGTCGAGCTTGCGCAGCGCCGCCGGCAGGGAGGAGACCAGGGACCGGGCGTCGAAGGCGCCGGCGGCCGGGCGGGCGCCCCCGTCGTCGTCGTGCGGGTGCTGCTGGGAGGTGCGGTCCAGGACGGGGGTGCTCATGAGAGGGCCTCAGCGATCGGAGCGAGGGCGAGCGCGGGGAAGTAGGTCAGACCGGCGACGACGATGACGACGACGGTGACCAGGCTCGCGAAGAGGGGGGTGTGGGTGGGCAGCGTGCCCGCGGTGACCGGGACCGGCGCCTGCGCGGCGAGGCGGCCCGCCAGGGCGATGACCAGGAGCATCGGCACGAACCTGCCGAACACCATGGCCAGCGCCAGCGCGACGTTCTGGTAGTCGGTGGCGGCGCCGAACCCGGCGAACGCCGAGCCGTTGTTGTTGGCGGCGGAGGCGTACGCGTAGAGCACCTCGGACAGGCCGTGGGCTCCGCTCTGCTGGACGGAGGCGCCCAGCAGGGAGGGGACCCCCACGGTGAGCGCGGCGCCCACGAGCAGCAGGGTCGGGGTGGCCAGCACGTACAGGGCGACCAGCGCCACCTCGTGGCGGCCGATCTTCTTGCCGAGCAGCTCGGGCGTGCGGCCCACCATGAGGCCGGCGAGGAAGACGGCGATGACCGCGAGCACGAGCAGGCCGTACAGGCCCGAGCCGGTGCCACCGGGGGACACCTCGCCCAGCATCATGTTGAGCATCGCGACGCCACCGCCGGCCGCCGTGAGGGAGTCGTGCGCGCCGTTGACGGCGCCGGTGGACGTGGCCGTGGTGGACGCGCCGAACAGGCCGGTGAGGACCTCGCCGAAGCGGACCTCCTTGCCCTCCATCGCGGCCCCGGCCGCCTGCGGCACGGCGCCCGCGCCGGTGACCTCGGCCCAGACCGCCAGGGTCACCGACCCGAGCCACAGGACGCCCATGACCCCGAGGACGGCGAGGCCGTGGCGCTTGTCGCCGACCAGCCGGCCGAAGGTCCGGGGCAGCGAGAACGGGATCACCAGCAGGAGGAAGACCTGGAACAGGCTGACCCACGCCGTCGGCCCCTCGAAGGGGTGGGCGGAGTTGGCGTTGAAGAAGCCGCCGCCGTTGGTGCCCAGCTCCTTGATGGCCTCCTGCGAGGCGATCGGCCCGCCGGTGATGGTCTGGGTGCCGCCGGCGACGGTGGTGTACGCCGTCGGGCCGCTGAGGTTCTGGACCACCCCGCCGAGGAGCATGACGACGGCGGCGACGAGCGCCAGCGGCAGCAGGATCCGCACGCAGGTCCGGACCAGGTCCACCCAGAAGCTGCCGATGCGCTCGGTGCGGTGGCGGGTGAACCCGCGCACCAGCGCCACGGCCACGGCCATGCCGACGGCCGCCGACGTGAAGTTCTGCACCGCCAGGCCCGCGGCCTGCACGAGGTGGCCCATGGTCGACTCACCGGAGTACGACTGCCAGTTCGTGTTGGTCACGAAGCTGATGGCCGTGTTCCAGGCGGTCGGCGCCGGGACGCCCGGGAAGCCGAGGGACAGCGGCAGCCAGTGCTGCAGCCGCTGGAAGGCGTACAGGAAGAGCACGGACACGAACGAGAAGCCGAGGACGGCGCGGGCGTAGACCGGCCAGCGCTGCTCCGCCTCGGGGTCGATGCCGGCGGCGCGGTAGAGCACGCGCTCCACGCGCAGGTGGCGCTCGGAGGTGTAGACGCGGGCCATGAAGTCGCCCAGGGGGGCGTGGACGAGCGCGAGGGCGGCCACGAGGGCCGCGACGGTGAGGAAGCCGGCCGCGGAGTCGGACAGGCCAGTGGTCGGGAGCATCAGAAGCGCTCCGGGTCCAGCAGGGCCGTCAGCAGGTAGCCGGCCAGGGCGAGCACGAGGAGCAGCAGGACCACGCTGACGGCGCTCACCGCTGGCCCCCCATCCGCTCGAGGCCGCTGACGAGCAGGGCCAGGACGGCGAAGACCACCACGGTCAGCGCGACGAAGGCGATGTCAGGCACGGGAGCCATCCAGCCACCGCTGGAAGGGGCCGGGCGCCCGTCCTGACGGAGCCCTGACGGGTCGCCCCGGGGTCTCTGACGCCTCCCGGACGGTCGCCTGCGCCGTCCGGAGGAGCAGTCCAGCGCTGCTGGATCCGTGGCCTCTGCGCCGCGGGATGAGGCGAGCGGATCTACGTCGACCGAAAGACCGGCCAGAACACCGATCGCCCCGGACTGCAGGCCGTCCTGGCATGCGCCCGCGACGGCGATGTGATCGTCGTGCACACCCCGCACCGCCGAGCGCGACGCCCATGCCCGCGCGGTGGCCACCGCCGAGGGCCGCTACGTCGGTCGGTCCAGCGGGGTCGACCCCGACAGGCTGGCTCACGCGGTGCACCTGCGTGACGTCGGAGGCTGCACCGCCGACCAGATCGTCGCCAAGACCTGCATCACCCCCACCGGCCTGTACCGCCACATGCTCCTGCGGCCCGCTGCCGCACTCGCGGCAGCCGGCCCCTGATCTCGGCCCCGCACGAGGCATCGGGCCACGCGGTCTCAACCGCCGCTGCGGACTCCCGCTGCCGGCTGCTGCCGACCGGGGACACGACGGGGGACAAGACGGGGGACACCAGTGCCCGGCGCGCCTCCCCCGCGCCACAACTCGTGTGGATCATCGTGGTGGAATGCATGATCGCTATCCACCAGCCCCGGGTGCGCGTCCGCTCAGCTCCACCCCCCACACCATGAGAGATCCACGTCGGCGGGGTGCTCTGGCGGCGACGCTGGCCCTGGCTGCCACCGCGGGGATCCTGACGTGTGCGGCTCCGGCGCAGGCGACCCCGGTGGCTGCACCGCCCACCTTGAGCTTCGTCGCCGGCACCGGCAGTGCCGTTGCTCCCAGCGCTGGACCAGCGACCTCCTCAGCGCTGAGCTACCCGCAGGGTGTGGCCGTGGATGGCGCCGGCAACGTCTACATCGCCGACACCAGCAACCACCGCATCGAGAAGGTCGACACCTTCGGTCAGCTCAGCATCATCGCCGGTACTGGCACCGCCGGTGCTCCCACCGCCGGGCCGGCGACCTCCTCAGCGCTGTACACCCCGTCCGGGGTGGCCGTGGACAGCGCTGGCAACGTCTACATCGCCGACACCAGCAACCACCGCATCGAGAAGGTCAACACCTCCGGTCAGCTCAGCATCATCGCCGGCACCGGCACCGCCGGTGCTCCCACCGCTGGAGCGGCGACCTCCTCAACACTGAGCTACCCGGCGGGCGTGGCCGTGGATGGCGCCGGCAACGTCTACATCGCCGACACCAACAGCTACCGCATCGAGAAGGTCAACCCCTCCGGTCAGCTCAGCATCATCGCCGGCACCGGCAGGCAGGGTGCTCCCACCGCTGGAGCGGCGACCTCCTCGACGCTGAACCAGCCGTACGGGGTGGGCGTGGATGGCGCCGGCAACGTCTACATCGCCGACACGTTCAACCACCGCATCGAGAAGGTCGACACCTCCGGTCAGCTCAGCGTCATCGCTGGCGCCGGCACCACGGGGGCCGCCACGGCTGGAG
Source organism: Quadrisphaera sp. RL12-1S (assembly GCF_014270065.1). Classification (NCBI taxonomy): domain Bacteria; kingdom Bacillati; phylum Actinomycetota; class Actinomycetes; order Kineosporiales; family Kineosporiaceae; genus Quadrisphaera; species Quadrisphaera oryzae. Next base: position 525,584 of record NZ_JACNME010000001.1, on the reverse strand, counting down.
CGGCGACCTCGTCAGCGCTGAGCTACCCGCAGGGTGTGGCCGTGGATGGCGCCGGCAACGTCTACATCGCCGACACCGGGAACAACCGCATCGAGAAGGTGACGTTCCCCGTTGGGATGCTGCCGACGATCTCCACCCCGACGATGTCGCAGGCGCCGGTGGTGGGCACCGCGTACACCTTCGGTGCCACCGGGTCCGCGGGAGGCTCGACGATCACCTGGAGCATCTCCGCCGGGTCTCTGCCGGCGGGTCTGGCGCTGAACACGGCCACTGGCGCGATCACGGGAACGCCGACCACGGCGGGCACGTCGACGTTCACGTTGATGGCGACCACCACCGCGGGGTACGACACCCTCCCGGCGACGCTGACGGTGAACCCGGCCCCCGCGGTGGTGGCGTCCCTGCCGCAGCAGCAGCTGACCAGCTCCGCCCCGAAGTCCCTGAGCCTGGGCGCGCGGACCTTCGCGCTGAACGCCACCGCCACCGGGTCGACGCCGAGCTCCACCGGCTCGAGCACGGCGGGCGGGAAGCTGAACTACACCGCGGCCACCCCGCAGATCTGCACCGTCGACAGCAGCGGCATCGTCACCGCCCTGAAGGCCGGCACCTGCACGGTCACGGTGACCGCCGCAGCCACCACCACCAACGGCTTGACCGCCAAGAACCTCGACATCACCATCACCGCCCCGGAGGCCTCCGTGGCGGCGCTGCCGACCGGGCCGCAGCGCTTCGCCGGCTCCGAGCGGGTCGCGACGTCGGCGGACATCGCCGCCAAGGTCTTCCCCACCCCCGCGGCCGGCACCAGCCGTGACGTGGTCATCGCCACCGCCGGGTCCTACGCCGACGCCCTGGCCGGGTCCCGCCTGGCAGGCCAGGTCGGAGGACCCCTGCTGCTGACCAACGGCAACCAGCTCTCTGAGGAGGCAGCCGCTCAGGTCAAGCGCCTGGTGGCCGCTGGGGGCACGGTGTACCTCCTCGGCGGGGACAAGGCCCTGTCCGACGCGGTGGAGAAGGCCACCGGTGACCTGGTCAGCGGTGACACCGTGGTCCGCGTGGGTGGGGACACCCGCTTCGAGACCGCTGCGGCCATCGCTGATGCCACGGTGAAGAAGGCCGGTGACGTCGGCCCGATCTACCTGGTGACCGGCAAGGACTTCGCCGACGGGGTCTCCGTGGGCGCCTACGCCCAGTCCACCGGTGGTGTGGTGCTGCTCACCGACGGCGAGAAGATGCCGGCGGCGACGGCGGCGTACCTGAAGGACCACGACCCCACCGGCACCCGCGCCGTCGCCATCGGCGGCCCGGCCAAGACCGCCGCCACCACCGCCGGGCTGGACGGTGCGGCCAGCCGCGCCGTCGTCGGGGCGGACCGGTACGAGACCTCCGCCAAGCTCGCTGCGGCGATGAAGGCCAGCGCCTCGTCGTCGTCCTCGAGCTCGACCTCCTCGGTGGTGGCCTCGGTCGGGCTGGCCGGTGGGGCGTCCTGGTCCGACGCCCTGTCAGGCTCGGCGGCGATGGCCGCGCTCGGGGGGCCGCTGCTGCTGACCCCCACCGGCAGCGACAGCGTGCCCCCTTCCACCGCGACCGCGCTCAGCGCGCTGAGAGCTCAGCGGGTGCTCGCCTTCGGTGGCACCTCCGCCATCCCAGCAGCGGCCTACGACCGCGCCGGAGCGCTCCTGAACAGCTGACGACAGCTGAGCCCAGCAGCGGCCTGACCGGCCGCTGCAGCACCGTCGGCGACTTCCCCCGCCGACGGCGCGCCCCAGCCGATGGCCTCCCACCCCACCCGGGGTGGGAGGCCATCGCTGCGTCCGGCGCGGATCAGGCGCAGATGGCATGGCACCGACGGCGTGTCGCGGCGCCCGAGATCACCGCGGTTGATCACGATGGTGGGCGCGCGTACGCATCCGGTGCGCAGGGGAGCTGGTGAGTCAGCGGCCGCACCTGGAGGAGACCTGTGGCAGCGATGCGAGCACCGCGAACGGTCCTGGCGACCGCTGGGGCCCTGGCGCTGCTGGCCGGCGCCGTCGGCACCGCCTCGGCTGCCAACAGCACCGTCGACCTGGGAGCCCGCCCGGTGTTCCTCGTCGCCTCCGGCGCCGGAGCAGACGCGATGACCGCCGGTCCGGTCGCCGCGAAGGCCTCCGCCCCGCTGCTGTACACCGACCCCACCGCAGTCCCCCAGGCCACCGCGGACTACCTCAGCTCGTACAAGCCCACCGCCGTCGCGCTTGTCGGAGGCACCGCCGTCATCAGCGAGGCGGTGAAGACGAGCCTGGCTGGCGCGTACGCGGTCAGCCGGTACGGCGGTGCGAACCGCCAGGAGACCGCGGTGCTGCTGGCGGGCCTGGCGGCGTCGCTGCCCACCCCCGCCGGACCCGCTGGAGCCACTGGTGCTGCGGGGCCCGTCGGTGCCAACGGCACCAGCGGAGCTCCCGGCGCGACCGGGCCGGGCGTGGCCGCCGGCGGCACCACCGGCCAGGTGCTCTCCAAGGTCAACGGCACCGACTACAACACCACCTGGACCACGCCGGTGACCACCTCGGCGCTGTCCCTGGCCACCTTCCAGGCCACCGCGGTGCAGAGCTTCGCCGCCAACACCTACGCCCTGGTCAGCTTCGCCAGCCCCGCCTCCCACACATCCGGAGCCACCGTCCAGGTGCCGGCGAACTACTCCGGCGGCTCCGGTGGCACCTTCGACACCGTCACTGCCCCCGCCGACGGCTTCTACCAGGTCAGCGGCGCCATCCGGCTGGACCAGACCAACTCCTCCGCCGCCGGGGAGCGCTACCTGGCCCTGACCGTCACCGGTCACGGCCTGAGCGACCAGCAGGTCGCCGAGCAGTCCAACACCACCGCCCAGGCCAGCTACAACACCACCCTGAGCGTCTCCCAGACGGTGTGGCTGTACCAGGGCGACTACGTGCGGATGAGGTTCTACAACAACACCTCCTCGACCCTGAGCACCACCAACCAGAACTACCCGCGCCTGAGCATCGCCCAGCTGCCCCTGAAGCAGCCGATCGGCTGAGCTGAGCCCGTCGCGGCGCACCGGGGTGCGCCTCGGCGCTCAGCTCATCGCCTGCTCACCAGGTCGTCAGCGGCTCGGTGGTGGAGGCTCTGGGCGACGGGACCAGCCGAGGCAGCTCACCTGGAGCTGGTGCCAGCTCGCCGGGCCGACGGCAGGCGTGCCCGTGCCGCTGCTCGCGTCATCGAGGTGCAGGCGCTCCAGGTCCGCAGGGCTGGCAGGTCCCAGCAGGGGGTGTGGTGTGCCGCGGCGGGAGTAGAACAGCCGCAGGTTCGCCAGGGTCGTGCGCTGCTCGGCCGTGGCACCGCCGCCGTCGACGCGGATGGCAGCGGTCCTGGTGCCGTCGCAGGCCCGGCAGAACAGCCCGGTGTGCCCGCTCTCCTGGGCGATGTCAGTCACCACGGCAAGATCGACAGTACGGAAGCGCATCTTGATCATGATGCGCCGGCCAGGTGGGCCTGTGGCGACGTGAAGGAAGATCACCTGCCGGCAGTACGTCCCAGGTCGAGACGCCGTCGTCCGTCCCCGGTCGACGGCGGCCCGGCGACTGCGTCCGGGCCCACCGCCGGCCCATCCTCAGCCCGCCGGGACGGCGTGGCGCTCCACCGCGACCACGAGCCCAGTGCTGCGCGCCACGTGCGCGACGAGCACCTCACCGGGGCCGAGGTACGGGTCGTGCTGGGGGACCAGCGCCGCGATGTCGTCAGCGGCGTGCTCGGCCAGCTCGCCGAACACCGTCGACAGCACCGGTCGGTGCGTGCACAGCAGCACGGGGCGCTGCTTGCCCAGCAGCTTGCGCACCAGCTTGGCGGTGCGCGCCGGGTCCCGCCGGTGGGCGTCCTCCGTGAGGCGGCCGCGGGTCTTGACCTTCGCGCCGCTGGCGTGCAGGTAGGGCTCCACCGTGTCCGTGCAGCGCCGCCACGGGCTGGTCACCACGCGCCGCGGCTGCCAGGCGGTGAGCAGCTCCGGCAGGCGCTCGGCCTGGCGGCGGCCCGGCGCCGCCAGGGGGCGCTCGTCGTCGCTGCGGCCCCACGCGGTCTTGGGGTGGGCGTGGCCGTGCCGCACCACCACCAGCGGCCAGGTGTCGAGCGAGCCGGCGCGGTCGGCGGCGAGCAGCGCGCGCAGCTGCACGCGGTCGCCGCGGCGGGTCAGCCGGGCGTCGGCCTCCTCCGGGGTGACCCACTCGGTGCGGTCGACCTCCGCGGGGCGCGGAGGCAGGGGGTGGCGGGCGCCGTCCACGTGGGCGGCCCAGTAGGAGACCTCCTTGGTGGCGTCCGCGCCCAGGGCGTAGCGCGCGCTGGGCAGCGCTCGGCCGAGCCGCACGTCCAGCCCGGTCTCCTCGGCCACCTCGCGGACCGCGGCGGCGGGGGGCGGCTCCGCGCCCTCCAGCTTGCCCTTCGGCCAGGACCAGTCGCGGTAGCGCGGCCGGTGCACGACGAGCAGGCGCAGCCCGCCGTCGGGGGCCCGGTGCCAGCACAGCGCCCCGGCCGCCCTGACGAGCGGCAGGGGCTGCCCCGCCGGCTCCTGGCCGTCCCGGTGCTCCGGCGGGTGCGCCGGCGCGGACCGGGCCGGTGGGCGGGAGTGCAGGGCGGCGGACGGGACCGCTGACGGGGTGCTCTCGCGTCGGTCGGGCTGCTCGGGCTGCTCGGGTTCGGCAGCCGCGGCGGCGTGGGGGGCCACGGCGGCCCCCTCAGCGCCGGCGGGCGCGGCGGTTGGAGCGCGCGGCGATGAGGAACTCCTGCAGGTCGAGCAGGGGCTCACCGGCGTCGTCCACCGCCGCGCGGGCCCAGCTGCCGTCGGGTCCGAGGTGCCAGCTGGCGGTCCCGGCGTCGGCGGCGAGGTCGACCAGGTCGACCAGGGCGCGCTGGTGCTCCACGTCGCGGATGCGCACCAGCGCCTCCACCCGGCGGTCGAGGTTGCGGTGCATCATGTCGGCGCTGCCGATGTACACCTCGGCGTCGCCGCCGGCCTCGAAGGCGAAGATCCGGCTGTGCTCGAGGAAGCGCCCGAGCACCGACCGCACGCGGATGGTCTCGGACAGCCCCGGCACCCCCGGGCGCAGCGCGCAGATCCCGCGCACGACGACGTCCACCGGCACCCCGGCCTGCGACGCCCGGTACAGCGCGTCGATGACCGCCTCGTCGACCATGGAGTTGACCTTGATGCGGATGTGGGCCGGCCGTCCCGCCCGGTGGTGCTCGGCCTCGCGCTCGATGCGCTGCACCAGGCCGCGCCGCAGCGAGCGCGGCGCCACGAGCAGGCGCGAGTAGCGGGTGCGCGGCGCGAACCCCGACAGCTGGTTGAAGAGCTTGGTGAGGTCCTCGCCCACCTCGTCGTCGCAGGTCAGCAGGCCGAGGTCTTCGTAGAGGCGCGCGGTCTTGGGGTTGTAGTTGCCGGTGCCGACGTGGCAGTAGCGGCGCAGCCGGTCACCCTCCTGGCGCACCACCAGGCACAGCTTGGAGTGGGTCTTGAGGCCGACGATGCCGTACACGACGTGCACGCCGGCCTGCTCGAGCTTGCGCGCCCACGTGATGTTGTTCTGCTCGTCGAAGCGGGCCTTGATCTCCACCAGGGCCAGCACCTGCTTGCCGGCGTCGGCGGCGTCGATGAGGGCGTCGACGATGGGGGAGTCGCCCGAGGTGCGGTAGAGCGTCTGCTTGATCGCCAGGACCTTCGGGTCGGCGGCGGCCTGCTCCAGGAAGGCCTGCACCGACGTCGAGAACGAGTCGTACGGGTGGTGCAGCAGCACGTCGCGGGACCTGACGGCCGCGAAGATGCTCCGCTGCTGGCTCGACTCGCGCCCGTCGGTGAGGTGCCGGTGGGTCTTGGGCACGAAGGTCGGGTAGCTCAGCTCGTGCCGCTCCAGGTCCGCCACCGCGTTGAGCCCGCGCAGGTCGAGCGGGCCGGGCAGGACGTAGGTCTCCGCCTCCTCCACGCCCAGCTCGCGCACCAGCAGCTCGCGCACGTGGTCGTCGGTCTGCTCGGTGAGCTCCAGGCGCACCGGCGGGCCGAAGCGGCGCCGGAGCAGCTCCTTCTCCAGGGCCTGCAGGAGGTTCTCGGCGTCGTCCTCCTCCACCTCCAGGTCCTCGTTGCGGGTGACCCGGAACGTGTGGTGGGCCACCACGTCCATGCCCGGGAAGAGCTGGTCCAGGTGCTGGGAGATGACCACCTCGAGCGGCACGAACCGCGCCGTCCGCCCGGCCGACAGCGCCTTGCCCTGCTCGACGCGCACCAGGCGCGGCAGCAGCGGCGGCACCTTGACGCGGGCGAAGTGCTCCTTCTCCGTGGTGGGGTTGCGCACCACGACGGCGAGGTTGAGCGACAGCCCGGAGATGTACGGGAACGGGTGCGCGGGGTCCACGGCCAGCGGCGTGAGCACCGGGAACACGGAGTCGCGGAAGAACTCGTGGAGGCGGTCCTGCTCGGACGGCTCCAGCTCGTCCCAGGCGGCGATCCGGATGCCCTCGGCGGCCAGCGCCGGCTGCACCTGCTCGGTGAACACCCGGGCGTGGCGCTCCACCAGCTCGTGGGCGCGCTCGCTCACCGCGGCCAGCACCTCGCGCGGCTCCAGCCCGCTGGCCGCGGTCACCGCCAGGCCGGTGGCGATCCGGCGCTTGAGGCCGGCCACGCGCACCATGAAGAACTCGTCGAGGTTGCTGGCGAAGATGGCCAGGAACCGGGTCCGCTCCAGCAGCGGGACGGCGGGGTCCTCCGCCAGCTCGAGCACCCGCTCGTTGAACGCCAGCCAGCTGAGCTCACGGTCCCCGAAGCGGTCCTCGGGCAGGGGCGCCGGCTCCTCGGACTCCACGACCTCCTCGACGGCGCCGGTGCGCTCCTCGGTCTCGTCGTCCTCGGCGGCGAGGTGCTCGCTGAGCGCCGCCTCGAGGTCGGCGGCCGCTCCGGCCGCCGGGGCGGGCTCCGCGCCGTCGCTCACCGCCGCCGCTGCGGGTGAGGGCGCGAGCCCGCTCACGGCCTGGTCGTCCGTCGTGCTCGCCATCGCACCATCCTGTCAGTCCGCCACCGGCTCCGACGCGCCACGCCGGTAGAGCACGTCGGAGGCGTCCAGGCCGAAGCCGAGCCGCTCGTACAGACGCACCGCCGCGGCGTTGTCGGCCTCGACGTAGAGCTCCACCGAGCGGCAGCCAGCGGTGTCGAGGTGGTGCAGCCCCGCCAGCACCACCGCCCGGCCGAGCCCCCTGCCCTGCGCGGCGGGGTCCACCGCCACCACGTAGACCTCCCCCGCGCGGTCCGTCTCGGGACCCTCCGCCTTGGTCCAGTGCGAGGCCAGCAGCCGCCCCCGCTGGGCGTCGACGGCGAGGAGCAGCCCCGCCGGGTCGAACCACGGCTCGGCCGTGCGCGCGGCCAGGTCGTCCGCGGTCCAGCGGCCCTGCTCGGGGTGGGAGGCGAAGGCGCGCGCGTTGAGGTCCAGCCAGGCCTGCTCGTCGCGCCCCACCTCGAAGGCGCGCAGGGCGACGTCGTCGGGGATCTCCAGCGGCGGCAGGGGGGCTGCCGGGCCGAGGTCCCTGCGGCGGTGCTGCAGCTCCCGGACCGGCGCGTAGCCCCGGCGGCGGGCCAGGGCCGCGGCCCCCGCCGAGCCCCCGTGGGCCCACACCTCCAGCTCCCGCGACCCGGCGAGCTCCTCCAGCTGCGCGGCCAGCAGCCCGCCCAGACCGGCGCGCCGGGCCCGGGGGTCCACGAGCAGCTCGGCTCCGCCGGTGCTCGGGAGCTGGGCGTAGCCGACGACGACGTGGGGCCCGTCCGCGCCGTGGTCCGCGCCGTCGTCCGTGGCTGCCCCGACCAGCACGTGGTGCGCCCCCGCGGAGGGGTCGCGCAGCGCCAGCAGCGACGCCTCCGAGAGCGGGTGGCCGCCGTCGGCCTCGGCGGCGCGGGCCACGAGGGCCTCGACGGCGCCGACCTCGGCGGCGGACAGGGCGGTGAGCACACGCGGGGGCAGGACCCCGGCGGCGCGGACGGCGTCGGGCACCCCCGCAGGCTAGGCGCCCCGTGCCGCCGCGGCCCGGCGGGCTGCGGCGGTCGCGTCAGCGGTCGGCGACGGCCTCGTCGTCGGTGACCGCGGCGTCGGCGCGCAGGTCCAGCTCGCGCCGCTCCCGGCTCGCGGGGACGAAGCGGTAGCCGACGTTGCGCACCGTGCCGATGAGCTGCTCGTGCTCCGGGCCCAGCTTGGCCCGCAGCCGCCGGACGTGGACGTCCACGGTGCGGGTGCCGCCGAAGTAGTCGTAGCCCCAGACCTCCTGGAGCAGCTGCGCCCGGCTGAACACGCGACCGGGGTGCTGGGCGAGGTACTTGAGGAGCTCGAACTCCTTGTAGGTGAGGTCGAGGGTGCGCCCGCGCACCTTCGCCGTGTAGGTCGACTCGTCGATCACCACGTCGCCCGCGCGGATCTCCTCCGGGGAGTCGTCCCCCGCCTCGGCGAGGGCCGCGCGGCCCACCGCCAGGCGCAGGCGCGCCTCGACCTCCGCGGGGCCGGCGGTGTCGAGCAGCACGTCGTCAGCGCCCCAGTCGGCGGCGACCGCGGCCAGGCCGCCCTCGGTGAGCACCAGGAACAGCGGGCAGCTGACCCCCGTCGTGCGCAGCAGCCGCGCCAGCGACCGCGCCGCCACCAGCTCGCGCCGGGCGTCCACCAGCACGGCGTCCGCCGGGGGAGCGTCCACGAGGGCAGCGGGCTCGGCGGGCAGCACCCTCACCGAGTGGGTGAGCAGGCCGAGGGCGGGCAGCACCTCGGCGGAAGGGGCGAGAGCGTTCGTCAGCAGCAGGAGCTGGGCCACGGCGTCCTCCGGGTCCGGGGCGGGTCCCACCACCGCGACCCACCGCCGCGCCGGTGCGACGTCGCTACGACGAGGTGAACGATAGGTGACGAGCGACCTCCTGCGCCACGGTCCGGCTCACCTCGTGCCCGGCGGGACCACCCGGGGCTGCGGCGCCGCGGTGCCGGGGGGTGGCGCACCACCCCCCGTGCGAGACCATCCGGTGGTGACACCCGCGCGCCGAGCCACCCCGTCCGCCCGCTCGGCGCTCGTCGCCGCGGGCCTGGCCGGGCTGCTGGCGCTTGCCGGGCTGGCGGGCACCGCGCCCTCCGCGGCGGCGGCGGTGGTCGTGGTCGCGGCCCTCGCCCTGGGGTGGCCCGGGCTGCTGCTCCTCCCCAGCCCCCGGGGCAGCGCCGCGGTGGTCGGGGGCGCCGGGGTCCTCGCGGTGCTCGCCACCACCGCCACCGCCCTCCTCGACGGCGGCCACGCACCCCTGCGTCCGCTGCCCGCCGTGCTCGCCCTCGCCGTGCTGGGCGCGTTCACCCACCAGATGCTGCGGCGCGACCTGCGCCCCCGGGTGGTCGACGGCCTCAGCGGAGCGGTCACCGGTCTGCTCGTGGCGGGGATGGCGAGCGGCTGGGTGGCCGCGGCGTCCGACGCGTCAGCGGGGGCCTCCACCAGCGCCGCGGCGGCGGCCGTGGCCGTGGCCGCGCTGGCCGTCGCCCTCCCCGTGCCGCGGCCCGCGGGCGCTCTCGCCGCCGTGGTGGGAGGGGCCGCGGCCGGCGCGGGCGGCGCGCTCCTGGCGGGCGCCGCGGCGGTGGCCGGCGCGGAGCTCGGCGCGGCGGCGGGTGCGGTGGTGGTGCTGGTGGCCCTGGTCCTCGCGCCGCTCGCACCGGCCTCGCGCGCCCTGCCCTCGCTCGGGCGCGCTGCTGCGCCCGTCGCCGCGGCCGGTGCGGTCGCGGGACTGCTCGGACGCGTCCTGCTCGGCTGAGCCGTGCGCCGGCCCTCCGGGGCCTCCGGGTGACGCCCGGGTGACGGCCACCTGGCGGTGCGCCCACCAGCCGCTGGTGCTCGGGTGCGAGGTGGCGGCGCGCCCGGTGCCGGTGGTGCCCGCACCGGCGTGTCGCCGGGCCGAGGGGGGCCGCGTCTGCGAGCGTCGGGGGGTGGACGTCCTGCCCCTCCTCCTGCTGGTGCTGGCGGCCTTCATCGTCGTCCGGCTCGTGCAGATGGCCTTCGACCCCTCCGCCCGCCAGAACGCGGCGCCCGCGCGCTCAGCCGCGGCAGCCCCGCGCAGGAGCACCGGGCGGTAGCGTCCGCGGGTGGCCCCCAGTGCAGCCAGCGACCCCTCAGGCCCGCTCCCGGGCGCTCCGGCCGGTGCGCCCGCGGGCGTCGTCGTCGAGCACGGCGGACCGCCGCACCCCCGCGCCAGCGAGGTGCTGACGCCGTCCGCGCTCGCCCTCGTCGCCTCGCTGCACCGCCGCCACGGGGAGCGGCGGCGCGCGCTGCTCGCCGACCGCGAGCGGCTGCGCCGCGCGGCGTCCGAGGCCGGCACCCTCTCCCCCGACCCCGGCACCGCGCCGGTGCGCGCGGGGGAGTGGCGGCTGCCGCCCGCCCCCGCCGACCTCGCCGACCGGCGCGTGGAGATCACCGGGCCCGCCGAGCCGCGCATGGCGTTCAACGCGCTCACCTCCGGGGCCCGCGTGTGGATGGCCGACCTGGAGGACTCCTCCACCCCCCACTGGAGCAACGTGGTCGGCTCCCAGGTGGTGCTGCGCGACGTGGTGCGCCGCAGCCTCGCCGGCACCGCCAAGGACGGTTCCGCCTGGTCCCTGCCGGAGGAGGGGCGCCTCGCGACGCTGGTCGTGCGTCCCCGCGGCTGGCACATGGACGAGGCGCACGTGCTCGTGGACGGCGAGCCGGTCTCCGGGGGCCTGCTCGACGCGGCCCTGTTCCTGGACGGCAACGCCGCCGAGCTGCTGGCCCGCGGCTCGGGGCCGTACCTGTACCTGCCCAAGCTGGAGCACGCCACCGAGGCGGCGCTGTGGCACGACGTCCTCGCCGACGCCGAGGCGCACCTGGGCCTGCCCGAGGGCGCGGTGCGGGTGACGGTGCTCATCGAGACCATCACGGCCGCGTTCGAGATGGAGGAGGTCCTCCACGCGCTCGCGCCGCACGCCACCGGCCTCAACGCGGGTCGGTGGGACTACCTGTTCAGCACCATCAAGACCTTCCGCGACGCGGGGGAGGGCTTCGTGCTGCCCGACAGGTCGGCGCTCACCATGACCACCCCGTTCATGCGCGCCTACGCCCGCGCGCTGGTGCGCACCTGCCACCGCCGCGGGGCGCACGCCATCGGCGGCATGGCGGCCGCCGTGCCGAGCCGCAAGGACGCCGAGGCCGCCGCCCGCGCCCTGGCCGCCGTCGCCGCGGACAAGGAGCGCGAGGCCGGGGACGGCTTCGACGGCTCGTGGGTGGCCCACCCCGACCTCGTGGCCACCGGCCGCGCGGCCTTCGACGCGGTGCTGGGCGAGGCGCCGAACCAGCTGGCCGCGCACGCGGACGAGGTCCCGCAGGTCAGCGCCGAGCTGCTCCTCGACCTGCCGGACGCGACGGGCCGGGTGACCTCGGCGGGGCTGGCCACCAACGTGTCGGTGGGCGTGCGCTACCTCGCCGCATGGCTGGACGGGCGCGGCGCCGTGGCCATCGACGGCCTCATGGAGGACGCCGCGACGGCGGAGATCAGCCGGTCGCAGGTGTGGCAGTGGGTGCGCGCCGGGGTCGTCACCGAGGACGGCGCGCCCGTCACCGCCGACCGCGTCCGCGCCGTGCTCGCCGACGTGCTGGACGGCCTGCTGCGGGCCACCGGGGACGACCGGGCCGCGGCGGCGCGCTCCCGGGAGGCGGCGGAGCTGTTCGAGCGGGTGGCCCTCGCCGACGACTTCCCCCCCTTCCTCACCACCGTCGCGGACGTCGGCCCGTGAGGACGACGACGGGCGCGGGAAGCAGCGGGCCGCGCGCAGCGCTGCACGTGGCGTGAGCACCCGACGCAGCCCCCTGCTGGACCGGCCCGGAGCCGTCGAGGGCGGAGCCGACGGAGGGGCCGCCGACGCGGGCGTCGCCTGGCACTACGGGGACCCGGTGCGCGAGCAGCGCCTCCTGGAGCAGGGCCTCGCCGTCGTCGACCTGTCCCACCGCAGCGTGGTGCGCGTCGCGGGACCGGACCGCCTCCGCTGGCTCGACTCCCTCACCTCCCAGCGCCTCCTGGACCTGCCGCCGCGGACGTCGGTGGAGTCGCTGCTGCTCAGCCCCGAGGGGCGGGTGGAGCACGCCCTGCACGTCGTCGACGACGGCGAGGCCACCTGGCTGGTGCTCGAGCCGGGCGAGGGCGCGCCCGCCGCGGCGTGGCTCGACTCGATGCGCTTCATGCTGCGCGTGGAGGTCGCCGACGTCACGGACGACTGGGCCGTGCTCGGGGAGCCGGTGGGCCGCGAGTCGCTGCCCGGCGAGCCCCTGGCGTGGGTGGACCCGTGGCCGCGCACGTCGCCGTCGTCCACCCGCTACGGACCCGCGGACGACGAGCACCCCGGCGCCGAGCGGCCCTGGCGCGAGGTGCTGGTGCCCCGCGCCGAGCTCGTGGCCGCCGTCGGCGACCGGCCGCTGGCCGGCACCTGGGCCTCCGAGGCTCTGCGCGTGGCCGCGTGGCGGCCGCGCCTGGGCGCGGAGACCGACGAGCGCACCATCCCGCACGAGGTGGACTGGCTGCGCACGGGCGTCCACCTCTCCAAGGGCTGCTACCGCGGCCAGGAGACGGTGGCCAAGGTCCACAACCTGGGCCGGCCGCCGCGGCGCTTGGTGGTGCTCCACCTCGACGGGTCGGGCGCGGCGCTGCCGGCCCCGGGCTCGGAGGTGGTCGACGTCGACCGCGGCCGCGCCGTGGGACGCCTCACGAGCGCCGTCCGCCACCACGAGCTGGGACCGGTGGCCCTGGCCCTGGTGAAGCGCAGCACCCCCGTCGACGCCCGCCTGTCCGTGGACGGCGTGGCGGCGGCGCAGGAGGTCGTCGTCGACCCCGACGCCGCGCCGGCGCACGCCCGCCCGCAGCTGGCGGCGCCCCGCCGCCCCGCGCCGTGAGGGGCTAGGAGGCGCGGGCCGGGACCTGCTCGGTCGAGGTCCGCGGGGCCGGGAGGGCCAGCGGGAGGACGGCGAGCCGGGCGCCCTCGCCGGCGGCCGGGACCGCGTGCGCGTCGCGCCGACCGGGCTCCGCCGGGCGCTCGGCGCGGGACACGACCGCGCCCACCACCAGGCTCACGGCCACCGACCCCAGCGCCCAGGCGCCTGCCACCACCAGGACGTCCACGCCCGTCACCCCCCGCTCCTCCAGGTCACCCCTGACTCCTTGCCGAGAGTAAGCAAGAGATGACTCTGAGTGCGGGAGGTGGTGGTCGGTCCTCGGTCGTGTCGCACGACGTGTCGCAGATCGCACCGGAGGGGAGCGTCGCGCACCGGCCTGCGGCCTGCGCGTCGCGACCGCGCCGGTAGTCTCGGCGGGTGAGCACCGAGGCCCTGGAGATCTTCTACCTCTGCCTGCTCGTGCTGAGCAGCGTCGTGATCATCTGGTTCTCCTTCTACGTGGTCTTCCGCCTCTTCAAGGGCCAGCGCTGAGCGGGGCCGCGCCGATGCCCCTCGAGATCGACGGCTCGCTGCCGGCGTCCCTGGTCCCCCTGCAGTGGCTGGTCGGCCACTGGGCGGGCGCCGGGGTCATCGCCACCCCGGAGACCGGCGAGGCCCAGGTCGGCCAGGAGGTCGACGTCGTGGCCGACCCGCGCGGGTTCCTCACCTGGACCTCGCGCGTGTGGCGCCTGGACGCGGAGGGCCGACGCACCGACCCCCTGGACACCGAGACCGGCTACTGGCGCACGTCGGCGGAGCAGTCCTCGCCGGGCAAGCCGGGCGTCGACGTCGAGATGCTGCTCGCCCACCCCACCGGCGTGGTCGAGGTGCTCGTCGGCCGCATGCTCGGGACGCGCGTCGAGATGGTCACCGACGCGGTGGTCCGCACCTCCGGCGCGAGCGACTACACCGCCGGCAAGCGCACCTTCGGCCAGGTCGAGGGAGACCTGCTGTGGGTGCTCGACGTCGCCAGCTCCACCGAGCAGCTGCACCCCCGCCTGTCGGCGAGGCTGCGGCGCGTCAGCTGACGCGCCGCAGCCCCACCGGGCCCGCCTCAGGAGGCGAGCCGCCCCAGCTCCACCACCACCGCGCTGTCCGGGTGGTGCGTGCTGGCGAGGTCGGGCGCGACCGCGCCCGGCACCAGCCTCACGGGGCTGGTGAGGAGCCTGGCCCAGCCGCAGCCGGTCCAGACGTGCGTCGCCTCCGCCGCCCAGGAGCCGCACGAGACGGCCACCCGCTCGGGGTCGGGCAGGGACGGGTCGAGGAAGAGGTCACCCGGTTCAGCTCCGGGGCCACGCCGCCACGGTGTCATCCCGGAATGGTGCGGTCGGCCTGCTCCGCGGCGGCGCTGACACGCGGGGCGGTGCCAGCGCCTCCTGGCCGGCCCCGGCGCGTCGCCTGCGGCGCGCCGCCGCGAAGCCCCGACCTGTGACCTGCCGCGCGGCTACTCTCGGTGCATGACGCTGGACTACCGGCCGGGCGGGCGCCGACGGCTCGACCACGTCCTCGACCCGGCGTTCTGCGACGAGCTGGCCGAGGTCGACGAAGCGGTGCTGCGCGCCCGCCGCGACGACGCGCAACAGGAGGAGGCCGACCTCTCCTACGTGCGGCGCCTCCTGCAGGGCCGCCTGGACCTGCTCGAGGCCGAGCGGGCCCACCGCAGCGGTGAGCGGCCCTCCCCGGGACGGGGGTCCGCCCGCAGCGACGCGGAGCTGGCCGAGGCGCTGTCCCGGATCCTCGCCGACGACACCCGCAGCACCCGCGGCATCGGCAGGTTCCTCTCGGTGGAGCCCAGCCGGGTCGGCGAGCACCGCCGCGAGGCGGAGCTCGCCGTGGCCGACGTGCGCACCAGCGCCCCCGCGGAGCTGTCCGACCCGGCCCTCGCCGAGGCCATCGACCACCTGCGGGGCATCGAGCACCGGCTGTCCACCACCCGCCGGCGCGTGCAGCAGGTGGAGAGCCGGCTCACCGAGGAGCTGGGCCGGCGCCTGCGCCTGGCCTGACCCTGGCCTGACCCCGGCCAGACCCCGGCCTGACCTCGGCCCGGAGCGGCGGTCGCCTCAGGAGGCCGTCTCGGCCAGCGGGGGCTCGACGGCCGCGCGGGGCGCGGGCGCCGCCGCGCCGACGGCGTGCCCCTGCACCGCCCCGAAGCCGAGCACCCGCGCCAGCTCCACCTGCGCGGGGGTGTCCACCCCCTCCGCCAGCGCCAGCACGCCGAGGTCCTTGGCGATCTCCACGACCCCGCCCAGCAGCCGCGCGCACGCGGGCTCCTCGATGCGCCGCACCAGCGACCTGTCCACCTTGAGCGAGTCCACGGGGAAGCTGACCAGGTAGTCCAGCGAGGCGTAGCCGGTGCCGAAGTCGTCCACGGCCACCCGCACGCCCTGCTCGCGGAGCACCGCCAGGCGCCGCGCGATGCCCTCCCGGTCCGAGAGCCACGACCCCTCGGTGATCTCCAGCACCAGCGCCGTGCCCGGCAGCTGGGCCCCCTGCAGCGCCTCCAGCACCACCTCGGGCAGGTCGGGCCGCAGCAGCGTGCTGGCCGACGCGTTCACGGAGACCGACGCGGCCGGGTCCACCACCCCGCTGGAGCGCCAGCGGGCGCACTCGACCAGCGCCAGGCGCAGCACCGCCTCGTCGACGTCCCGGACCACGCCCAGCCGCTCCGCCAGCGGCACCAGGCGGTCGGCGCCGAGCGTCCCCCGCTCGGGGTGCTGCCAGCGCGCCAGCGCCTCGTGGCCGGACACGCGGTCGTCGGCGCAGGTGGCGCCGAGCCGCACGATCGGCTGGTAGTGGGGGACCACCTCGCCGCCGGCCAGGGCGTCCGGCAGCCGTGCGGCGAGCGCGCGCTCGTCGTGGCGGACGGCCAGCAGGTGCGGCGTCGCGCGCAGGGCGGGAACCCGGCGGCGCACCGCCTCGGCCAGGGCCAGCTCCGCGTCGCCCAGCTGGGACGTGGCCGTCATCGCGACGGCGGCGGCGTCATCGGGGTCGTCGTCGGGGCGGCCGGGCAGGAGCACCTCGCCGACGCGCCCGCGCAGCCTCACCTGCCCGCCGGGCACGTCGAAGGGCTGCGACAGCGCCGCGAGCAGGCCCTGCGCGGTGGTGGACGGCGTGCTCCCGGGCTCGGCCGCCTCCGGGGGCACCCACGCCTGCGCGGCCGCGGCCGCTGCCGCGCCTCCCGCGGGACCCGGCGCCGTCCCCCCGCCGTCGGCGGTGCGCTCGGTGACGTCGGCCGGGGCCAGCACCGCGAAGCCGTCCCCGCTGGTGCGGTAGGTGCGCGCGCCGGGCGGGGCGGCCCGCTCGAGGCGCTGCGCCACCGCCGCCAGGGCGCGGTCCCCGGTGGCGTGCCCGCGGGTGGCGTTGACGTCCGCGAAGGCCTCCAGGTCCACCACGCACAGCACGGCCGGGGGGCTGGTGGGGTCGGCGAGGCGCCCCGCCAGGGCCTGCAGCAGCGAGCGTCGCGTGCCCAGCCCCGTCAGCGGGTCCACCGCGGGGCCGCGGCGGGCGCTGCGCGCCGAGAGCCACTGGCGCAGGACCAGCAGCGCCACCGTCGCGGCGGACGCGGCCACCAGCACGGGCGTCGGCTCGTCGGCCGTGGTCCACCGCGACAGGCCGGGCAGCACCACCAGCGTCACCCCGGCGCCCAGCACGGCCAGCGTGGCGGGGAAGCGCCGCCCGGACGGCGCCACGGGACGCCCGAGCGCCCGCATCGAGGGGTGCCAGGCGGCGGCGACGAACCCCGACCACGTCACCACCAGCGCCGCGTCGGCCGCAGACCCGGGCGCGTACCCCGTGCCGAGGGCGGCCACGATCGTCGCGACGTGCCAGGCGAGCAGGCCGCCCGCCGTGACCAGCAGCAGCCGGACGGCGGTGGAGCGGAGCCGCCCGGTCACCACGGCCCACGCCGCGGCCGCCGCGACCACCACCACGCCGGCCGCCTGCACGGCGAGCCAGGCCTCGGCCGTCGCCCCCGCACCGCGGGGGCCGCTGTGGAGCACCGACACCAGGGTCAGCGAGGAGGACGCCGCCGCGATGGCCAGCAGGGACACGTCCACGGCGTCGACCGCGGCGTCCTGCTCGCGCTGGCGGCCCACGAGCGCCACCACCCGGCCGAGCGCGAGGAAGGAGGCGGTGCAGGCCACGGCCACCACCGCGCCACCGGCGTCCAGCACCACGGCCCACCACGCGGCCCCGTAGAGCACCGCCGCGCCGAGCAGCACCAGCCACACCACGGGACGCGCCGGGCGGTTGCGCACCAGCCCCCCGAGCACCCCGGCCACGCCCACCAGCTGGACGACGGCGAGCACGTCGACGGCGGTGGACGGCGGCAGCAGGGCCACCGCCACCGTCCCCACGGCCACGGCGGCGACCCCGGCGGCGACCCCGGCGGAGGCCCCCGCGACCGCCAGCCGTGGATGCGCGCCCGTCACCCCCTGACTGTCCCGCACGGACGGCCTGCCGTCACCGCCGCACGCCCGATCCGCGATGCTGCACGGGTGACCCCGTCGCTGGACCTCTCGCTCGCCGGGCTCGCCGCACCGCTCGCCGCCGTGGTGCGGGGCCCCCTCGTGGAGTCGGTGCACCTGGGCCACGTGGTCCTCACCGGGCCCGACGGCGAGGCCGTCGCCGGCCTCGGGGACCCCCACGCGCGGGTGTGGCCGCGCTCCAGCCTCAAGCCGCTGCAGGCCGTCGCGGCGCTGCAGTGCGGGCTCGACCTCGCCGGCGACGACGACCGCTCCCGCCGCCTGCTCGCGCTGGCGTGCTCCAGCCACAGCGGCGAGCAGCGCCACCTCGACGGCGTGCTGGAGCTCCTCGCCGGTGCCGGCCTGGCGCCGTCAGCGCTGCGGAACACCCCCGACGTGCCGTACGGCGCCGAGGCGTCCGCCGCCTGGCGCGCCGCGGGGAACGGTCCTCAGCCGCTGGCGCAGAACTGCTCGGGCAAGCACGCGGCGATGCTCGCCGCGTGCGTCGCGGCCGGCTGGGACACCGGCACCTACCTCGACGCCGGCCACCCGCTGCAGCGCCAGGTCCGCGCGACGGTCGCGGACCTGGGCTCGAGCGCCCACAACCTGACCACGGTCGACGGGTGCGGGGCGCCGCTGCACTCGCTGCCCCTGTCGGGCCTGGCGCGGGCCTTCGGCCGCCTCGCCGCAGCCCCCGAGCGGGCGCCCGGCAGCCCCGAGGCGGCGGTGGCGCGCGCCATGGGCAGCCACCCCGAGATGGTCGGCGGCGCGGGCCGCGACGTCACGGCGCTCCTGGCGGGGGTGCCCGGCCTCGTGGCCAAGGACGGCGCCGACGGCGTGTACGCGGTGGGGCTGCCCGACGGGCGGGGCGCGGCGCTCAAGGTGCTGGACGGCTCCGACCGCCCCCGGCCCGCGGTGGTGGTGGCCCTGCTGAGGCTGCTCGGCGTCGACGCACCCGTGCTCGACGAGGTCGGCCGGGTGCCGGTGCTCGGGCACGGCCGCCCGGTGGGCGCGGTCAGGGCGCTGCTGCCCGACCCGCTGCCCGCGGCACCGCCGCCGCCGGCGCGGGCCCTGCCGGACGGCCTCCTGTGAGGGCGGTGGTGCAGCGCGCCTCCTCGGGGCGCGTGGTGGTGGACGGCCAGGAGGTGGCCGCCCTCGACGGGCCCGGCCTCGTGGTGCTCGTGGGCGTCTCGGTCGAGGACGGACCCGACGACGCCGCCCAGGTGGCCCGCAAGGTGGCCGACCTGCGGGTGCTGCGCGGGGAGCTGTCCGCCGTCGACGCCGGCGCCCCCGTCATCGTCGTCAGCCAGTTCACGCTGCTCGCCGACACCCGCAAGGGCCGGCGCCCCACCTGGGCGGGAGCGGCCCGCGGCGACGTGGCCGAGCCGCTGGTCGCCGCCGTGGTCGGGGCCCTGCGCGAGCGCGGCCTGAGGGTCGGCACGGGGGTTTTCGGGGCCGACATGGCGGTGGAGCTGGTGAACGACGGTCCGGTCACGATCCTGCTCGACACGCGCTCTCCGGCCTGAGCCGGCGCCCCGCGGCGCCTACGATCGGGGGGTGGACCTCATCGGCGCCGGTCAGGGCATCATCCTCCTCGTGCTCGGCCTCGCCGCGCTCGCCCTGGAGGTGTGGGCGCTGGTCCAGGCCATCAGGTTCCGCAAGGACGCCTACCCGGCGGCCGGCAAGCAGACCAAGGTGCTCTGGGTGACGCTGACCGCGGTCGGCGCCGCCGTCGGCTTCGTGTCGTTCCAGAACCCGCTCGGCTTCCTGTCGATCATCGCGGTGGCGATCGCCGCGATCTTCCTCGTCAGCGTGCTCCCCGCGCTGCGCTCGGTGCAGGGCCCGGGCGGGCGCACCTCCAACGGCCCCTACGGGGGCTGGTGACCGGCTCCGCGGAGCAGGCGGGCTGCTAGAGGCCCACCGCCGGCGCGTCCACCGAGACCTCCCCGAGCCGCCAGCGCGCGGGCCGGCCCCGCACGGGCCAGCCGTCGCCGCGGACCCGGGCCACCGCCGCGGCGAACCGCTGCCGCGCGCCGAACACCGCCAGCGGCGCCTCCCTCGCCCACGCGTCGTCCAGGGCCGCCAGCCACGCGTGCACCGGCTCACCCGGCACGTTCCGCTCGATGAGCGCCTTGGGGAGCCGCTCGGCCACCACGCCGGGGCGCTCCAGACCGGCCAGGCGCAGCGACAGCACCAGGGAGCG
This sequence comes from Quadrisphaera sp. RL12-1S, assembly GCF_014270065.1. Classification (NCBI taxonomy): domain Bacteria; kingdom Bacillati; phylum Actinomycetota; class Actinomycetes; order Kineosporiales; family Kineosporiaceae; genus Quadrisphaera; species Quadrisphaera oryzae. Next base: position 505,955 of record NZ_JACNME010000001.1, on the reverse strand, counting down.
CGGCGCGCCGTCGTCGTCGACGACGACCCACGCGGCCCGGCGCCCGACCTCGTCGCACGTGGCGTCCAGCAGGACCCCGCCCGGCGCCAGCCGGGACGCGACGAGCCGCCAGGCGGGCGCCACCTCCTCGACCGGGTACTGGCGCAGCACGTTGGCCGCCCGCACCACCACCGGGCGCCGACCGCCCAGCACGCCCGGCGCCCCCAGCTCGAAGCCGCCCCGCGCGAACCGCACCCCCGTCCCGTTCAGGCCGGCCCGCCGGAGCCCCTCGGCGGCGGCCCGCACGCGCTCGGGGTCGATCTCGAGCCCGACCACCTCGACGTCGGGCCGCACCACCCGCAGGCGCGCGGCGAGCTCCGCCGTGGTGGTGTGGGAGGCGCCGTAGCCCAGGTCGACGACGAGGGGGTCGTCCGCGGAGCGCAGCAGCGCGGCCCCGGGCCCGGTGAGCCACCTGTCGAGGCGCCGCAGCCGGTTGGTGCCCGTGGTCCCGCGGGTGGGCCTGCCCACGGGGTGCCGCGGAGCGGGCGAGGCGGGCACGCGCACGCATGCTGCCAGGGGGCGGCCGGCGAGCTGAGGCGGGCAGGGGTGCGCACGGGGTGGTCCGGTCGGGCTCGACCGGTTGGGCGCGGGAGCCGCGCGTGGGTACCGTCGCGCCGTGCCCTCCCGCCGCAGCCGCCAGCGCGCCGCTGCCGGTGCACCGCCCCGCCGCGTGGCCATGGTGAGCATGCACACCTCCCCGCTCGACCAGCCGGGCACCGGTGACGCGGGCGGTCTCAACGTCTACGTGGTGGAGCTGGCCCGCGAGCTGGCCCGCCGCGGCACCGAGGTGGAGGTCTTCACCCGCGCGCGCTCCTCGGCGGCCCCGCCCGAGGTCGAGCTGGCACCCGGTGTGCTGGTGCGCCACGTGGCCGCCGGTCCCTTCGAGGGCCTCGCCAAGGAGGACCTGCCCGCGCAGATGTGCACCTTCGCGGCGGGGGTGCTGCGCACCGAGGCCCGCCGCGAGGCCGGCTGGTACGACCTCGTGCACTCCCACTACTGGCTGTCCGGCCAGGTGGCGGACCTGGCCGCTGACCGCTGGGGGGTGCCCCTGGTCCACTCCTCCCACACCCTCGCCAAGGTCAAGAACGCCCACCTCGCCGCCGGTGACCTGCCCGAGCCGGCCTCCCGGGTCATCGGGGAGGAGCAGGTGGTGGCCGCGGCCGACCGGCTCATCGCCAACACCGACGACGAGGCGCGAGACCTCGTGCAGCGCTACGGCGCGGCGCCCGACCGGGTGGACGTGGTGCCGCCCGGCGTCGACCTGGACAGGTTCTCGCCCGGTCCGGGTGCCGACCGCGGCCGCGGCGCCGCACGCGCGCGGCTGGGGCTCGACCCCGACGCCCTCGTGCTCGTCTTCGCCGGGCGCGTCCAGCCGCTCAAGGCCCCCGACGTGCTGCTGCGCGCCGCCGCGGAGCTGCTGCGCCGCGAGGGGGCCGCGCTGCGGCACCGGCTGGTGGTGGCGGTGGTGGGTGGCAGGTCCGGCGTCGGCGGCCATGCCCAGGACCTCGAGGGCCTCGCGAGCCACCTGGGCCTGGCGGGCGTCCCGGGCGTGCCCGACGTCGTGAGGTTCGAGCCGCCCGCCTCGCGGGACGTGCTGCCGGAGTGGTTCCGGGCCGCCGACCTCGTGGCCGTCCCCAGCTACAACGAGTCCTTCGGCCTGGTGGCCCTGGAGGCGCAGGCGTGCGGGACCCCCGTGGTGGCCGCGCGCGTGGGCGGACTGGTCACCGCGGTGGCCGACGGGACCTCCGGGGTCCTCGTGGACGGGCACGACCCGCGCTCGTGGGCCGCTGCCCTGCAGCAGCTGGCCGCCGACCCCGGCGAGCGGGAGCGGCTGGCGGCCGGCGCGCGCACCCACGCGGAGCGGTTCGGCTGGGGCGCCAGCGCCGAGGGGGTGCTGCGCAGCTACGCCGCCGCGCTCGACCGGCGCCGCCGCGCGAGCGCCTGAGCAGCGGCCCGGCGCAGGACGGCCGGCGCAGGACCGGCGCCGCGCGGGCCCGGCTAGGGTCGCGCCCATGAGCACCCTGCTGCTGCTGCGCCACGGCGAGAGCGAGTGGAACGCCCTGAACCTCTTTACGGGGTGGGTGGACGTCCCGCTGTCGGAGAAGGGACGCGCCGAGGCCGCGCGCGGCGGAGAGCTGCTGGCCGAGTCGGGCCTGCTGCCCGACGTCGTCCACACCTCGCTGCTGCGCCGCGCCATCACCACCGCGCACCTCGCCCTGGACGCCGCCGACCGCCACTGGATCCCGGTGCGCCGCTCCTGGCGCCTCAACGAGCGCCACTACGGCGCCCTGCAGGGCAAGGACAAGAAGCAGACCCTCGCCGAGTTCGGCGAGGAGCAGTTCATGACCTGGCGCCGCTCCTACGACGTGCCGCCGCCGCCCATCGAGCGCGGCAGCGAGTTCAGCCAGGACGCCGACCCCCGCTACGCGGACCTGGGGGCTGACGCGCCGCTGACCGAGTGCCTCGCCGACGTCGTGGACCGGATGCTGCCGTACTGGCACGAGTCCGTGGTGCCGGACCTGCAGGCCGGGAAGACCGTGCTGCTGGCCGCGCACGGGAACTCGCTGCGGGCGCTGGTCAAGCACCTCGACGGCATCTCCGACGCCGACATCGCCGGCCTCAACATCCCCACCGGCATCCCGCTGCTCTACGACCTCGACGCCGACCTGCGCCCCACCACCCCCGGCGGGCGCTACCTCGACCCGGAGGCCGCGGCGACCGCCGCCGCCGCGGTGGCCAACCAGGGCCGCTGACCCCGCTGACCCCCTGACGACGACGACGAGACCCCCGGCCGCTGCGGCCGGGGGTCTCGTCGTGCGGGGGAGCGGGCGCCTCAGCCCTCGGCGACCGCCGGGTCGAGGGGACCGTCGACGTCGCCGGTGACGAGGTAGCCGATGCGCTTGGCCAGCGAGACCGCGTGGTCGCCGTAGCGCTCGAAGAACCGGCTCGCCAGCGTCACGTCGGCGGTGGTCTCGGGGCTGGCGGTCCACCCCTCGCCGGACAGGGCGGCGAAGACCTGGCGGTGCAGGTCGTCGAGGGCGTCGTCGTCCTTCACCAGCTCGGCGGCCAGGGCGAGGTCGCGCGTGGCGATGACGCGGCCGGCCTTGGAGGCGATGCGCTGGGCGGTGGCGCCCATCTCCGCGAAGACCAGCTCGAGGTCGCCCGGGATGGCGGTGTGGGGGTAGCGCAGGCGCGCCAGCAGGGCGATGTGGCGGGCGAGGTCGCCCATGCGCTCGAGGCTGGAGCTCATGCGCAGCGAGGCCACCACCACGCGCAGGTCGGTGGCGACCGGGGCCTGCCGGGCCAGGATGGCGACGGCGCGCTCGTCGAGCTCGCGCTGGGCCTCGTCGATCTGGACGTCGGCGGCGATGACGCTCTCGGCCAGCCGCAGGTCGCCGGCCAGCAGGGCGCGGGTGGCGCTGCCCATGGCGGCGCCGACGAGGCCGCACATCTCCTGCAGGCGCTCGGCGAGCTGGTCGAGCTCGGAGTGGAAGAGGTCGCGCACGGGTGTGCTCTCCTGACGCTGGGGCTTCCCGGCGCAGCCGCGCGCGGGGTGACCCGCAAGAGACTGGCGCGGTGCGGTGAACGGCGCCAGGTGGTCCGGTGAACAGCGGGCCAACCGGCCACCCGGGCGGCCCTGCGGGACGGCGGTCGGCGGCCGCGGACACCCGCCCGGCCCTACGCTGGCGCCCGTGCAGGCCTCCGTCGTGGCGGCCGCCCTGCTGGGGCTGGTCGTGGGCTGCCTGGTCGCCCTCGCCGTCCGCCGCGACGAGACCGGGGTCTCCCAGGCACCGCCCCCGGGTCCCGGCGACCTCCCCGCCGGGGTCCCGGAGCTGCTGGCCGTCCTCGGCGGCCCCGCGGTGGTGCTGGACGTCTCCGACGCGGTGGTGCGCGCCTCCCCGGCCGCCCACGCCGTCGGGCTGGTGCGCCGCGGCGCCGTCACCGACCCCGACGTGCTGGCCGCCGTGCGCGCCGTGCGCGCCGATGGCGAGGTCCGCGAGGTGGACGTCGACCTGCGGGTCCCGGCCGGCGGGACCGCCCGGCGGGCCCTGTCGGTGCGGGTCGCGCCGCTCGGCCCGCTCCACGTGGTGGTGCTCGGCAGCGACCGCACCGAGGCGCGCCGCCTGGAGCAGGTCCGCCGCGACTTCGTGGTGAACGTCGGCCACGAGCTGAAGACGCCCGTGGGCGCCATGTCCGTGCTGGCGGAGGCGATGGCCGACGCCGCCGACGACCCCGAGGCCGTGCGCCGCTTCTCGGCGCGCATGGGGGTGGAGGCCCGCCGCCTCGCCGTCCTCGTCCACGACGTCGTGGAGCTGTCGCGCCTGCAGGACGGCGAGCCCCTGGCCGCCGCCGTCCGGGTGGACGTGGACGCCGTGGTCGCCGAGGCCGTGGACCGGTGCAGTACCACCGCGGGCTCGCGGGGCATCGCGCTGGAGGTCGGCCCGGAGACGGCCGCGGAGGTGGTGGGCGACGCGGAGCTGCTCACCACGGCCGTGCGCAACCTCGTGGACAACGCCATCCGCTACTCCGACGCGGGCACCCGCGTGGCGGTGGGCGTGCGCGTCGACGAGGCCGCCGGCACGGTCGAGGTGGCCGTCAGCGACCAGGGCCTCGGCATCGCCCCCGCGGACCGGGAGCGGATCTTCGAGCGGTTCTACCGCGTCGACCCGGCCCGCTCGCGCCAGACCGGTGGCACCGGTCTGGGGCTGAGCATCGTCAAGCACGTCGTCGCCGGCCACGGCGGCGACGTGCAGCTGTGGAGCCAGGAGGGCCAGGGCTCCACGTTCACGCTGAGGGTGCCGCAGGCACCCCCGCGTCGGCCCGCTCGCGCGGACGCCGACACCGAGCAGGAGGAGTTCTCAGGATGACGAGGGTGCTGCTGGTCGAGGACGAGGAGTCGTTCAGCGACCCCCTGTCGTACCTGCTCCGCCGCGAGGGGTACGAGGTGGAGGTGGCCGCGGACGGCCCGTCCGCCCTGGCCGCCTTCGACCGCAGCGGGGCCGACCTCGTGCTGCTCGACCTCATGCTCCCGGGCGTCCCCGGGACGGAGGTCTGCCGGCAGCTGAGGGTCCGCAGCGCCGTGCCGGTCATCATGCTCACCGCCAAGGACTCCGAGGTCGACGTGGTGGTGGGCCTCGAGCTGGGCGCCGACGACTACGTCACCAAGCCGTACTCGGCCCGCGAGCTGCTCGCCCGGGTGCGGGCGGTGCTGCGGCGCCGCAGCGAGCCGGAGGACCTCCTGCCCTCCGCCGTGGAGGTGGGCCCGGTGCGCATGGACGTGGACCGCCACGTCGTCACGGTGCGCGGCGAGGCGGTCCGGCTCCCGCTCAAGGAGTTCGAGCTGCTCGAGCTGCTGCTGCGCAACGCCGGCCGCGTGCTGACCCGCGGCCAGCTCATCGACAGGGTCTGGGGCTCGGACTACGTGGGCGACACCAAGACCCTCGACGTCCACGTCAAGCGCCTGCGCGCCAAGGTCGAGGAGGACCCCTCGGACCCGCGCTTCCTGGTGACCGTCCGCGGACTGGGCTACAAGGTCGAGGCCCCGGGCGCCTGACGGCGCCCGGGGCCCTCCCCGGCGGTGCTGGTGGTGCTGGCGGCGGCTCAGCCCTGCGTGGGCGTGCCGCTGGAGGTCTCGCTGGCGGCGCCGGTGGCGCTGCGACCGGAGCTGGCCGAGGCCGACGGGGAGCCGGTGCGGGTGCCGGTGGCGGACGGCGAGCCCGTCACCAGCGGGGTCGGCGAGCTCGTGGGCGTGGGGGTGGGCACGTACTGGGCGTACTGCTCCAGCGTGCCGTCCAGCACGGGCACGGCGAGGTCCGCCGAGTCGCTGCCCGCCGTCACCTTCATGGTGACGACCTGGCCGGGCGGCGTGGCGAGCGACGACGTCGTCACGGTCCGCTCCCCGGCCGGCCCGACGTCGTAGGTGCTGGCCGGCTGGACCTCGAAGGTCCCGGACAGGGCGGAGGCGTCTCCGGTGCCGGCGATCTGCACGCTGACCGCGTCGCTCCCGGAGTTGACGATCCGCGCGACCAGGGACGCGGGTCCCTCGCCGTCAGCGGCCACGAAGAGGCCGGCCACGTGCACCGTGCCGAGCGAGACCGCGGCGGCGGCCCCGGGGGCGTAGCTCTGCGCGGTCTGCTGGGCGTTGGTGTAGGTGCAGCCGGTGGCGGCGGTCAGGGAGGCCAGCGCCAGCGCGCTCGCGGCCAGGGCGCGTCGTGGGAGGTGCACGCCGCGGAGCCTACCGGCGCCGCGCGGCCGCGCCCGGCCCAGCACGCCGGTGGCGGCCCTGTCAAGCCTGCAGGCGGGGACCTCCTCCGCGCCCCAAGACCACCCGCACGGCCCTGACCTGCGGGAACGAGCCTCTCGGGCTGCCGGACCACCGCCGCGCCGTGGTAGGATCGAGGTCGCGAAAGGGGATCTGCTGATGGCATTCAAGGTCGGCGAGACGGTCGTCTACCCCCACCACGGGGCCGCCCTCATCGAAGAGATCAAGAACCGCACGATCCGTGGCGAGGACAAGGTCTACCTCCGCCTCAAGGTCGCCCAGGGCGACCTGACCATCGAGGTCCCGGCGGAGAACTGCGACCTCGTCGGCGTCCGCGACGTCGTGGACCGCGCCGGTGTCGACAGGGTCTTCGGGGTGCTGCGCCAGCCGTACACCGAGGAGCCGACCAACTGGTCGCGCCGCTACAAGGCCAACCTGGAGAAGCTCGCCTCGGGCGACGTCATCAAGGTGGCCGAGGTCGTCCGCGACCTCTACCGCCGCGACCAGGACCGCGGCCTGTCCGCGGGTGAGAAGCGCATGCTCGCCAAGGCGCGCCAGATCCTCGTCTCCGAGCTCGCGCTCGCGGAGAAGACCGAGGAGTCGCGCGCAGAGGCCCTCCTCGACGAGGTCCTCGCCAGCTGAGCACGGGCTGCGTCCTCGTCGCCGCCGGGTCCGGGACCCGGCTGGCGGCGGGGTCACCGAAGGCGTTCGTCGTCCTCGACGGACGCCCCCTGCTCGTCCACGCCGCGGAGCGCGTCCTGCGCTCCGGGGTGTGCCAGCACCTGGTCCTGGTGGTGCCCGACGGCCGCCAGGACGAGTCCACCGCCCTCGTCTCCGGCCTCGCCGGGGCCGAGGGCGTCGTGCTGCGGGCCGTGGCGGGCGGCGCCGACCGGCGCTCGTCGGTCGCCGCTGGCCTGGCGGCGCTGCCCGCGGACGTCGACGTCGTGCTCGTCCACGACGCCGCCCGCTGCCTCACCCCGCCCGAGCAGGTGGCCGAGGTGGAGCGGGCGGTGCGCACGGGCGCGGCGGCCGTGGTCCCGGGCGTCCCCGTCAGCGACACCGTCCGCGCCGTCGACGTCGAGGGGGTGCCCCGAGGGGGACCCATCGACAGGACGTCGCTCCGGCTCGTGCAGACCCCGCAGGGCTTCCGGCGCGAGGTCATCGAGCGGGCGCACGCCCTGGCCTCCGAGCACGGGCTTCCCGCGGCCCTGGCGGCCACCGACGACGCGTCGCTGGCGGAGCTGCTGGGCGCGCCCGTGACCGTCGTCCCCGGCCGCGAGGAGGCCTTCAAGGTGACCCGTCCGCTCGACCTGGCCCTCGCCACGGCCGTGCTCGCCCAGGAGCGCGCCGCGGGAGCCACCTCGTGAGCCTCCCGAGGGTGGGGGTCGGGGTGGACGTCCACGCCCTCGCCCCTCCGGGGTCCGACCGGCCTCTGCGCGTGGCGGGACTCGACTGGCCCGGCGAGCGCGGGCTCGACGGCCACTCCGACGCCGACGTCGCCGCGCACGCCGCGTGTGACGCGCTGTTCTCGGCCGCCGGCATCGGGGACCTCGGCGCGCACTTCGGCACCGCCGAGCCCCGGTGGGCCGGTGCCGCCGGCGTGGTGCTGCTCGCCGAGGCCGCCCGCCGCGTGCGGGAGACCGGCTACGAGATCGGCAACGTCGCCGTCCAGGTGGTCGGCAACCGTCCCAAGATCGGCAGCCGTCGCGCTGAGGCCGAGGCGGCCCTGTCGGCGGCCTGCGGGGCCCCCGTGTCGGTCTCCGGCACCACGACGGACGCCCTGGGCCTCACCGGGCGCGGCGAGGGCGTCGCCGCCATCGCCACGGCCCTCGTGGTCGCCGTCGGGTCCTCTGCCTGACCCTCAGCGCGACCATGGGCGTCCACCACCCCCGCAGGGTGGCGGACGCCCATGGTCACGGGCGGGTGGCGCGTCAGGCGGGGACGACCAGGCCGGAGGTCTTGGTCCGGGCGGCCTCGAAGCGGGCGGCGACGTCGGCCCAGTTGACGATGTTCCACCAGGCCTTGACGTAGTCGGGCTTGACGTTCTTGTAGTCCAGGTAGAACGCGTGCTCCCACATGTCGAGCATGAGCACCGGGGTCAGGCTGACCGGGACGTTGCCCTGCTGGTCGTACAGCTGGACGATGACCAGGCGGGAGCCGACGGAGTCCCAGGCGAGGATGGACCAGCCCGAGCCCTGGATGCCGAGGGCGTTGGCGGTGAAGTGGGCGCGGAAGCCGTCGAAGGAGCCGAAGAACTCGTCGATGGCGGCGGCCAGGTCTCCGACGGGCTTGTCGCCGCCGTCGGGGGACATGTTGGGCCAGAAGATGGAGTGGTTGATGTGCCCGCCGAGGTTGAAGGCGAGGTTCTTCTCCAGCCCGGTGATGGAGCCGAAGCTGTTCTTCTCGCGGGCCTCGGCCATCTGCTCCAGGGCGGTGTTGACTCCGGCGACGTAGGTGGCGTGGTGCTTGTCGTGGTGCAGCTGCATGATCGCGCCGCTGATGTGCGGCTCGAGCGCGGTGTAGTCGTAGGGCAGGTCGGGCAGCGTGTACTCCGCCACGGTTCTCCTCCTCGTGCTCCTCGCCGCCCGCAGCGGGGACTGCCAGGCGGCCCGTCAGGTGCGTCGCGCCCGTCCACCTGCAGCGGCGCGGGCGCGCCGACCCTCCGAGCATTCCGCGCCCCCCACCGGGGGGCAACAGCGGGGTGGGCTCCGGCGGCCCGCTCCACGGGTGCGCCCGGTCTGGGAGCACACCAGGGGGTCTGCCGGAAGAGGGGCGGTTCGTCCCGGTCTGCTCCCATCCCGGGGCCCGGCTGCTCCGAACGGGTGGCGGGAGAGGGCCGACGGCGACCCTCGCCAGCACCCGAGGAGATGTCGATGTTCGGCAAGCAGCTCGTCACGGACATGATCTCGCGCAGCGCGGAGAGCGGCGCAGACCGCCGCGCCTTCCTGCGCACGGCCGGCGTGGTCGGCCTCGGCGTCGTCGGGACCACCGCTGTCGCGGCCCCCGCCTCGGCGCACGGCACGACGCCAGGGGGCGGGGGTGGAGGAGCGGGTGGCATCAGCGACGGGGCGATCCTCAACTTCGCCCTCAACCTCGAGTACCTCGAGGCGGAGTTCTACTCCCGCGCGTTCTACGGCCGCGGCCTCGACGACGGCCTCACCACGGGCAAGCTGAACCGCGGGGACGTCAACGGCGGCCACAAGGTGCAGTTCAAGAGCAAGCTGGTGCGCGGCATCGCCGAGGAGATCGCCAACGACGAGATCGCGCACGTGAAGTTCCTGCGCGGAGCTCTCGGCGGGGCCGCCGTCGCCCGCCCTGCCATCGACTTCACCGGCGCGTTCACCGCGGCGGCGAAGGCGGCGGGCCTCATCAAGGACGGCCAGACCTTCGACGCCTTCGCCGACGACACGAGCTTCCTCCTGGGCGCCTTCCTCTTCGAGGACGTCGGCGTCACCGCCTACAAGGGCGGCGCGCCGCTCATCAGCAGCAAGACCTACCTCGACGCCGCCGCGGGCATCCTCGCCGTGGAGGCGTACCACGCGGGGGCGGTGCGGACCGTCATCTACACCGAGGGCCTGGCCGACGCCGCGAACAAGATCTCCGACGCCCGCGACTCCCTCGACGGCAAGACCGACCTCGACCAGGGCGTCTCCCAGGCCGGCGGGCGCATCAACATCACCCCCGTCGACGGCAACGCCATCGCCTTCAGCCGCACCCCGCAGCAGGTGCACAACATCGCCTACCTCACCCCGGCGCAGGGCGTCCGCAAGGGCGGCTTCTTCCCCGCCGGCACGAACAACCAGGACTCCCGCCTCACCACCACCTGAGCACCGGGCGAGCCCCCGGGCCCGGACGGAGGTCCGGGCCCGGGGCCGGCCTCACCGGCCTCGGGCGGCCGCGAGGGCCCCGCGCAGGAGCGACAGCGCGGCGTCGTCGTCGAGACCCGCCGCGAGGCACTCGCGCGCCAGCGACGCCGCCGCCGCGCGGGCTGCGGCGTCACCCCGCTGCGCGGTGCGGTCGCGCACCACGGTTCCCGCTCGGCTCGCGGTGCTCACGACGTCGGACGCCTCCAGCGCCCGGTAGGCGCGCGCCACGGTGCCGGCGGCCACGCCGAGCTCCTCGGCCAGCGCCCGCACCGTGGGGAGCCGGTCACCGGGGACCAGCCGCCCGTCGTCGACCGCGGCGACCACCTGGTCGTGCACCTGCTGCCACGGTGCGGGCGCCCCGGCAGCGCGGTCGAGGCGCACCTCGAGGCCCGCGCCGCCGGCGCTCCCCGCGGGCCCAGCGGCCCCGCGACCGTCTGCCACGTCAGTGGCCCCTGTCGATCCACTCCTGCAGGTGCGGGGCCTCGTCGCCGACCGTCGTCGTCGCGCCGTGCCCGGGCACCACGGTGGTGCCCGGCGGCAGCGCGAGCACCCGCTCGCGGATCGAGGTGATGATCGTCGGGAAGTCGCTGAAGGACCGTCCCGTGGCGCCGGGGCCGCCCGCGAACAGCGTGTCGCCCGTCAGCACCGTCTCCAGCGCGGGGACGTAGAGGCAGACCGAGCCGGGGGAGTGGCCCGGCGTGTGCAGCACGTGCACCTCGGCACCGGCCACGGTGATGACCTGCCCGTCCTCGAGGAGCTCGGTCGGAGCCGCCGCCGGGTGCGTCAGCGTCCACAGGGCGAGGTCGTCGCGGTGCAGCAGCACCGGTGCGGCGAAGCGCTCACCGGCCGCGGGGGCCAGGCGCACGTGGTCGTCGTGGGCGTGGGTGCAGACGACGGCCACCACGCGCCGGTCCCCGACGACCTCGGCGATCGCACCGAGGTCGTGCGGGGCGTCGACGACGAGGCACTCCGCGTCGTCCCCGAGCACCAGCACGTTGTTCTCGACGTCGAAGGTCTGCCCGTCGAGGCTGAAGGTGCCCTCGGAGGTGCTCCGGTCCAGGCGCAGCCCGCCCGTCGTGGAGGGCTGGGGGGCGCTCACAGCACCACCACCGACCGCAGCACGTCCCCGCGGCCCATGGCGGCGAACGCGGCCTCGACGTCGCCCAGGCCCACGGTCTCGGTGACGAAGTCCTGCAGCGGGAAGCGGCCCTGCAGGGCGAGGGCGGCGAGCATCGGGAAGTCGCGCTCGGGCAGGCAGTCGCCGTACCAGCTGGACTTCAGGGCACCACCGCGGCCGAAGACGTCGAGCAGGGGCAGCTCGAGCGTCATCTGCGGCGTCGGCACGCCCACGAGGACCACGGTGCCGGCGAGGTCGCGGGCGTAGAACGCCTGCTTGTAGGTCTCGGGGCGCCCCACGGCCTCGACGACGACGTCGGCGCCGTTCCCACCGGTCAGCGCCCGGATCTGCTCGACGGCGTCGCCGCCGGTCCGGCTGTTGACGGTGTGCGTGGCGCCGAAGCGCTTCGCGACCTCGAGCTTGCGGTCGTCGACGTCGACGGCGATGACGGTGGTGGCGCCCGCCAGCTTGGCGCCGGCGATGGCGGCGTCACCCACGCCGCCGCAGCCGATGACCGCCACGGAGTCGCCGCGGGTCACCGCGCCGGTGTTCACAGCGGCCCCGAAGCCCGCCATGATCCCGCAGCCGAGCAGGCCGGCCGCGGACGCCGGGAGGGCCGGGTCGACCTTGGTGCACTGCCCGGCGTGCACGAGCGTCTTCTCGGCGAAGGCGCCGATGCCCAGCGCGGGGGACAGGGGCGTCCCGTCGGCCAGGGTCATCTTCTGCTCGGCGTTGTGGGTGGCGAAGCAGTACCAGGGCCGGCCGCGGCGGCAGGCGCGGCAGCTGCCGCAGACCGCGCGCCAGTTCAGGACCACGTAGTCGCCCACGGCGACGTCGGTGACGGCCTCGCCCACGGCGCTGACCACGCCAGCGGCCTCGTGGCCCAGCAGGAAGGGGTAGTCGTCGGAGATGCCGCCCTCGCGGTAGTGCAGGTCGGTGTGGCAGACGCCGCAGGCCTGCACGTCGACCACGGCCTCGAAGGGGCCCGGGTCGGGGACGACGACGTCGACGAGCTCGACGGGAGCTCCCTTGCTGAGGGCGACGACGCCCTTCACGGTGCTTGGCATGGGGCGACCGTAGCGATCGCCGCAGTGGCGCACCACCAGCGGCAGCCCTCGACGGAGGACTGATGCATCAGTGTGAGGTCCAGCCTCGGGTGAACGGACGGCAAAGGCGGGTCAAGGACCGGCAAAGGTTCGGCCCGGAGGCGCCTGACCTCGCGGGTCGTGGTGCCGCTCCTGGTCAGTCGCGCCCTACAGTCCGCGGAACCGCATCGACGAACCCTGTCCGCGGCTCCTGCGAGCACCACGGAGACCACGAGTGCCCTACGCCATCCCACCCGCCGACCTCGAGGGCCGGGTGCCCTTCCGCGGTCACGAGACCTGGTACCGGGTCACCGGCCGGCTGCCGGGCGCCGGCGAGGCCGGCGCCCCGCTGCCCGTCGTGGTCCTGCACGGGGGTCCCGGCGCCGCGCACGACTACACGCTGTCGATGGCCAACCTCGCCACCGGCGGCCGCGCCGTCGTCCACTACGACCAGCTGGGCTGCGGTCGCAGCACCCACCTGCCCGAGGCCGACCCGGCCTCCTGGACGGTGCGGCTCTTCGTGGACGAGCTGGTCTCGCTGCTGGACCACCTGGGCCTGGACCGCGTGCACGTGGTGGGCCAGTCGTGGGGAGGCATGCTCGGCCCCGAGTTCGCCCTCGCCCACCCCGAGCGCGTCCAGTCGCTGACCATCTGCGACTCCCCGGCCTCCATGGCCACCTGGCGCCAGGCCGCGGAGGAGCTCATCGACGCCCTGCCCGAGCCGCACCGCTCGGACCTGCTGCGCCTGGAGGCCGCCGGCGACTACGCGCACCCGGACTACAAGGCCGCCAGCGACGTCTTCTACGCCCGCCACGTCTGCCGCGTGCAGCCGCTGCCGGCCGAGGTCGCGGCCACGTTCGCGCAGATCGACGCCGAGCCGACCGTCTACCACGCGATGAACGGGCCCAGCGAGTTCACCATCACCGGCTCCAACCTCGGGTGGACCGTCGAGGACCGCCTGCCCGGCATCACCGCCCCCACCCTCGTGGTGGCCGGCGCCCACGACGAGGCCACGCCCGCCACGTGGGCGCCGTTCGTGGAGCGCATCCCCGACGTGCGCAGCCACGTCTTCCCCGAGTCCAGCCACATGCCGCACGTCGAGGAGCACGCGAGCTTCCTCGAGGTGGTCGGTGGCTTCATCGCCGAGCACGACCCCCGAGGAGACCAGCAGTGAGCACCACCAGCCAGACCGGCCAGACGCCGCCGGGCGGCGGCGGCGAGGGGGAGGCCGCCCTCGCCGACCTCGGCTACAAGCAGGAGCTGCGACGCTCCCTGAGCACCACGGACCTGCTCGTCTACGGGCTCGTCTTCATGGTGCCGATCGCGCCGTGGGCCATCTACGGGGGTGTCTACAACTCCGCGGCCGGCATGGTGCCGCTCGTCTACATCATCGGTCTGGTCGCCATGATCTTCACGGCGCTCGCCTACGCCCAGATGTCCAGGGCCTTCCCGGTGGCCGGCTCCGTCTACGCCTACGTCGGCCGTGGTGTGCACCCCAACCTGGGGTTCCTCGCCGGCTGGACGATCCTGCTCGACTACCTGCTGGTGCCGACCCTGCTCTACGTCATCGCCGCGGTGTCGATGAAGGGCATCGTGCCGGGCGTGCCCAGCTGGGTCTGGATCGTCGTCTTCCTCGTCGTCAACACCACGATCAACTACGTCGGCATCTCCTTCACCGCCGTGGTGAACCGCATCTTCCTGCTCGCCGAGCTGCTGTTCATCGTGGCCTTCGTGGTCATCGCCGTGCTGGCGATCAGCAGCGGCACGGGCGGTGCCCGCTTCACGACGACACCGCTGTTCAACGCCGCCGAGTTCAGCCCGGCGCTGCTGGCGACGGCGCTGTCCATCGCGGTGCTGAGCTTCCTCGGGTTCGACGGCATCGCCACCCTGTCGGAGGAGAGCCGCGGCGGGCGCTCGTCCGCCGGGAAGGCGATGATCCTCGGCCTCGTCGTGGTGGCGCTGCTCTTCGTCACCCAGACCTGGCTCGCCGGCATGCTCGTGCCGGACACCGCCTCGTTCCCGGAGGGTGACGCGACCGACAACGCGTTCTTCAACATCGTCCAGGGTGCGGCCGGCCGGGGCTGGCAGGTGGCCTTCCTGGCGATGAACGTGCTGGCGGTGGGCATCGCCAACGCCGTCGCGGCGCAGTCGGCCACGGCGCGCCTGCTGTTCTCCATGGCGCGCGACCGGCGTCTGCCGGGCTTCCTGGCGCACGTCAACCCCAGGAACCAGGTGCCCGGTCGCGCCATCCTGCTCGTGGGTGGGCTGACCCTCGTCCTGGGCCTGGTCTTCAACCAGCTGGGGATCGTGGCCATCAGCTCGCTGGTGAACTTCGGCGCGCTGACGGCCTTCCTGCTGCTGCACGTCTCGGTGGTCTCGTACTACGCCGTGCGCCGGCGCAGCTCCAACGTGCTGCTCCACGTCGTCGTCCCCGTGGTCGGGTTCCTCGTCATCGGCTTCGTGCTGGTGAACGCCGACAGCACCGCCCAGATCGGTGGCCTGTGCTGGCTGGCGGTCGGCGTCGTCGTCCTGCTGGTGCAGCGCGCCCGCGGGCGCAGCGGCATCGAGGTGGCCCCGGAGCACGCCGCCCGCTGACACCCCCCCCGACGGCCCCGGCCGGCCTGCACCCCGCAGCGCTGGACGGGGCCGTCCGTCTGCGCCGATAGCCTGGTGGGGTGCCACTCCGCCTGTACGACACCGAGGCCGCCGCCGTGCGCGACTTCGTCCCCCTGCGCGACGGAGCGGCCTCCATCTACCTCTGCGGCGCCACCGTGCAGGCGCCGCCGCACATCGGGCACCTGCGCTCGGGCGTCGCCTTCGACGTGCTCGCCCGCTGGCTCGAGGCCGGCCACGGCCTCGACGTCACCTTCGTGCGGAACGTCACCGACATCGACGACAAGATCCTCACCAAGGCCGCTGACGCCGGGCGCCCCTGGTGGGCGTGGGCGTACACCCACGAGCAGGCCTTCAGCGCCGCCTACGACGCCGTGGGCGTGCGCCGGCCCACCTACGAGCCCCGCGCCACCGGGCACGTGCCCGAGATGGTCGAGCTCATGGAGCTGCTGGTCGAGCGGGGCCACGCGTACGCCGCCCCCGACGGCTCCGGTGACGTCTACTTCGACGTCAGGTCGTTCGCCGAGTACGGCGCGCTGACGCACGTCAGGCTCGACGACGTCGCCCCCGCCGAGGACGCCGACCCCCGCGGCAAGCGCGACCCGCGCGACTTCGCCCTCTGGAAGGGCTCCAAGCCCGGCGAGCCCGCCACCGCCTCGTGGCCGACCCCCTTCGGCCGCGGCCGCCCCGGCTGGCACCTGGAGTGCTCGGCGATGGCCCGCCGCTACCTCGGCGACGCCTTCGACATCCACGCCGGCGGTCTGGACCTGCGCTTCCCCCACCACGAGAACGAGCAGGCGCAGAGCCGCGCCGCCGGCCTCGGCTTCGCCTCGTGCTGGCTGCACAACGGCTGGGTCACCCAGGGCGGGGAGAAGATGAGCAAGTCGCTCGGCAACTCCCTGCAGGTCTCCACGGTGCTGGAGACCACCACGCCGCTGGCGCTGCGGTACTACCTGGGCTCGGCGCACTACCGGTCCAACCTGGAGCACTCCGCCACGTCCCTGGCGGAGGCCGAGGCCGCGATCGGCCGCGTGGAGACGTTCCTGCGGCGCGTGCAGCCCGTGGTGCAGGCCTACGCCGCGGGCCGCGGGCCCTCCCCGGCCCTGCGCATCCCCCCGGCGTTCGCGGCCGCCATGGACGACGACCTCAACGTCCCCGGCGCGCTGGCGGTCCTGCACGACACCGTGCGCGCCGGCAACGTCGCCCTGGACGCCGGCCGCGAGCAGTTCGCCGTCGCGGCCGCCAACGACGTCACCGCGATCGTGCGCACCCTCGGCGTCGACCCGCTCGACCCGCACTGGTCCGGGGCCTCCGGCGCCGCCGGCAGCGCCCAGGCGTCCGCGCTGGACGTCCTCGTCCAGGCCCAGCTCGACGCCCGGGCCCGGGCCCGCGCCGAGAAGGACTTCGTCACCGCGGACGCCATCCGGGACCTGCTGTCCCGGGCCGGCGTGGTGGTCCAGGACTCGGCCGACGGCGCCCGCTGGTCGCTGGGCTGACGCCCACCCCCGCGCGACCCCTCGAAACCCCCTCACGCAGCAGACCCGACAGGAGCACCCATGGCCGGCAACTCGTCCCGGCGCGGCGCCGTGCGCAAGGCCGGCTCCAAGAAGTCGCCCACCACCGGCACCGGTGGCAAGAACCGCCGCGCCCTCGAGGGGCGCGGTCCCACCCCGCCCGCCGAGGAGCGCACCGGGCACCCCGCCGCCCGCCGCGCCGCCAGCGCGGCGCGCCGGGCCGCCGAGGGCGGCCCCGCCGGCGCCGGTGCGGGACCGTCTCGACCCACCCGCGACGACGGGCTGCGCGCGCAGCGCCCCACCGGCCGGACCACCACCAGCCGCGCCGGCAACGAGGCCGTGGCCGGGCGGAACCCGGTGGTGGAGGCGCTGCGCACCGGCATCCCCGCCGTGGCGCTGCACGTGGCCACCCGCATCGAGACCGACGACCGCGTGCGCGAGGCCCTGCGCACCGCCGCCGACCGCGGCCTGCCGGTGCTGGAGGCCGCCCGCCCCGAGCTGGACCGGATGGCCGGTGGCGCGGTCCACCAGGGCCTGGTGCTCACGGTGCCGCCCTACCAGTACGCCTCCCTGGCCGACGTCCTCGAGGCCGACACCACCGCCGGGCGCGCACCCCTCGTGGTCGCCCTCGACGGCGTCACCGACCCCCGCAACCTCGGTGCCGTGGTCCGCACGGCCGCGGCGTTCGGCGCCTCGTGCGTGCTGGTGCCCGAGCGCCGCTCCGCGGGCATGACGGCCAGCGCGTGGAAGACCTCCGCCGGTGCCGCCGCGCGCCTGCCGGTGGCCCGGGAGACCAACCTGACCCGCGCCCTGGAGGCGGCCAAGGCCGCCGGGTGCTTCGTCATCGGCCTCGACGCCGACGCCGACGCCCCGATCGGCTCCGACGAGGTGGCGCGCATCGCCGAGGGCCCGGTGGCCGTGGTGGTCGGCTCGGAGGGCCGCGGCCTGTCGCGCCTGGTGCGGGAGACGTGCGACCTGGTCGCCTCGATCCCCATGGCCGGGTCTGTGGAGTCCCTCAACGCGGGGGTCGCCTGCAGCATCGCGCTGTACGAGGTGGCCCGGGCGCGCGAGGCCGCGGGGGCGCGCGCCCGCCTCTGACGGGTGACGGCGGCTCAAGGTGGGCCCGGGCCGCACCGACCACTGTCGTGTGCGACCCGTTCCACGACAGGCCGCGCGCGAGGTCGCGCGCGAGCTCGCGCACGCCGTGCTCGAGGTCTTCACCACGAGCCGGCCCGGAGTCACGGCGGAGGTCATCAACCGCGCCAGCGCCGTCCTCTACGCGGTCGGCGCCGTGACGGTGCTCGTGGGGGCGGTCGTGCGACCCGACCTCCAGCACCGCGGGACCCTCGTGGCCTTCGCCGTGGCGGGGCTCTGCGCCGGAGCGGTGGTGCACGCGACGCGCCACCGGACGCGCGTGTGGCACTTCCACCTCTCCCAGCTGCTGGCCATCACCATGATCACGGCCGGCGTGGCGCTCATCGGTGGCCGGCACGGGTGGGCCGACGCCTGGTTGTTCGCCATCGTGGCGGCGGAGTCCGTCTTCTTCTTCCCCGCGGCCGCCGCCGCGGTCCACCTCGCGGCCGTCCTCGCCGGGCTGCTCCTGGCCCTCGGCGCTGTCGGCGGAGCCGCCCTCGGAGACCTCCTGGTGGTCGGCTGCGTGCTGGCCGGTCTGTCCGGTGCGATCCGCTTCCTGGCCAGGGCCACCGAGACCTCCGGCATCGACCCCCTCACGCGGCTCCCCGACCGCACCGCCACCACCGAGCACCTCGGACGGGTGCTGGCGCAGGTCCAGCAGACGGGTGAACCGGCGGTGCTGGTGCTCCTCGGCATGGACCACCTCCAGGCCACCAACCAGCGCGAGGGGCACGCCGCCGGTGACGCGCTGCTGCGGGCCACCGCCGCCGCGTGGAGGTCCCGCCTGGGCCGGCGCGGCGTGCTCGGGCGGTGGGGCGGGGACCAGTTCGCGCTGGTGCTCCCCGCGGACGTCGACACCGCGTGGGCGCTCGTCGAGGGCCTGCACGCCCTGGTCCCGGGGCCGCGCACCGCCAGCGCGGGCCTCGTGCTCGCCGAGCTGGGCGACGAGGTCCAGGACGTGGTCGACCGGGCTGAGGGGGCGCTCGCGGCTGCCAAGCGGCAGCGGCGGGGCTCCAGCCACCTGTGGACGCCGGGCCTGCCCACCGTCCGCGGGCTGTACGAGGCCCTGGCCGACGGCTCCGTGGAGGTCCACTACCAGCCGGTGGTCCGCCTGCGCGACGGCGCCACCACCGGGGCGGAGGCGCTGGTCCGCTGGCGCCGCGGAGGCGGGTTCGTGCCGCCGGGTGACTTCCTGCCCCAGGCCGAGGCCAGCGGCGCCGTGGTCCAGCTCGGCCGGCACGTGCTCGAGCGCGCCTGCCTGGACGCCGCCTCCTGGCCGGTGCCCGCCGGTGGTGCGCCGCTGTCCGTGGCTGTCAACGCGTCCGGCCCGGAGCTCGCCGAGGACGACTACGCCGCGTGGGCGGTGGCCGCGCTCCACCGCGCGGGCCTGCCCGGCCACCGCCTGGTGGTGGAGGTGGTGGAGGGGCTCCTCGACGAGCAGTCCGAGGCGGTGGTGGCCAACCTGCACGCCCTGCGGGCCGCCGGCGTGCGGATCGCCGTGGACGACTTCGGCACCGGGTGGTCGAGCCTGTCGCGGCTCGGCCGGCTGCCGCTGGACCTGCTCAAGGTGGACCGCAGCTTCGTCGCGGCGGTGCAGCCGGGCACCGCGGCGCCCGTGTGCGAGGGCGTGGTCGCGCTGGCCCACGCCCTGGACCTGGCGGTGGTCGCCGAGGGCGTCGAGACCGACCACCAGGCGGCGTGGCTGGCGCAGCTCGGCTGCGAGGAGGGGCAGGGCTGGTTCTGGGCTCCCGCCCTGCCCACCGGCGCGTTCGTGGAGCGGCTGCGGGGACAGGACCTGCGTGCCGGCACGAGCACCGGGGCCGAAGGATGAGCGGACGCCGGGCGGGGGTGCTCTCCGGCGAGCTCTCGCGGGCGCAGCCCGCCGCGAGCCTGCGGGTCATGGCGTGGACGACGTCGACCACCATGAGCGCCTGCGGGCTGTACGTCGCCGTGGCCTGCCTGCTGCGCAGCGGAGTGGCGTCCCCGGGGGCCCCGTTCTGGGTGGCCGCCTCCGCGGTGCTCGGCGGCGCGGTGGTGTTCGCCGTCCGCCGCCACCTCCGCACCCGGCACTTCCACCTGGTGCAGCCGGCCACCGCCGTGGCCGTGGCCGTGGGCATCCACCTCGACGGCGGGGGCACCGCCAGCGTCGCCGATGCCAGCCTCCTCGTGCTCCTCGCGGCCCTGGCGTCGTTCTTCTTCCCCTGGCGCACCGCCGCCGTGCACATCGGGGTCAGCTCGGTCCTGCTCGTGGTGGTCCTCTCGGCGTCCGGCGCGCCAGCGGGGGACGTGCTCGTCCTGACCTGCACCACCCTCGCGGTCGGGGTGCTGGTCGGGGTGCTGTCGCGGGTGACCGCGCACGCCGTCCGGGCCGCCGAGCTCGACGTCCTCACGGGGCTGCCCAACCGGCGCGGCGCCGAGCGTCTGGTGGTCGCGGCCCTGGGGGCCCACCGCCCCGACCTCCCGCAGTCCCTCGCCGTGGTGGACCTCGACCACTTCAAGCAGGTCAACGACACCCTCGGGCACGCCGCCGGGGACGAGCTGCTGCGCTGCGCCGCGGCGGCGTGGACGGCCCAGCTGCCGCCGGGGGCGGTGCTGGGGCGCTGGGGCGGGGACGAGTTCGTGCTCCTCGCCCCGCTCGACCCCCACCGCCTCGCCGGGCTCGTCGACGCCCTGCGCTCCGCGCTGCCGGCGGGGCGCAGCTGCACCGCGGGCGTCACCGGCCTGGCCGCCGGCGACCACCTGGACGCCGCCCTCAGCCGGGCCGACCAGGCCCTCTACGCGGCCAAGCGCGAGGGGCGGGGGCGCACCCGCGTGTGGTACCCGCCGGACGCGGCGGCTCAGCCGTGGCTGGAGAGCCAGCCGTCGATGCGGTCGGACTCGGGGTCGTCGGGGTCGTCGTGCCCCGAGCCGCCCAGCAGCGGCGCCTCGTCCCGGTCCATGCCCACCGCCGCCATCTGACCGGTGTCCATGAGACCGGTCTGCAGGATCAGCGCCTGCTCGTCGGGGCGCTGGGAGAGCACGTCGTCGACGTAGGAGCGCGCCGCCTCCAGCAGGGGGATGTCGCGCTGCGCCTCCTGCGAGCGGTACCAGCGGTGCTCCAGCACCTCGTGGAAGATCTCCGCCGGCTCCAGCTTGCGGCGCATCCGGCGCGGCACCGCCCGCACCACCGGGTCGAAGACCTGGGCCAGCCAGTCGTGCGCGGAGATCTCCTCGTCGTCGTTCTGGCGGTCCGTGGCCGCCACGTAGGCGTCGAGGTCGTTGAGGAGGCGGCGGGCCTGGTTGTTCTCGGCGTCGATGCCGGTCAGGCGCAGCAGGCGCCGCGAGTGGTGGCCCGCGTCGACCACCTTCGGCTGGATCTGCACCACCGAGCCGCCGACGTCGGTGGAGATGGACAGCTCGCCCACGTCGAAGCCGAGCTCGTTGAGGCGCTCGATGCGCGCCTGCACGCGCCACCGCTCGCCCTGCTCGAACGACTCCAGGCCCGTCAGCTCCTGCCACAGGGAGTGGTAGCGCTCGACGATGCTGTTCGCGACCTCCACCGGGTCGACGCTCTCGTCGAGGTACTCGGCGGCCTCGAGGTCCATGAGCTCGCCGGCGATGTTGATGCGGGCCACCTCGACGTCGTTCTCGCGCTGCCCGTCGGACAGCTCCTGGTGCAGCTCGCCGGTCTCGGCGTCCACGAGGTAGGCCGCGAACTCCCCGGCGTCGCGGCGGAACAGGGTGTTGGACAGCGAGACGTCCCCCCAGTAGAAGCCGGCCAGGTGCAGGCGCACCAGCAGCACCGCGAGGGCGTCGACCAGGCGCGTGGCGGTGTCGGGGCGCAGCGACTGGCTGAACAGCGCGCGGTAGGGCAGGGAGAACTGCAGGTGCTGGGTGACCAGGCCCGGGTCGAGCTGCTCCCCCTCGGGCGTGGTGCGCCCGGTCACCACGGCGACGGGGACGACGCAGGGCACGTCGAGGCGGCGCAGCACCCGCAGGAGGCCGTACTCGCGGCGCACCAGCTCCTCGGTGTTCTCCTTCACCGCGACCACGGCGTCCGCCAGGCGCACGAACCTCACGACGTGGCGCGAGATGCCGCGGGGGAGCGCGGCGAGCGTCTCCGCCGGCCACCGGCTCAGCGGCGCGTCCCACGGGAGGTCGGGCAGGGCCAGCGCCGACCGCTCGGCGGTGAGGGCGGTGATCTGCAGCGGCGCCATGCTCCGATCCTCCCGCACCCCGGCACCGGCGGGGACTCAGCCGGTCGGGCGACACGGCCGCCGCCGGTAGAGTCCTGTGCCGTTCCGTGCCCCGCGCCCTCGCGCGGCGACCTGCACGACGACACGAAGCACTGCGCAGGAGGTGCCCCCGGTGGGCCTGGTCGTCCAGAAGTACGGCGGCTCGTCCGTCGCCGACGCCGCGGGCATCAAGCGGGTGGCCGCGCGCATCGCCGAGACGCGCCGCGCCGGCCACGACGTGGTGGTCGTGGTCTCGGCGATGGGCGACACCACCGACGAGCTGCTCGACCTCGCCGAGCAGGTCAGCCCGCTGCCCCCGGCGCGCGAGCTCGACATGCTGCTCACCTCGGGTGAGCGGATCTCGATGGCCCTGCTGGCCATGGCCACCGCCAACCTCGGCATCCAGGCGCGCTCCTTCACCGGCAGCCAGGCGGGCGTCATCACCGACTCCGCCCACGGCCGGGCGCGCATCATCGACGTCAGCCCCGGCCGCATCCGGGACGCCCTCGACGCTGGCGACGTCGCCGTGGTGGCCGGGTTCCAGGGCGTCTCGGTGGACACCAAGGACATCACCACCCTCGGCCGCGGTGGCTCCGACACCACGGCGGTGGCCCTGGCCGCGGCGCTCGGCGCCGACGTCTGCGAGATCTACACCGACGTCGACGGCGTCTTCACCGCCGACCCGCGCATCGTGCCGGCCGCCCGCCGCCTCGAGACCGTCACCTACGAGGAGATGCTCGAGCTGGCCGCCAGCGGCGCCAAGGTGCTCATGCTCCGCTGCGTCGAGTACGCCCGCCGCTACGGCGTGCCCGTGCACGTGCGCAGCTCGTTCAGCCCCAGGCCCGGGACGCTCGTGGCCGGATCGATGGAGGACCTTCCCGTGGAGCACGCGATCATCACCGGCGTCGCGCACGACCGGAGCGAGGCGAAGATCACCGTGGTGGGCGTCCCGGACAAGCCGGGCACGGCCGCGGAGCTGTTCGAGCACGTCGCCGCCGCCGGCATCAACATCGACATGATCGTGCAGAACGTGTCGGCCGCCGCGACGGGCCTCACCGACGTGTCCTTCACGCTGCCCAAGGCCGACGGCCAGGCGGCGATGACGGCGCTGTCGCAGGTGCAGGGCTCGGTGGGCTTCGGCTCGCTCCGCTTCGACGACCAGGTCGGCAAGCTGTCCCTCATCGGCGCCGGCATGCGCAGCAACCCGGGGGTGTCCGCGAGGTTCTTCAAGGCGCTGGCCGACAGCGGCATCAACATCGAGATGATCTCCACCTCGGAGATCCGGATCTCGGTGGTCACGCGCGACAGCGCGCTGGACGACGCGGTGCGCGCCGTGCACACGGCCTTCGGGCTGGACGCCAGCGCC
This sequence comes from Quadrisphaera sp. RL12-1S, assembly GCF_014270065.1. NCBI lineage: Bacteria > Bacillati > Actinomycetota > Actinomycetes > Kineosporiales > Kineosporiaceae > Quadrisphaera > Quadrisphaera oryzae. Next base: position 482,745 of record NZ_JACNME010000001.1, on the reverse strand, counting down.
GACGAGGGCAGGGCCACCGTCTACGGAGGGACCGGACGATGAGCGAGAGCACCCCCAGCAGCGCGCCGGCGGCGGGCCGCAAGCCCGTCCTCGCCGTCGTCGGCGCCACCGGCGCCGTCGGCACCGTGATGCTCGGCATCCTCTCCACCCGCGAGGACGTCTGGGGCGAGATCCGCCTCGTGGCCTCGGCGCGCTCCGCGGGCAAGAAGCTGCGCGTCCGCGGCGAGGACGTCGAGGTGCAGGCCCTGGCGCCGGAGGTCTTCGACGGCGTGGACGTGGCCATGTTCGACGTCCCGGACGAGGTCAGCGCCCAGTGGGGTCCCGTCGCGGCCGCTCGCGGCGCCGTCGTCGTCGACAACTCCGGCGCCTTCCGCATGGACCCGGACGTCCCGCTGGTGGTGCCCGAGGTCAACCCGGCGGCCATCCGCAACCGGCCCAGGGGGATCATCTCGAACCCCAACTGCACGACGCTGACGATGATGGACGCCCTGGGCGCCCTCCACCGCCAGTGGGGCCTCACCGAACTGGTGGTGGCCTCCTACCAGGCCGCGTCCGGCGCCGGCCAGCCCGGCATCGACCGGCTCCACGCGGAGCTCGAGGCGGTCTCCGGGGACCCGGCGCTCGGCACCCGCTCCGGTGACGTGCGCACCGCCATCGCCGAGCGCCTCGGGGACGACCCCTCCCCGTTCCCGGCGCCGCTGGCGCTCAACGTAGTGCCGTGGGCCGGCTCCCTCAAGGACGACGGCTGGTCCAGCGAGGAGCTGAAGGTCCGCGCGGAGAGCCGCAAGATCCTCGGGATCCCCGACCTCAAGGTCTCCGCCACCTGCGTCCGGGTGCCCGTGGTCACCACGCACTCCCTCGCGGTGCACGCGACGTTCCAGAAGCCCATCAAGGTGGAGGCGGCGCGCCAGGCGCTGGTCGAGGCCCCCAGCGTCGTCGTCCTGGACGACCCGGCCAACGGCGACTTCCCCACGCCCGCCGACGTGGTGGGCTCCGACCCGACGTGGGTGGGGCGCATCCGGCAGGCGCTGGACTTCCCGCACACGCTGGACCTGTTCGTGTGCGGTGACAACCTGCGCAAGGGCGCGGCGCTCAACACCGCGCAGATCGCCGAGCTGGTGGCCGCGGAGCTCACCGGCCGCTGACCTGCTCGCTGAGTCTCGCGATCATGCAGAAGACCCGCACCTGAGGCTCTCAGGTGCGGGTCTTCTGCATGATCAGCGGGCTGGGTGGGCGGCGCGCAGCTCCCGCCGGCCGACGGCCCAGAACGCCACGGCGAGGGCGGTGAAGACCAGCAGCGGCACCAGCTCCACCAGCAGGTAGGTCCACCGCTCGGAGAACTCCCAGCCGTCAGCGCGGAAGTCCTCGGTGAACCAGCCGTCGCCGAGGCCCGGGAAGAGGATCTGCACGGTGCAGAACACGATCCACGCGGTGGAGACGACCGTCAGCAGGCCGAGCGCCGGGGCGCGGTAGGGGCGCGGGGCGTCCGGCAGCCGGCGCCGCAGCACCCAGGCGGCCGGGAAGATGCCCAGGTAGCTGATGAGCGTGGTGGAGACCGCCAGCGCCAGCGCCACCGTGAAGAACTTCCCGGCGTCACCGGAGGTGATGGTGTTGGCCGCCACGAAGACCAGCGTGGAGATGACCCCGGAGAGCACGTTGACGCGCAGGGGGGTGCCGAAGCGCTCCGAGAAGCGGCCCAGGGAGCGCGGGCCGGCGCCGTCGTAGCAGGAGACCGCCAGGGTGCGGTCCGAGCCCATGATCCAGGTCAGGCCTGAGGTGAAGGCCACGAGCACCACGAGGAGCCCCATCACGTAGCCGACGGCGGTGGAGAAGGGCGTCAGGGTGACCGCGACGGTGCCGTCCGCGGCGGGTGCGACGCTGCCGCCGAAGACGGTGAGCGCCTGGCGGACGGCGTCGGGGAAGCCCGCCAGACCGCTGGCCTGCTGCTCGGGGAGGACCAGGAGGATGCCGAGCACGGGCAGTCCGTAGAGCAGTCCCGTGGCGATGACGGACTTGGCGATGCCGGAGGGCACGTCCTTGGTGGCGTCCTCCATCTCCTCCCCGGCGGCGCTGGGCAGCTCGAAGCCCACCAGGCTGAAGAGGATGAGGGGCACCAGCACCACGAAGCCGGAGAAGCTCGGTGCGTAGCTGCTGGCCGAGGGGCCGTGGAAGCCGTGCGCGAAGCCGTAGGCGATGACCAGCACGCTGAACAGGCCCAGCAGCGCGAAGCGGGCCAGGGCGCCGACGGTCGCCACCCACTTGCCCACGCGGAAGCTCAGGACGGCGAAGAGCACGCCCGCCCAGATGAACGCGAAGGCGAACACGTACTGGAAGGTCGTCGAGAACTCCTCGCCGCCGTGGAAGAACGTCATGAGCCCGCCGAGGGCCGTCCCGACCAGCGTGCCGCCCATCCACACGGGGTTGGTGACCCAGTAGAAGACGTTGTTGATGGCACCGGCCAGGCGCCCGAACGCCATCCGCACCCACACGTAGGGACCGCCCTCGTCGGGGAAGGCCGCCCCCAGCTCCGCCAGGAGCGCGGCGGAGGGCACGGCGAAGAGGAGGACGCACACCACCAGCCAGGTGAAGCCCTCGCCGCCCTTGGTGGCCAGCGTGCCCAGCCCGTCGATGCCCACGAGGGTGCACACGAGGAAGAAGAAGATGTCGGCCCTGCCGAAGTGCTTCTGGAGCTTGCTCTTCTCGGCCTGTGCTCCGAGGGCGCCGTCGCCCTCGTCCGCCCTCAGGTCTGCCACTGCCATGACCGCCACCTGACCCGTCGTCCTCGATGAGACCCGGTGCGTTGCCTGCGGCACCGGGTGCGAGGGGGAGGGTGCCACTGCACGTGTGTCGTGCGCATGAACGCGCGCTGGGAGGGCTCCGAACGGGTGAGGGCCCCCGCTCAGCGGGGGCCCTCGTGACCGTGGTCGGGGTGACAGGATTTGAACCTGCGGCCTCTTCGTCCCGAACGAAGCGCGCTACCAAGCTGCGCCACACCCCGGAGCAGCGCAGACCACTCTAGCCGAGGTCTGGGGCTTCCCTCGACGCGGCTGCGCCGTGCGGGCCCCGCAGCCCCCGGATCACGCCGGGACCAGGCCGGGATCACGCCGGGACGAGCTCCAGCAGGGTCGCCTCGGGTGCGCAGGCGAACCGCACCGGGGCGTACGGGCTGGTGCCCAGGCCGGCGCTCACGTGCAGCCAGGAGGACCGGCGCCCGCGCTCCCACCGGTGCAGCCCCTTGGCCATGGACCGGGGCAGGTCGCAGTTGGTGGTGAGCGCGCCCAGGAACGGCACGCAGAGCTGGCCGCCGTGGGTGTGGCCCGCGATGAGCAGCTGGTGCCCGTCGGTGGTCATGGCGTCCAGCACCCGGCGGTAGGGGGCGTGGGAGACGCCGAGCGACAGGTCCGCGGCGGGGTCGGCGGCGCCGGCGACGTCGAGGTACCTGTCCCGCTGCAGGTGGGGGTCGTCCACGCCCACGAGGTCCAGCCGGCGCCCGTCCACCTGCAGCCGTCCCCGGGCGTTGGTGAGGTCCAGCCAGCCGGCGGCGTCGAACGCGTCCGTGAGCTCGCCCGTGGGCAGCGGGGTGGGCCTGGTGTGGGCGCGCGAGGGCCGCCACAGGTAGGCGGCGGGGTTCTTGGGCTTCGGGGCGAAGTAGTCGTTGGACCCGAGCACGTAGGCGCCGGGCAGCTCCAGCAGGGGCGCCAGCGCGTGTAGCACCTCGGGCACCGCCTGCGGGGAGGTGATGTTGTCGCCGGTGTCGATGACGAGGTCGGGCTCGAGGCGGGCCAGCGAGCGGACCCAGTCCTGCTTGGCGCGCTGGCCGGCGATCATGTGCAGGTCCGAGACGTGCAGGAGCTTCAGCGGCGCCTGCCCGGAGGGGAGCACGGGCACCTGGAACCGGCGCAGCCGGAAGGAGCGCACCTCGTACCCGGCGCCCCAGGCCACCGCTGCGGCCCCGGCGGCGGCCACCGCGCCGGCGCCCAGCGCCGCGGACCGGAGGGCGGCGGTGCGGGGGAAACCGAGGCGACTCACGCTCGCCCACCCTGCCAGACTCGAGGGCGTGAGCACCCCCAGCCCCTCCCTGGCCGAGCGCCTGCGCGCCGACCTCAACACCTCCATGCGGGCCCGTGACGAGGTGCGCACCGCTACCCTGCGGATGGCGCTGACGGCCGTGAAGACCGCGTCGGTGGCGGGCACCGAGGCCCGCGAGCTGTCCGACGACGAGGTGCTGGCGGTGCTGCGCACCGAGGTGAAGAAGCGCAAGGAGGCCGCGGAGGCCTTCGCCGGCGCCGGCCGCGCGGAGTCGGCAGAGCGCGAGCGCGCCGAGGAGGCGGTGCTCACCGCCTACCTGCCCGCCCAGCTCGACGACGACGCGCTGTCCGCCGCCGTCGACGCCGCCGTGGCCCAGGTCGCCGCCGCGGGGAAGACGGGGCCGTCGGCCATGGGCGCCGTCATGGGCGTGCTGCGCCCGCAGGTGGGCTCCACCGTGGACGGCGGACGCCTGGCCGCCGCCGTGAAGCGCGCGCTCGCCTCCTGAGGCGCCGCCGCTACAGGGACAGGACGACGGCGGCGACCGCGGCGTTGGCGAGGTTGGCCATGGCCCCGGCGAGCAGCGCCCGCGGCGCCAGCTGCGCCACCTCGCCGCGCCGCTCCGGGCACAGCGACCCGAGCACGCCGATCATGATGGCGATCGAGCCGAGGTTGGCGAAGCCCGCCAGGGCGATGCTCACCACGGCCACCGTCAGCGGGTCCAGCGAGGCGGTCTTCGGGCCGAAGTCGGAGTACGCGACGAACTCGTTGAGGAACGTCTTCTGACCGATCCACGAGCCCGCCTGGCCCGCTTCCGACCACGGCACCCCCAGCAGCCAGGCCAGCGGTGACAGCAGCCACCCGAGGATCCCCTGCACGGTGACCCCCTGGGCGCCGAACAGGCCCGCGACGCCCCCGACGATCCCGTTGGCGAGCGCCAGCACCGCGATGAACGCGATGAGCAGGGCGCCGACGACGACGGCGATGCGCCCGCCCGCCAGGGCCCCGCGCCCCAGGGCGTCGATGGCGTTGGCCGACTCGGTGTCGCGGACCTTCCTCACGTCGTCGTCGCCGGTCGTCTCCTGCACGGGCTCGGTCTCGGGGAGCAGCAGCTTGGCCATGAGCAGCGACGCGGGGGCGTTCATGGCCGTGGCGGCCAGCAGGTAGGGCAGCGGCGCGCCCAGCTGCGCGTACCCGAGCAGGGTGGAGCCGGCCGCCGCGGCGAAGCCGCCCGTGATGACGGCGAACAGCTGCGAGCGCGTCAGCCGCCTCAGGTACGGCGCGATCATCAGGGGCGCCTCGCTCTGCCCCAGGAAGATGACGACGGCCGCGAAGAAGCTCTCCAGCCGCGAGACGCGCAGCAGCCACCCCAGGGCACCGCCGAGGGCCCAGGCCACGTGCTGCACCACGCGGAGGTAGAAGAGCAGCTGGATGATCGCCCCGAGGAAGATGATCACAGGGAGCACCCCGAAGGCGAACACCGACCCGAGCGACGGGCCGACCTGCGTCAGCGGGCCGAAGAGGAACGTGGTGCCCTCGTCGGCGTAGCCGATGAGCGCCTCGACGCCGCTGGCGACGGCGTCCAGCGCCGTCCGGCCCGGTCCCCACCGCAGCACGAGGGACGCGAAGACCACCTGCAGCGCGAGGGCCGTGCCCACGGTCCGCCAGGGGATGCGGCGCCGGTGGGCGGAGAAGAGCACCCCGACGCCCACCAGCACCGCCAGGCCCAGGAGTCCGCGCACGGGGCACACCCTCCAGCGGGTGGCGGGCCGCTGCCAGTCAGGCGACGGGTGGTCGCCCGTGGCCCCGGACGGCGACGAGGTCCGCACCCCCTCGGGAGTGCGGACCTCGTCGTGTCACGCGTGGGTCGGTGTCAGCCTTGGCCGCCGCCGCCGCCGCCGCCCTGGCCGCCACCGCCGCCGCCGCCCTGCTGGCCGCCCTGGTCACCGCCGCCCTGCTGGCCGCCGCCGCCACCGCCGCCGCCGCCCTGCTGGCCGCCCTGGTCACCGCCGCCCGGCTGACCGCCCTGGCCGCCCTGGCCGCCGCCCGGCTGGCCGCCCTGGCCGCCGCCCTGCTGGCCGCCAGGGGAGGGAGCGGCGTTCTGGCCGCCGCCGCTCGGGCCGGGGGTGTAGGCCGGGCGCGGCGGCGCGGGCGGGCTGCCGATGATGCTGTACGGCGGGTCGTTGAAGTCCTGCTGGTCCACGCCGTCGAGCGCGCGGTTCATGTACTTCTGCCAGATCGGGGCCGAGACCGTGGCGCCGTACATGGTCGGGTAGCGGCGTCCGGCGATGGTGGCCCCGTTGAGCGACATGCTGCGCTCCGGCACCCCGATCCACACCGCGGTGGCCAGCTGCGGCGTGTACCCGGTGAACCAGGTGGCCACGGACTTGTCGGTGGTGCCCGTCTTGCCCGCGGCCTCGCGTCCTCCGGCCAGCCCGTTGCCGGAGGCCGTGCCGCCGGACTGCAGCACGCGCTGCAGCGCGTAGTTGACGCCGTTGGCGACGTCCTTCGAGATCGCCTGGTTGCACTTGGCGGCGGGGACCGGCAGGCCCTTCCCGTCAGCGTCGGTGACCTTCGCGATGGCCGTGGGGACGCAGTAGTTCCCCTCCGCGGCGAAGGCCGCGTACGCCGTCGCGACCGACAGCGGGGCCACCTCGTCGACGCCCAGCATCATCGCGGGCGTCACGTTGATGTCCGTGCTCGTCTTGCCCGTGATGTTGCGCGTGTCCGCCTTGGCCTTGTGCATGCCGAGCGCCTGGGCGGTGGCACCGACGTCGCAGAGGTTGAGCTGGTTCTCCATGGCGGCGTAGCCCGTGTTGATGGACTTGGCCGTGGCCTCCAGGACCGGCATGGTGCCGCTCTCCTCGCCGTCGCCGGCGTTGCCGGGGGCGTAGGGCTCCCCGCCGTACCCGGACCCGGAGTAGCAGCTGCCGTACTTCCAGCTGCCGTTCGGGTAGGCGCGCTGGGTGCCGTTCACGGTGGCGTTCAGCGTGCGTCCGGAGGCCAGCCACGTCGCCAGCACGAAGGGCTTGAAGTTCGAGCCCGGCTGGAACCCGGCCGACCCTCCCTCGGTGTAGTCCGTGTTGTAGTTGATGGCGGTCGCCCCCGCCGGGGCGTCCGGGGACGTGTTGTAGGTGCGGTTCTGCGCCATCGCGATGATCTTGCCGGTGCCCGGCTCCACCGAGACGATCGAGGCTCCCAAGTTGGACGTGCCCTGGTCGCGGACCACCTTGCCGGTGCCGTCGAGGTGGTTGGTCGGCACCGTGGAGTCCGCCGGGACGCCGGCTGCCACCTCCTGGAACGCCGCGTCCTGCCGGCCCCGGTCGAGGGTGGTGGTGATGGTCAGGCCGCCGCGGTACAGCTGCTTGAGCCGGTCCTCCTTGGAGCCGCCGAACGCGTCGTCGTCGCGGAACTCCTTCACCACGTAGTCGCAGAAGAAGCCCGCCGAGCCCGCCTGCTCGCAGCCGTTCGGGGTCTGCTGGACGTCCAGCACCTTCTCCAGCGGGGTCGCCACCGCGGCGTCGTGGTCGGCCTGGGAGATGGTGCCCAGCTGCAGCATGCGGGCCAGGACCGTGTCACGACGGGTCTGGGCCTCCTGGGGCCTGTTCACGGGGTCGTACCCGACGGGGTTCTGCACGATGCCGGCCAGCAGGGCCGCCTGGGACAGGTCGAGGTCGGCCGCCGACTTGTTGAACCAGTGCCGGCTGGCGGCCTCGACGCCGTACTGGCCGCCGCCGAAGTTGGCGATGTTGAGGTAGTTCTCCAGGATCTGGTCCTTGGAGAACTTCTTCTCCGCGGCGATCGCCAGCTTCATCTCGCGCAGCTTGCGCACGTAGCCGTCCAGACCCGAGCGCACCGTGACGCCGTTGAAGGCCTTCTGCCGGTCGGCGGCCGTCGCGTTGGTGGGCAGGGCGGACAGCGCCTCCTCCACCTGCACGTTCTTGATCCACTGCTGCGTGAGCGTGGAGGCGCCCTGGGTGTCCCCGCCCTGGGAGTTCTGCACGAAGGCGCGGGCCAGGCCGCGCGGGTCGACGCCGCCGTGCTCGTAGAAGCGGCTGTCCTCGATGTCGACCATGGCCTTCTGCATGATCGGGGAGACCTTGTCCAGGGGGACCAGGATGCGGTTCTCGTAGTAGAAGGTGGCCATCAGCGACCCGTCGGAGTACAGGATGCGGGTCTGCTGGCTCAGCGGCGGCTGGTCGAGCGAAGCCGGCAGGCTGTTGAACGCGGCGACGGTGTTGTTGCTGGTCTGACCTGCGGCGATGACCGCAGGCGCCGCCAGGCCCGCGACGAGCACGCCGGCGCCGACGCTGGCCGCCAGGAACCCCGCGAGGAGCTTGGTCGCCCGCCCGAAGGACGCGCTGCGCCGCGTCGACCGGCCGTCCGCGTCGCCGTCGTCGGGACGGGGGCGTGGGGCGCGGGCCGGCATGCCTCCAGCGTACGGGGCCGGTGCGTCCGACCCGGCCACTCACGAGGTCCCTTACCAGACCGTGATGTGCGCAGCCGTGGGCCACGGTGACTAGTCACCGGTGGTCCTGGAAATGGCCCGCACGAGGGGTGGGAACCAGCGTGACCAGTTCGTAACTTCATCCGTGTCACTCGTCCGGACGGGTGGAACGGGGCAGAAGCCCTCGTCCTCCTGGCCGGCTCGGGCCCCACCGATCGGCGCTTCCCCGCCGCTCCACCGACCGGAAGGCACCACCATGAGCGAGACCCTCTACCTCGAGCCCGCCGAGTGGACCACCCAGGCCGCGTGCCGCACCACGGACCCGGACGCCCTCTTCGTCCAGGGCGCTGAGCAGAACCGGGCCAAGGTCGTCTGCCAGGCCTGCCCGGTCCGCACCGAGTGCCTCGCCGACTCCCTCGACAACCGCATCGAGTTCGGCGTCTGGGGCGGCATGACCGAGCGCGAGCGCCGCGCCATCCTCAAGCGCCGCCCGAACGTGCAGTCCTGGAGCCGCCTCCTGCAGGCCGCCAAGGCCGAGCACGCCCGCGCCGAGGCCGCCGCCTCCGCCCGCACCGCCTGACCGAGCGGTCAGGTCGAGCGCCCCGACCGCGGGGCCGCGCCGGCCAGGGCCGCACCCACCGCCCGAAGCCCCTCCAGGTCCGCGACGTCGCCGTCCAGGGCCGGCACCAGCGCGGTGGCCGTCCCGGAGCCCGCCAGGTGCTCGTCGACGAGGCGCCGCTCCCGCTCCACCCGCTCCAGCAGCTCCACCTGCAGGTCCAGCACCTGCGCCGCCCGCCGCTGGTCGGCGGTGCCGTCCCGCAGCGAGTCCGCGGCCCGTCGGGCCGCGGCGGCGTCCAGCCCCTCGGCGGCGCGCGTCGCGCGGTTGACCACCACCGCCGCCGGCACCAGCTCCGCCGAGCGGAGCCGGCCCACGAGGAAGACCGCCTCCGCGAGGGGCTCGGTCTCCGGCGCGGTGACCACCACGAAGGCCGTCCGGGAGTCCCGCAGCGCCGCGGACGTCGCCTCGGCCCGCTCCCGGAAGCCTCCGAAGACCTCGTCCAGCCCCTCCACGAGCGCCTGGACGTCGCGGAGCAGCCGGCCCCCCAGCACCCGGTCCATCGCGGTCGCCACGCCACCGGCCAGCGCCCCGACCACGCGGCCCCCGGCGGCCCGCAGGCCCGAGCCCGTGCGCGCCGAGCCCGCGAAGCGCACCGGGGCCATGAGCAGCCGCGCGAACCGGCCGTCGAGGAAGGACGCCAGGCGCGTGGGCGCGTCCAGGAAGTCCAGCGCGGAACGGCTCGGCGGGGTGTCGACCACCACGAGGTCCCACCCCGAGGGGGTGCCCCTGCCGGCGCGCAGCTGCCCCAGCCGCTCCATGGCCATGTACTCCTGCGTGCCGGAGAACGACGTCGCCAGCGAGCTGTAGACGGGGTTGGACTTCACCTGCTCCGCGCGGGCCGGGGGCAGGGCGGAGTCCACCAGGGCGTCGAGGGTGCGACGGGCGTCGAGGACGAGGGCGTCCAGGCTCCCGCCCCGGCTGGTGTCCACGCCCGGCACCCGGCGCGGCTCGTCGGGCGCGGGACCGTCGTCCTCCTTCTGGTCGGGACCCGCGTGGCCTTCGGTGCCCAGGGCCTGCGCGAGCCGGCGGGCCGGGTCCACCGTGAGCACCGCCACCCGGCGGCCCCGCTCGGCGGCCCGCAGCGCCACCGCCGCTGCCGTGGTGGTCTTGCCGACGCCACCGGACCCCGCGCAGACGACCACCTCCACGCCGCGGTCGTCCAGGAGCGCGTCCAGGTCCCAGCCGCCCGCCGCGCCCGGTCCCGCGCTCACGCCGCACCTCCCGCGGGGGCGGGCGCGTCCTGCGGGGACGGCAGCGGCGAGGCGGCGAGGTCGTCCGCGAGGCGGTACAGGCCCTCGAGGTCCACCCCGCCGGGCAGGTCGGGCAGCTCGCGCACGCCGCGGCCCGCGCCGCGGACCACCTCCAGCCAGTGCCGCTGCTCGGCCACCCGGGCGGCGCGCACCCGCTCCTGGGCCTCCAGGGCCGCCACCAGGTCCTCGGCGCCGCCCCCGCTGCCGCCCCCGCCGTCGTCGTCCTCGGGGGAGAGGGCCCGCCGCAGCGCCGCGCGCACCCGGGCCCGGGAGCCCCCGCCGTCCCCGGCGCCGGCCAGCACGCGGTTGGCGACGACGGCGCCCAGCGGCAGCCCGGCGGCGCGCAGCTCCGCCGCGGCCTCCAGCGTCTCGGTCACGGGCAGCTCCTCCGGCAGGCAGACCAGGTGCACCGCCGTCTGCTCCGAGCGCAGCAGCGCCGCCACGGACGCCGCGCGCGCCGCGATCGGGCCACCGGCGGCGAGCTGCGCCAGCTCGTCGCCGATGCCCAGGAAGCGGGTGATGCGGCCGGTCGGCGGGGCGTCCAGCACCACGGCGTCGTAGGCCGGCTCCCCGCCGTCGGAGCGACCCGTGCTCGTGCGGCGCACGGCCTCGTAGACCTTGCCCACCAGCAGGACGTCGCGCAGGCCCGGCGCCACATCGGCGATGAACTCCACCGCGCCGGCGCGGTCCAGCACCGTGGAGGCGCGGGCGCCCCGGCCTCCGAGGACGCCGCCGTGGAAGGTGTCGAGGTAGTCCACCAGCGCGGCGCGCGGCTCCACGGCCAGGCCCACCACCTGGCCGCCGCCGGCGCCCTCGGCCAGCTCGACCTCCTGGTAGGGCAGCGCCTCGGTGCCCAGCAGGCGCGAGACGCCCTGGCGCCCCTCCACCTCGCACACGAGCACCCGCCTGCCCTCGTCGGCGAGCGCCAGCGCCAGCGCCACGGCGACCGTGGTCTTGCCGGTCCCGCCCTTGCCGGTGACGACGTGCAGCCGGGGCTGCTCGCCCCGGGCCTCGGTGCGTGCGATCACCCACCGACAGTACGGACGGGGCCGCCGCCGCGCCCCCGGACAGCACCCCCGGGACTAGGCTCGCCAGGCGTGACCCAGTGGGAGTACCTGACAGCGCCGCTCATCGTGCACAGCACCAAGGCGATCCTCGACAACTTCGGCGAGGAGGGCTGGGAGCTCGTGCAGGTGGTGCCCGGCCCCGGCGGCAACGGCCTCGTGGCCTACCTCAAGCGCCCGAAGCAGGGCTGACCCGGTGACCGCGCGGGAGAACCTCGCAGCCCTCGGCCTCGAGCTGCCGCCGGTGGCGGCGCCCGTCGCCTCCTACGTGCCGACGGTGCGGACCGGCTCGCTGGTGTTCACCTCCGGCCAGCTGCCCTTCGTCGGCGGCGCCCTGCCCGTGACCGGCCTGGTGGGCGAGGGCGACGGCCTCGTCGACCCCGCCGCCGCGAAGGAGCAGGCGCGCACCGCGGCGCTCAACGCCGTGGCCGCGCTCGACGCGGAGGTCGGGCTGGACGCGGTGGCGCGCATCGTCAAGCTCACGGTCTTCGTGGCCAGCGCCGACGGCTTCACCGGCCAGCCCGGGGTCGCGAACGGCGCCAGCGACCTCTTCGCGGAGGTCTTCGGCGAGGCCGGGCGCCACGCCCGCTCCGCCGTGGGCGTGGCCCAGCTGCCCCTCGGCGCCCCCGTCGAGGTGGAGGTCGTCGCCGAGGTCTCCTGACCGCCCCAGGCCCGGCGTCGCCCGCACGGGTGGTGCGCCTGAGGCCGACCGGGGGCGCGTGCGGCACACTGCCAGCGTGGATCAGGACGTTCTGCGACGCGCCCCCCTGTTCGTGGGGGTCGACGAGGAGGCCTCCGAGGTCCTGCTGTCGCTGGCACGGGTGGTGGAGCTCAAGCGCGGGCAGGTCCTCTTCGCCCAGGGCGACGAGCCCGCCGACCTCTTCGTCATCCAGGCCGGCAAGATCAAGCTCGGACGCACCTCGGGGGACGGGCGCGAGAACCTCCTCGCGGTGCTCGGCCCGGGGGAGATGTTCGGCGAGCTCAGCTGGTTCGACCCGGGGCCCCGCACCTCCAGCGCGGTGGCCGTGGGACCGGCGCGCCTCGTGGCGCTCGACTACGAGCAGCTGTACGCGTGGATGGCCCCCCGCCCCGAGGTCGCCCAGCAGCTGCTCCGGGCACTGGCCCGCCGGCTCCGGCGGGCGAACACCGCCCTCGCCGACCTCGTGTTCACCGACGTGCCCGGACGCGTCGCCGGGACCCTGCTCGACCTGGCGCTGCGGTTCGGGCGCACCACCGAGACGGGTCTGCTCGTCCAGCACGACCTCACCCAGGAGGAGCTCGCCCAGCTGGTCGGCGCCTCCCGCGAGACGGTGAACAAGGCCCTGGCCGACTTCGCCGCCCGCGGCTGGGTGCGGCTGGAGGCCCGGTCGGTCAACCTGCTCGACGTGGAGCGCCTGCGCCGCCGCGCGCGCTGACCACCCCGAGTTCCCGGGTGCGGTCAGCCCGCGCCCGTACCCTTCGCTGGTGAGGCCACCGCGATCGGGGAGCCCCGGCAGCGGGGAGCGCGAGACTCCCCTCGCCCTCGTGCGCAGGGCCCGGCGCATGCACCGGGCCCTGGCCGAGCGCTACCCCGACGCCCGCTGCGAGCTCGACTTCGCCTCACCGTTCCAGCTGCTCGTGGCGACCGTCCTGTCCGCGCAGACCACGGACGTGCGCGTCAACAGCGTCACCCCCGAGCTGTTCGCCACCTGGCCGGCCCCGGCCGACCTCGCGGGCGCCGACCGCACCGCGCTGGAGGAGGTGCTGCGGCCGGTGGGCTTCTACCGCGCCAAGGCCGCCTCGGTGCAGGGCCTGGCGGCGCGCCTCGTGGAGGTCTACCGCGGCGAGGTGCCGCGCCGCCTGGAGGAGCTCGTCACGCTGCCGGGCGTGGGCCGCAAGACCGCCAACGTCGTGCGCGGGGACGCGTTCGGGCTCCCCGGCATCACCGTCGACACGCACGTGGGGCGGTTGTCGCGCCGGTTCGGCTGGACCACCCACGAGGACCCGGTGGACGTCGAGGAGGACCTCGCCGCGATCTTCCCCCCCAGGGACTGGACCCCGCTGAGCCACCGCGTGATCTTCCACGGCCGGCGCACCTGCCACGCCCGCCGGCCCGCGTGCGGGGCGTGCCCGATCGCCCGGGACTGCCCCTCCTACGGCGTCGGCGAGACCGACCCCGTGAAGGCGGCCGCCCTCGTCAAGCCCGGTCCGCCGGCCGCTGCCGGGCTGTCCGCCGCGGAGCTGGCGGGTCCGGGGTGACGCCGGAGGTGGCCTCGGAGGTGGCGCGGCCCGACTGGCTGGAGCGGCTCGCGGGTTCCCTGCCGCAGGTGGGCGCGGCCGTGGCCGAGCACCTGGGGGCGCGCACCCGCGCCGCACGCGCCGAGGGCGTCCGCCTGGGCGCCCGCAGCGGCCGCCGGGCGGCGGTGCTCGTGCTCTTCGGTCCCGGCGCCGACGGCGCGGGTGACGTGGTCCTGCTCGAGAGGGCGTCCGGCCTGCGCTCGCACTCCGGGCAGATCGCCTTCCCCGGCGGGGGCGTCGAGGACGACGACGGCGGCGACCCCGTGCGCGCGGCGCTGCGCGAGGCGCGCGAGGAGGTCCGCCTGGACGCGGCGGGCGTGGAGGTGCTGGGCGTCGCGCCGGCGCTGGACGTGCCGCCCACGGGCGCCTCGGTGGTGCCCGTGCTGGCCTGGGAGCCCGAGCCGTCCGCGCTGGGGGTGGGGGACCCCGTCGAGGTGGCGCGCGTGCTGCGCGTCCCCCTGCCCGTCCTCACCGACCCCGCCTCCCGGGCGGTCGTGCGGACCCGGTCCGGCTGGACCGGGCCCACGTTCGCGCTGGGGGGAGACCTCGTGGCGTGGGGCTTTACCGCGGCGGTGCTCGACGCGCTGTTGCGCGTGGCCGGCCTGGAGCGGCCGTGGGACGCCTCCCGCGCCCTCCCGCTGTCCGCCGTCACCGGTGGCGTGCCGGAGGCGGGCCGGTGAGCACCCTCGACGTCGTCCTGCTGCTCCTGCTCATCGTCTACGGGCTGTCCGGCCTCAAGCAGGGCCTGGTGGTGGGCCTGCTCTCGGTGGGCGCGTTCATCGCGGGAGCGGGCCTGGGCATGTGGCTGCTGCCCCTCGTGGTCGGCTCGATGCAGCCGGGGCGCACCCGCACCGTGGTGGTGGTGGCGGGCGTGCTGCTCGTCGCCTGGGGCTGCCAGCTGCTGGGGTCCCTGGTCGGCCGCCGCCTGCGCGACGTCATCACGTGGCAGCCCGCGCAGGTGGTCGACTCGGCGCTCGGGGCGGTCGCCGCCGTCGTCGCCGTCGCCCTGGTCTCCTGGTTCGTGGCCGGCGCGGTGCGCGCCGGGCCGATGCCCTCCCTGGCCCGTGCCGTGGCCTCGTCCCAGGTGATCTCCACCATCGGGACCCTGGTGCCCCCGCAGGCGGAGTCCCTCTTCGCCGGGTTCCGGTCCGTGGTGGAGGCCAACGACTTCCCCCGCGTCTTCAGCGGCACCGGCGAGGAGCCGGTGCGGGAGGTCGCGGCCCCCAACGACGCCGTGGTGGGCGGTGCCGCCTCCACCGCGCAGGGCAGCATCGTCAAGATCACGGGGACCGCCGAGGCCTGCCGCAAGGGCAGCGAGGGCAGCGGCTTCGTGGTGGCGCCGCAGCGGGTGGTCACCAACGCGCACGTCGTGGCGGGCGTCACCGCCCCCCAGGTGCAGGTGGGCGGTCAGGGGGAGCGGCTGGACGCGACCGTGGTGCTCTTCGACCCCGCCGAGGACCTCGCCGTGCTCGCCGTGCCGAGGTTGCGCGCCGAGCCGCTGGGCACCGGCCGGCAGCTGGGCGCCAGCGCGGACGCCGTGGTGGCGGGCTTCCCGCAGGACGGGCCCTTCACGGCCGTCCCCGCTCGGGTGCGCGAGGTGCTGCGGGCCGAGGGCAAGGACATCTACGGCAGGGCCACGGTGGTCCGCCAGGTCTACTCCCTCGCCGCCGACGTCGAGCCGGGCAACTCCGGCGGGCCGCTGCTCGACCCGGGCGGCAACGTGGTGGGCGTGGTGTTCGCGAGGTCGCTGACCGACCGCGGCACCGGTTACGCGCTGACACTCGACGAGGCGCGGCCGGTGCTGCAGAAGGCCCAGGAGGCCACGCGGCAGGTCTCCACCGGGGCCTGCACCACCGGCTGACGGCAGCCGGGGTCAGCCGGCGTCAACCGGCGTCAGCCGAGGTCGAGCCCTCCGAGCCAGTCCAGCAGCAGGTCAGCGGTGGTCTCCGGGGCCTCCTCGCCGAGGAAGTGGCCGGCTCCGGGCACCTCCGCCCACCGGAAGCCCGCACCCGCCCACGGCGCGCTGCGGCGCACCGCCCCGGGCACCACGGCCCCGTCGAGCGTCCCCTGCGCCGTGAGCACCGGCACGCCCGCCGGCCGGGAGACGGCGCGCGCGAAGGCGTGGCCGTCAGCGCGCACCCTCGACCGCGCCACCCACCGGTAGCACTCCAGTGCCGCGTGCGCGGCGAAGGGCACGCGCAGCGCCGCCGCGTGCTCGGCCACCACGGTCTCGTCCGCCCAGCCGGGGGCGCCCCAGGCGCGCAGCACCTGCTCGACCATCGACCCGTCGCGCACCGCCCACTCGGGGAAGGTGGGCACCTGCACGCGGGCCAGGTGCCGCGCGGCCGACGACGTGAGCACCCGCCACGGCTCGCGCAGCACCAGCAGGGGGTGCGGCTCGCCGAAGGAGGCGACGGCCGCGGTGGTGGCCGGCTGCAGCGCGGGGGAGGCCCACGCCGCCCAGGCGCCCCAGCCGCTGCCCACCAGCACCGCCCGCTGGGCGCCGAGGGCCCGCACCACGCCGGAGGTGTCGGCGGCGAGGGTGGCGGTGTCGTAGCCCCGGGGAGGCTTGTCGGAGGCGCCGCTGCCGCGCAGGTCGAGCGCCGCGGCGCGGTAGCCAGCTCCGGCCAGGGCCACGAGGTGGTGCTTCCAGGCGCGCCAGGACTGGGGGAAGCCGTGCAGGAGCAGCACCAGGGGCGCTGAGCCGTCGTCGGGACCGGACTCGGCCACGTGGAAGCGGCAGCCGTTCGCGGTGACGTAGCGGTGGCGCCACGGGCCGGGGTCGAGCAGCTCGGCGGCGTCCACCGGTGGCCCCGCGCGCAGACCTCGGGGGAGGGCCCTCACGGACCCTCCCCCGGAGCCTGGACCGGCCGGCCCACCGCGCGGGCGGGCTGACCGGTGGTGGTCAGCGGTGGCCCTTCAGGGCCTCGATCGACTGCTTGGACGTGGCGATCGTGCGCTCGGGCGCGCCGACCTTGCTGATGCGGCCCTTGCCGATGAGCGCCAGCACGCCGGCGCCCAGGAACAGCACCACGGCGACGATGAGGAAGGCCACCCAGTAGGGCATCCACAGCGTCAGCAGCCACGCGACCGCCAGCAGCAGGAACAGCGCGCCGATGCCGCCGAACACGGCGGCCCCGACGAACAGGCCGGCGCCGATGGCGCCCTGCTTCACCTCGGCGGTGATCTCGGCCTTGGCGAGCGCGATCTCGGCGCGCACCAGCGCCGAGAGGTCGCGGCTGGCGTCAGCGACGAGCTGGCCGATGGTGCGCTCGCTGGCGCCTGCGCTCTGGCTCACGGCTGGTGCCTCCTCAAGCTCTGACCCGCGCGCCCGGCCACCGGTCGGCGGCGCGCTGCGGGGGGGCGGTCCTGGTCGGCGAGCCTAGGGGTGCCTCAGTGCTCCCGCGCGGCGGAGGGGGCGGGGTCGGGGCCGTTGACCACCCGGTCGGACGCGTCGACCTGCTCGTGGTCGGGGATGCCGTCGAGGTCGTGGTCACCGGCCGCCTCCGCCGCCTGCCGGTAGGCCCGGTTGCGGGACGCGAGGACCACCGAGGCGAGCACCGCCGCGGTCACCGAGGCGGTGAGGACGGCGATGCGCACGTGGTCGTCCACCTCCGACCCCGGGCCGAAGGCCAGCTCGCCGATGAGCAGCGAGACCGTGAAGCCGATGCCCGCCAGGAGGGACATGCCGAACAGGTCCACCCAGCGCAGGCCCGGGTCGAGCTCGGCGCGCGTGAAGCGGGCCACCAGCCAGGTGGTGCCGAGCACGCCGAGCACCTTGCCCGCCACCAGGCCGACCGCGATGCCGATGGCCACCGGGTCCGCGGCGGCCGCCCGCGCCGTCTCGCCGTTGACCGCCACCCCGGCGGCCATGAGCGCGAAGACCGGCACGCAGAAGCCCGCCGACAGCGGCCTGAACCGGTGCTCGAGGTCCTCGGTGAGCCTGCGACCGCGCTGGCCCGGGCGCAGCACCGGCACGAGCAGGCCCAGCACGACCCCGGCGACCGTGGCGTGCACGCCGGAGGCGTGCACCAGCGCCCAGGCGGCGATCCCCAGCGGCCACAGCAGCCACCACGTGGTGCGGCGGCGCCCCACGACCACGCGGAACAGGGCGATGGGCACCAGCGCCAGCACGAGGGGCAGCCAGGCGAGGTCGGAGGTGTAGAAGACGGCGATGACGGTGATGGCCAGCAGGTCGTCGACGACGGCGAGGGTCAGCAGGAAGCTGCGCAGCGCCAGCGGGAGGTGGGAGCCGACCACCGCGAGCACGCCCAGGGCGAAGGCGATGTCGGTGGCCGTGGGCACGGCCCAGCCGCTGAGCGGACCGTCGCCGACGAGGTTCACCGCGGTGTAGATGAGCGCCGGGACCGCCATGCCGCCCACCGCGGCCATCATCGGCAGCGCGGCGCGACGCGGGTCCCGCAGGTCGCCGACCACGAACTCGCGCTTGAGCTCCATGCCGACCACGAAGAAGAAGACGGCGAGAAGGCCGTCAGCGGCCCACGTGGCCAGGTCGAGCCGCAGGTGCAGCGGCTCGGGTCCGAACGTCACGCCGCGCAGCGCCTCGTAGGACCCGCCCCACGGCGAGCTGGCCCACGCCACGGCCACCAGCGCGGCGGTCAGCAGCAGCAGGCCGCCGACGGTCTCGGTGCGCAGCAGCTGCACCACGTAGTGCGGGTCGGCCGGGGCGGCCAGGAGGCGGCGGATGCGGGTGGGCTGGGAGCGGGCGTCGACCACGTCGAGGGTCCTTCCGGGCAGGCGTCAGCGACCGCCGACCAGGCTTCCCGGCACACCGCTGCCCATCTTCTCGCAGGAACGGCGTCCCGCGCGCCACAGGACGCAGCGGCGGACGACGACGACGTCGGGCCCGCGCCCCGGTCGGGGCACGGGCCCGGCGCGCTGGCGCGCTGAGGCCGTCAGAGGCTCAGCTCAGTCGTCCGACCCCTTGCCGGAGCGCATGCCCGCCTGGATCGAGGCCATGACGCTGGAGTCGGCCAGGGTGGTGACGTCACCCACCTGCCGGTCCTCGGCGACGTCGCGCAGCAAGCGCCGCATGATCTTGCCCGAGCGGGTCTTGGGCAGCTCGGTGACCACGAGCACCTGGCGCGGCTTGGCGATCGGGCTGATCTCGCGGGCCACGTGGTCGCGCAGCTCCTTGCCCACCGCCGCGGCGTCCGCGCCGTGGGCCGACTCGCGCAGGATCACGAACGCCACGATGCCCTGGCCGGTGGTCGGGTCCGAGGCGCCCACCACCGCGGCCTCGGCCACGCTGGGGTGGCTCACCAGCGCCGACTCCACCTCGGTGGTGGAGATGCGGTGGCCGGAGACGTTCATGACGTCGTCCACGCGGCCCAGGAGCCACACGTCGCCGTCGGCGTCGCGGCGGGCGCCGTCACCGGCGAAGTACCACCCCTGGTCGCGGAACCGCGACCAGTACGTGTCGCGGTACCGCTCGTCGTCGCCCCAGATGCCGCGCAGCATGCCCGGCCACGGCTCGGTGAGCACCAGGTAGCCCGCGCCCTCGTGGCCGGCCGGGAGCACGCGGCCCTCGTCGTCGACGACCTCCACGCCGATCCCCGGCAGCGGCACCTGGGCCGAGCCCGGCTTGAGGCTCGTCACGCCCGGCAGCGCGCTGATCATGATGCCGCCGGTCTCGGTCTGCCACCACGTGTCGACCACCGGCGTGCGGTCGCCGCCGATGACGCGGCGGTACCAGGTCCACGCCTCGGGGTTGATGGGCTCGCCGACGCTGCCGAGCACCTGCAGCGTGGACAGGTCGTGCCCGGAGACCAGCTCCTCGCCCCACTTCATGAAGGTCCGGATGGTGGTGGGGGCCGTGTAGAGCTTGGTGACGCCGTAGGTCTCGACGATCTGCCACCAGCGGTCCTGCGTGGGCGTGTTCGGCGTGCCCTCGTACATCACGGACGTGGCGCCGTTGAGCAGCGGCCCGTAGACGATGTACGTGTGGCCGGTCACCCAGCCGATGTCCGCGCCGCACCAGTAGACGTCGGTCTCGGGGTGCAGGTCGAAGACGTTCCTGTGGGTGTACGCGGCCTGGGTGAGGTAGCCGCCGGTGGTGTGCAGGATGCCCTTGGGCTTGCCCGTGGACCCCGACGTGTAGAGCACGAACAGCGGGTGCTCGGCCTCCACGCTCACTGGCTCGTGGACCGCTGAGGCGGCCTCGAGGGCCTCGTGCCACCAGTGGTCGCGGCCCTCGGTCCACGCCACCTCCCCGCCGGTGCGGCGGACCACCAGGACGGCCTTCACCGAGCTGGGAGCGCGATCGGCGCCGTCCGGTCCCGTCGTCGCCAGCGCGGCGTCGACGGCGGGCTTCAGCGGCGCGGGCTCGCCCCGGCGGTACCCGCCGTCGGCGGTGATGACGGCCACGGCCTGGGCGTCGTCCACGCGGTCGCGCAGGGCCTGCGCGCTGAAGCCCGAGAACACCACGCTGTGCGGGGCGCCGATGCGGGCGCACGCCAGCAGCGCCACCACGGCCTCGGGCACCATCGGCAGGTACACCGCCACGCGGTCGCCCGTGCGCACCCCGAGCTCGGTGAGGGCGTTCGCGGCGCGCTGGACCTGCTCGTGCAGGTCCGCGTAGGTGACGGTGAGGGTGTCGCCGGGCTCGCCGACCCAGTGCAGCGCCACCCGGTCGCCGTGGCCGGCCGCGACGTGGCGGTCCACGCAGTTGGCGGCGGCGTTGAGCTTCCCGTCGGCGAACCACCGCGCGAACGGCGCGTCGGACCAGTCGAGCACCTGCGTGGGAGCGGTGTCCCACGTCAGCAGCTCGGCGGCCTGGCGGCCCCAGAAGGCGAGCCGGTCGGCCGCTGCCTCCTCGTACAGGGCCGCGGTGGCCACCGCACCGGCGGCGAGGTCCGCCGGCGGCGGGTAGCTCTGGGGCTGCTCGTGGGAGTCGGTCGCGGGCTGCGTCATCGCGTCCTCCGGGTCGTGCACGCGTCGTGGTGCTTCACGGTCGGCAGGGAACGGCCGCTGCCGACACTAGCCAGCGGGTCTGCTGCCGCCGAGGGTGGTGGGGTCCGGTTGGTCACCGGTCGGTCGGGTCTGCCGTGCGGCCGCGGTGCTGCCAGCCGCCCACAGGACGACCTCGCGCAAGCTCCGGCGGCCCTGCGTCCACAGGTGCCGCGTCGGGCCGGCGCCGCCGGCCCCCGCCGCGCCAGGGTCGCGGGGTGGACGAGGTGCTGCTGGTGACCCGACGGTCGGTGCTGGTGGAGCAGGTGCGCCGCCTGGCGGCGGCGGCCGGCGCGACGCTGAGGGTGGTGGCCGTCGCCGAGGACGCCGGCGCGTCCTGGCGCAGCGCGGCCGCCGTGCTGCTGGGGGACGACGCCGCCGCGCAGGGCGTGCCGCAGCGGCGGCCCGGGGTGCTCCTCCTGGCGCCCGCCTCGCCCGGGCTCGACACCGCTCCGCTGTGGCGCAGCGCGGTGGAGGTGGGCGCCGAGGGCGTCGCGCTCCTGCCCGACGACGCGCCGGCCGTGGCCTCCGTGCTGGCCACCGCCGCCGACGGCCCCGGTGGCGGCGGCCTCGTCGTGGGGGTGGTCGGCGGCTGCGGAGGGGCCGGTGCCTCGGTGCTGGCGGCGGCCGTCGCCCGCACAGCGGTGGTGGCGGGCCCGGCGAGACCCGTCGTCCTGCTCGACGCGGACCCGCTCGGAGGCGGCCTCGACGCCCTCGTCGGCGCGCACGACGAGCCCGGCCTGCGCTGGCACGACGTCCTGGACGCCCCGGCGCCCCTGCGCTCCGCGGCCCTCGCGGACGGCCTGCCCCGCGGCCGGGACGGTCTCGGGGTCCTGTCCTGGGCCCCCTGGCCCGAGCCCCGGACCGCTCCGCCCGCCGCCGTCGAGGCGGTGGTGGAGAGCGCCGCGCGCGCCAGCGGGCTGGTGGTGGTGGACCTGCCGCGCCACACCGGGACCTCCCTGCTCTGGCGGCTGGACCTCCTGGTGCTCCTGGTCCCTGCCCACCTGCGCGCCGTCGCGGCCGCGAGCACCCAGCTGCCGGTCCTCCTGGGGCACGCCGGTGACGTGAGGCTGGTGGTGGCCACCCCGCCCGGCGCTCCGCTCGCACCGGCCGACGTCTCCGACGCCCTCGCGCTCCCGCTGCTGGGACGCCTCCCGCCCGACCGCGACGTGCGCGCCGCCCTGGGGCGCGGTGACCCGCTGCCGCGGCCGCGCGGCGGCCTCGGCCGCTGCGCGCGGGCAGTGCTGCACGCCCTCGCCGACCCCGACGGACGCCCCGGGGAGCAGCGGTGAGCGCCGGGCCCCTGCAGCAGCTGCTCGACCTGCCCGGCACCACCGACGTGCTGGTCAACGGCCCGGGCTCGGTGTGGGTCGACCGCGGCGAGGGCCTCGTGCGGGTGGACCTCGACGTGGGCCCGGAGCACCAGGTCCGGGCCCTCGCCGTGCGCCTGGCCGCCGGTGCCGGGAGGCGCCTGGACGACGCCAGCCCCTGCGTCGACGCCGTCCTGCCCGACGGGACCCGGCTCCACGCGGTGCTCCCACCGGTCTCCAGCAGCGGGACCCTCCTGTCGCTGCGGGTGCCTCGGCGGACGCCGCTGTCCCTCGCCGAGCTCGAGGCCGCCGGCTCGCTGCCGCCCGGGTGGGCGGCGGTGCTGCGCGCCGCGGTCCACCACCGCTGCTCGCTGCTCGTCTCCGGCGGCACCGGCAGCGGCAAGACCACGCTGCTCG
Organism: Quadrisphaera sp. RL12-1S; assembly: GCF_014270065.1. Lineage (NCBI taxonomy): Bacteria > Bacillati > Actinomycetota > Actinomycetes > Kineosporiales > Kineosporiaceae > Quadrisphaera > Quadrisphaera oryzae. The sequence goes on along the minus strand of NZ_JACNME010000001.1, from coordinate 460,366 downwards.
CCGCGCTGCTGGGCCTCGTCGACGTCCGCGAGCGGCTGGTGCTGGTCGAGGACTCCGGGGAGCTGTCACCCGTCCACCCCCACGTGGTCCGGCTGCAGGCGCGCCACGGCAACGTGGAGGGCGCCGGCGAGGTGGGGCAGCGCGAGCTGGTCCGGCAGGCCCTGCGGATGCGGCCCGACCGGCTCGTCGTCGGCGAGGTGCGCGGGGCCGAGGTGGCGGACCTCCTCATGGCGCTCAACTCCGGGCACGAGGGCGGGTGCTGCACGGTGCACGCCAACTCCGCGGCGGCCGTCCCCGCGCGGCTCACGGCGCTCGCCGCGCTCGCGGGCATGGGGCCGGACGTCCTCGCGGCGCAGGCAGCGGCAGGGCTGCAGGTGGTGGTGCACCTGCGGCGCGAGGGTCCGCTGCGCCGCGTGGTCGAGGTCGGCGTGGTCGAGCTGGCCCCCGGGCCTGCGGGGTCGACCGGTGCGGGCGGCCTCGTGGTGCGGCCCGCCCTGCGCGCCGGCAGGGCACCGGACCACCCCGGAACGCGCGAGGACGGCTGGCCGCGCCTCGCGGAGCTGCTGCGCCTCGCGGCCGTCCCCGTCCAGGCCTCGCGGCGCCGGGCGTGAGCGGGGGAGGCGCGCTCGAGCCCGCGGCGCTGCTCGCGGCACTGCTGGCGGGAGCGGGCGCCTGGCTGCTGCTGCGGGGTCCCGCGCTCCCCGCGGGCCGGGGGCTCGCGCAGCGGCGCGAGGGCGCCGGACGCGGTCCCGGCGGGCCGCGTCGGCGCGGTCACCGCGTCCGGCGCCTGCTGCCGGGCGGTCCGGGTGAGGAGCCCCCCGAGGTGCGGGTGGCTCGCGCGGCCTCCGAGGTGGCCGCGCTGCTGCGCGCCGGCGCCGTCCCCGCCGCGGCGTGGGCGCCCCAGCGGCTGCAGCCGCAAGGGCCGCAAGGGCCGCACGGACTGCACGGGCTCCGCGGGGGCCGCGGGCCGGGGGCGGGAGCCGGGGGCGCGCCGGACGGGGTCGCTGTCGCGCTCGACGCGGCGGCGCGGGCGTCCGCCGCGGGGGAGGACCCCGCCGAGGCCCTGCGGCGCCATCCGGCCGGGGGCGGGCGGGCCTGCGCGGCCCTGGGCTCGCTGTCCCTGGCGTGGCGCACGAGCGAGGTCACCGGAGCCCCCGCGGCGGCCGTCCTCGACGGGCTGGCCTCGGCGCTGCGTGACGAGGCGGCGGCCACCGACTCGCGTGACGCGGCGCTGGCGGGGCCGCGCGCCACCGCGCGGCTGCTGCTGGCCCTGCCGCCGCTGGGGCTGGCGGCCTCCACAGCGCTCGGAGCCGACCCGGTCGCGGTGCTCGTGGGCACCGCGGCAGGACGGTGGAGCGCCGCCCTCGGCGCTGCCTTCGCCCTGGCCGGGTGGTTGTGGACCGCTGCGCTGGTGCGCGCCGCGGTCCGGGCCCGCTGATGGGCCCGCTGGTGGGCCCGCTGGTGGGCCCGGTGGTGGTGTCCGCGGCGCACCCGCCACTGGTCTGGGGCGCCGCTGCGCTCGTCGGCCTCGCCGTCCTGGTGCTGCCCGGCCGCCCGCGCCCGCCGCGGCGGCCGCGGGCGGCGCCGCGCGGAGGCGGCGGAGCCGTCGTGGACGTCGACCCCCCGCTGCTGCTGGACCTCGTCGCCGCCGTCGTCTCGGCGGGATCGGCTCCGGTGGCGGCCGTGTCCGCCGTGGCCCGCGTGCTCCGGGAGGCGGGCGGTCCGGGGGTCGGGGCCGCGGAGGCCCTGGACGCGGCCGCCGCGGCCGGTGCCGGTCCCGCGGCGAGCTCGCTCGGCGCGCCCCGGCCGACCGGCGCCGCCGGCCCGGAGCACCTGGCGGACGCGCTCGCGGCGCTGCAGCGCTGCCTGTGGATCGCCGAGCAGACCGGCGCCCCGGTGGCGGCGCTGCTGTCCTCGGCGGCCACCGAGCTGCGCCGCCGCCGACGGCGCGCCGCCGCGCTGGCCGCCGCACGGCTGGGCGTGAGGGTGGTCGCGCCGCTGGGCCTGTGCACCCTGCCCGCCTTCGGGCTGCTCGCGGTGGTGCCGGTGCTCCTCTCCCTGGGGCGGGACCTGCTCGGCTGACAGCGCTGCGGGACGGCGCGGAGCGACCGGGGAGACCCTGCTGAGCGGGTCGTGCGCCCACAAGCGGTCCGTGCGGGCCCGCCGTCCACAGGTCGGCACCGCTGCGGCGCCCGCGAGCACCGCGAGCGACCACGGTGGGCCGAGGGCCGGCGTCGGGTCGGCCCACCACCCGCACGAGGAGGACGACGTGTCCCACCGCACCACCGCAGCTCCAGAAGCTCCCGCCGGCTCTTCGGCCCCTGCCGCTGAGCACCCCCCGCTGCCCACCCGGAAGGTCCCGGCCGGCCGGGACCGGCGCGACGCGGGCATGGCGACCGCGGAGTACGCCATCGCCACGCTCGCCGCGTGCGGCTTCGCTGCGCTGCTGCTCGCGGTCCTGTCCAGCGGTGAGGTGCGGGGCATGCTCCTCGCCCTGGTCCAGCGCGCGCTGAGCCTGGTGTGACGGGTCGCCTCCGCCGCCGGCGGACCCGCCGCCCCCGCCAGGACGGGTCGGTGACGGCCGAGCTGGCGGTCGGCCTGCTCCCCCTGGCGGTGGTGCTGCTGCTGGCCGCCTGGCTGGCGGCGGCGGGCACGGCCCACGTGCGGGTCCAGCTGGCGGCGGGGGCGGCAGCGCGGGCGCTGGCCCGCGGTGAGGAGGCCGCCGTCGTCGCGGGGCGGGTGGCGGCCGCCTCTCCCGGAGCGGTGATGACCGCCCGGCGCGACGGCGAGGTGGTCCTCGTGGAGGTGGCCGCTCCGCTCGACGCCCCGGTGCTCGGTCGTGTCGGCGAGCTGTCGGGCAGCGCCGTGGCTCCCGTCGAGCTGCTCGACGGCGAGGACGGGTGACCCCAGGGCGGCGGTCCGACCTTCCTCGCGGGACCGGGAGCGACGCCGGGTCGGGGTCGGTGCTCGTGGTGGCCGCGGTGGCGGCCGCGCTCCTGCTCGCCGCTGGAGCCGCGGTCGTCGGCCAGGTGGCCGTGGCGGCTGCGCGCGCCGCCTCCCTGGCCGACGCCGCTGCCCTGGCCGGCGCGGCCGCAGCCGCGCTGGGCGGCAGCGGGTGCGGCCGTGCGCAGGAGGTGGCCCGGGCGGGGGGCGGTGAGCTGGTGGCCTGCGGCGGGCCGGTCGTGGGGTCGGCCGGGGGGTCGGCCGGGGGCCTCGTCGTCGACGTGGTGGTGCAGGTGCGGCCGCCGGGGGTGGCGGGGGCGACGGGGCCCGTCACCGCGCGGGCCCGGGCCGGCTCCGCGCGGTGACGTGCGGGGCTGGCCCCCGGGATCAGCCCCGGGAGGAGCCGTCCAGGGAGCTGTGGCGCCCCTCGGCCGTCGCGCCGGCGCCGGGTGCGCCGGCGGTCCGCGAGGCGGGACCGGTGTCGGTGGCGGGCCTGGCCGGTGAGCCTGCCGCGGGGGCGGTGGCGCCCCTGGCGGGGCCGCCCACCGGGTCTGCGTGACGGGCGCGCTCGGCCTCCACGCGGCGCAGGCGCTTCAGCTCGCGACGGCGCTCCCAGTTCTTGCGGTTGCCGCGCAGGAGCATCACCAGCCCCAGCTGCGCCACCAGGAGGCAGACCGCGCCGAGGAGGAACACCCCCAGCGCGGTGAGGCTGACGGACGTGCTGATCTGCGACCACTCCAGCTGCACCGTGGGCGTGATGCCCGTGACCACCACGAACAGCACCACCAGGGCCACGGCGAGGAGCAGCAGCACGGCGAGGACGATCACGAGGGCCCCCTGCTGACGGTCGGCGACGCCCGCCGACGAGTGGTCGGACGCTAGACCCGCTGGGCCCCTCCGGCGCGCCGGAGCAGCGCGTCCGGAGCAGCGCCCGGCGCGTCGCGCAGGTCCACCTCCCGGGAGACCCCCTCGGCGTCCGTCGCGCCGGCGCCCGCGGCACCGCCGTCGCCGTCGTCGACGTCAGCGGAGGCCAGCACCAGCCGCAGCATCCGCAGCGCCCCCGCCTTGTCGAGCGGGGAGTTGCCGTTGCCGCACTTGGGCGACTGCACGCACGAGGGGCAGCCCGCCGGGCACTCGCACTCCGCGACGAGGTCGGCGGTGGCGCGCAGCCAGGTCGCCGCGGCCGCGAAGCCGCGCTCGGCGAACCCGGCCCCGCCGGCGGCGGCGTCGTGCACCACCACCGTGGGCAGCCCCGTGTCGGGGTGCAGGGCGGTGGAGACGCCGCCCACGTCCCACCTGTCGCACGTGGCCACCAGAGGCAGCAGCCCGATCGCGGCGTGCTCGGCGGCGTGCGCCGCGCCCGGCAGGTCCGCGGCGTCCACACCGGCCTCCTCGAGCAGCTCGGCGGGCACCGTCCACCACACGGCGGCGGTCCGCAGGGTCCGCGACGGCAGGTCCAGCGGCTCCTCGCCCAGCACCTCGCCGGTCGTCGCCCGGCGCCTCAGGTACGAGGTCACCTGCGTGGTGACCTCGACGGCGCCGGTGCACACCGCCACCGGGCCCCAGGTGCGGCGCCGGTCCTCGGACAGGATCCGCACGTCGGTGGTGGTCCGCGCCGAGGTGGTGTGCTCGACGTCCTCGCGGCGCACCAGCGCCACGGACCCCTCCTCGTCCAGCGCCTCCACCACGTGCGTCTCGCCCTGGTGCACGTACACGGCGCCGGGGTGGGCGGCGTGGTGCGCCGAGCCCGCGTCCACGCTGCCCAGCACCCGCCCCGTGGCCGCCTCCACCAGCCGCACCGGCTCGCCCCCGGTGCCGCGCAGGTCCGCCAGGTCCGTGGCGCGCTCGCGGCGGGTCCAGAACCAGCCCCCGGGCCGGCGCCGCAGCAGGCCCCCCGCCACGAGGTGGCGCAGCACCGGCTCCGCGGACGGTCCGAACAGGGGCAGGTCCTCGGGCGTCAGCGGCCGCTCTGCGGCGGCCGCGCACAGGTGCGGCCCCAGCACGTACGGGTTGCCCGGGTCGAGCACGGTGCTCTCCACTGGCGCCCCCAGCACCACCTCGGGGTGGTGCACCACGTACGTGTCCAGCGGGTCGTCCTCGGCCACCAGCACCGCGAGGGCGTCCTGGCCGCTGCGGCCGGCCCGACCGGCGCGCTGCCACAGCGCCGAGCGGGTGCCCGGCCACCCGGCCACCACCACGGCGTCCAGGCCCGAGACGTCCACCCCCAGCTCCAGGGCGCTGGTCGAGGCCACGCCCAGCAGGTCACCGGACCGCAGCCGCCGCTCCAGCTCGCGCCGCTCCTCCGGCAGGAAGCCCGACCGGTAGGCGGCCACGCGGTCCGGGAGGGACGGGTCCACCTCGGCCAGCCCCCGGCGGGCGGCGGACGCCACGGCCTCGGCGCTGCGCCGGGACCTCACGAAGGCCACCGTGCGCACGCCGCCCGCCACGAGGTCCGTCAGCAGGTCGGCCGTCTCGGACGCCGCCGAGCGCCGGGTGGGCGCACCGTTCTCCCCGGTCCCGGGCAGCAGCGGCGGCTCCCACATCCAGAACCGGGTCGCTCCGCGGCGGGCGGTGTCCTCGGTGACGGCCACCACCTCCTCCACGGGCACGCCCACCAGGCGCGACGCGGTGAGCGCCGGGGAGGCCGCCGTCGCCGAGGCGAGCACGAAGACGGGGTCGGCCCCGGCAGCCCGGGCCAGCCGCCGCAGCCGCCGCAGCACGTCGGCGACGTGGGAGCCGAAGAGCCCCCGGTAGTGGTGGCACTCGTCCACCACCACCACCCGCAGCGCCCGCAGGAAGCGGTGCCAGCGGGCGTGCCCCGGCAGCAGGGAGCGGTGGAGCATGTCCGGGTTGGTCAGCACGTGGTTGGCGTGGTCGCGCACCCACCGGCGCTCCTCCGGCGGCACGTCGCCGTCGTAGGTGGCGGCGCGCACCCCCGGCACGGCCAGCGAGCGGACCACCTGCAGCTGGTCCGCGGCGAGCGCCTTGGTGGGCGACAGGTACAGGGACGTCGCGCCGCGGCCGCCCGGCTCCGCCGCGCCCTCGGCCACGGCGGTCAGCGCCGGCAGCAGGTACGCCAGCGACTTGCCCGACGCCGTGCCGGTGGAGACCACCACGTGCCGGCCGGCGCGGGCGGCCTCCGCCGCCAGCACCTGGTGCTGCCACAGCGCCCCCACCCCGGAGCGCTCGAGGGAGGCGCGCAGCTCCGGGTGCACCCACCCCGGCCAGGGGGCCGTGGTCCCGGCGCGCGCCGGGACCACGTGCTCGTGCAGCACGCGCTCGCGGCGCCCGGGACCGCGCAGCAGGTGCTCCGCGGCGGGCGCCCCAGCGGCTCCGGAGCCGCGGTCCGCCCCCTCCTGCACCCCTCGATGGTCGCACCGGCGCGCGCTGGTCGGGGAACCGCGCGTGGCCGACCCGGGGGGTGGGTGGTTGACTGCCACCCGAGCCTGATCGATGACCGCGACCCGGCCAGTGACCGGCGAGCGACCAGCACCGACCCCGAGGAGCCACCGTGGACCTGTCCGTGACCAGCCGCGAGCAGGGCGGCCGGACCGTCGTCGAGGTCGGCGGCGAGATCGACGTCTACACCGCCCCCGTGCTGCGCGAGCGCCTGAACGACCTCGTCGGGGAGGGGCGCCACCACCTCGTGGTGGACATGGAGAAGGTCGACTTCCTCGACTCCACCGGCCTCGGCGTCCTGGTGGGCGGCCTCAAGCGGGTCCGCTCGCACGACGGGTCGCTGCACCTGGTGTGCACCCAGGAGAAGATCCTCAAGGTCTTCCGCATCACGGGGCTGACCAAGGTCTTCCCGATCCACTCCAGCGTGGACGACGCCGTCGCGGCCTCCAGCGGAGACGCCGCCTCCTGAGGCGGCGGGCGACCAGCACCGGCGGCCCCGTGGCCGTGACCGCACCGGCGGACGGCCCCAGCAGCGCTCCCGCGCCGCTGGGGCCGGTCGTGCTGCGCTTCTCCTCCCTGCCCGAGCACGTCCGCATCGCGCGCCTGGTGACCACGTCCCTGGCGCGCCGCGCCGGACTGGCCGGGGGCGACGTCGAGGGCGTCCGGCTCGCGGTGGGGGAGGCCTGCGGCAGGGCGGTCCAGCGCAGCGAGTCCGCGGGCACCGCGGAGCTCGTGGAGGTCACCGCCACCTCCCGCGGCGGGGTGCTCGTGGTGGAGGTCGTCGACCACGCCGGGGACGACGGGGTGGAGACCGAGGAGGTGGCCATGCTGCTCATGGAGGGCCTGGCCGACGAGGTGTCCGTGACCGCGGGCCCCGGTGGGCCCGGCGGCACCACCCGGCTCACCTGGCGCGCCGCGCCGAGCCGCCCGACGACGGCGGCGGGCGCCCCGTCCTGACGCGGCGCGGCCCCGCCGCGCCGGAGCGCGCCCGCGCGTCTGTAGTCTCGCGACGACCTGTTCCACCCCCCGTCGGGTGCCGCGAGGCCGCCTGGGGGGTTCGCCCAGCCTCGTCGAGGAGGACGGATGCTCGGGCTGACGAGCTCTGCCGTGCTGACCGGGGTGCAGACCGCGGCTGGTGCGTCCACGACTGCCAGCACGGCCGTGACCGGCCGAGACCAGACCATCGTCGTCGCCATCGCGGTCATCGCCGCGCTCGGCCTGGTGATGGCGTTCGTGTTCCGCCGGCAGGTGCTCGCCGCCGGTGAGGGCACCGAGCGGATGCAGGAGATCGCCGCCGGCGTGCAGGAGGGCGCGAGCGCCTACCTGCGCCGCCAGCTGCGCACGCTCGCGATCTTCGCGCTGCCCGTGATCGCCCTGCTGTTCGTGCTCCCCGGAGACACCGAGGTACGCGTGGGGCGCGCCGTCCTGTTCGTCGTCGGTGCGGTCTTCTCGGCGGCCATCGGCTACCTGGGCATGTCCCTGGCCGTCCGCGCCAACGTGCGCGTCGCAGCCGCGGCGCGCACCCCCGAGGGGCGCGCCGAGGGCTTTCGCCTGGCCATCCGCACCGGGGGCACCGTCGGCATGGCCACGGTGGGCCTCGGCCTGCTGGGCGCCTCGCTGGTGGTGCTCTTCTTCAAGGACCAGGCCCCGACCATGCTCGAGGGCTTCGGCTTCGGGGCGGCCCTGGTGGCCATGTTCATGCGCGTGGGCGGCGGCATCTTCACGAAGGCCGCCGACGTCGGCGCCGACCTCGTGGGCAAGGTCGAGCAGGGCATCCCCGAGGACGACCCCCGCAACGCCGCCACCATCGCCGACAACGTGGGCGACAACGTGGGCGACTGCGCCGGCATGGCCGCTGACCTCTTCGAGTCCTACGCCGTCACGCTGGTGGCCGCGCTCATCCTGGGCCGCGCCGCCTTCGGGGACGCCGGCCTGGTGTTCCCGCTGCTCGTCCCCGCGGTGGGGGCCGTCACCGCGGTGCTGGGCATCCTGCTCATCCGCACCCGCGGGTCCGAGAGCGGCCTGGGCGCCATCCAGCGCGGCTTCTACCTCTCGGCCGTGGTCTCGGCGGTCGGCAGCACGGCCGTCGCCTTCGCCTACCTCCCGGCGAGCTTCGCCGACCTCCCGGGCCTCGCCCAGGCCGGCGCCAGCACCACCGACCCCCGGTTCCTGGCCTCGGCCGCGGTGATCGTGGGGATCCTGCTCGCGGTGGTCATCCTGTGGATCACGGGGTACTACACGGGCACCGAGGCGAAGCCGACGCAGGGCGTGGCCCGCACCTCCCTGACCGGGCCGGCCACCGTGGTGCTGTCCGGCATCGGCCTGGGCCTGACCTCGGCGGTCTACACCACCCTGATCATCGGCGGCGCCGTGCTGCTGTGCTTCCTGCTGGCGGCAGGCAGCACCACCCTCGCGCTGTTCCTCGTGGCGCTGGCCGGCACCGGCCTGCTCACCACCGTGGGCGTCATCGTGGCGATGGACACCTTCGGCCCGGTCAGCGACAACGCCCAGGGCATCGCGGAGATGTCCGGTGACGTCGACGAGGCCGGGGCGCGCACCCTCACCGACCTCGACGCGGTGGGCAACACCACCAAGGCCATCACCAAGGGCATCGCCATCGCCACGGCGGTGCTGGCGGCCACGGCGCTGTTCGGGTCGCTCACCGCGACCTTCCAGACGGCGCTGTTCTCGGCGGTCCAGGGCCTCACCCAGGACCCGTCCCCGTACGTCATCCAGTCACTCGGGCTCGTGGTGACCGCCGGCGGCGCCGCGCTCGGCATCGGCCAGGTGACCATCCCCAGCGTGCTCGTGGGCCTGCTGGCCGGCGCCGCCGTCGTCTTCCTCTTCTCGGGCCTGGCGATCGACGCCGTGACCCGCGCCGCCGGCGCGATCGTCTTCGAGGTGCGCCGCCAGTTCCGGGAGAAGCCCGGGATCATGGACGGCACCGAGAAGCCCGAGTACGGCCGCGTGGTGGACATCTGCACCCGCGACTCCCTGCGCGAGCTGGCCACCCCCGGCCTCCTGGCGGTGCTGGCGCCCGTGGTGGTCGGCTTCGGCCTGGGCATCGCGTCGCTGGCCGGCTTCCTCGCCGGCGCCATCGGCACCGGGTGCCTCATGGCGGTGTTCCTGGCCAACTCCGGCGGCGCGTGGGACAACGCCAAGAAGCTCGTCGAGGACGGCCGCTACGGCGGCAAGGGCTCCGAGGCCCACGCCGCCACCGTCATCGGCGACACCGTGGGAGACCCCTTCAAGGACACCGCCGGCCCGGCCATCAACCCGCTGCTCAAGGTCATGAACCTCGTGGCGATCCTCATCGTGCCGGCCGTGGTCAGCCTCACCGTCGGGCAGAGCGCCAGCACCCCGCTCCGCCTGGGCATCGCCGCCGTGGCGCTGCTCGTGCTCGTCGTCGCGGTCTACCTCTCGGCCCGGCGCACCAGCGCCCTCGACGCCGACGAGGACGACGACGACCTCGACGACGACCTCGACGACGACGGCGACGGGTCCGCCGCGGACGGCCCGCGCGCCGACGACGCCCACGACCTCGACGACGCAGACGCCGTCGACGAGGGCGCGCGCACCGGTGACCGCCCGGGGGGCGCCGAGCGCGAGCCGGCGGCCGAGCCCACCCGCTGACGTACCGTCGGGGCGTGCCGCTGACCACCCAGCCAGCCCAGCCCGCCGCGCCCGCGCACGCCCGGCCGCCGCTGCCCCCTCGCGCCGAGGGGGCAGCGGCGGCCGCGCTGCGCTCGGACCTGGAGCGCTCCGGCTGGACGGTGGAGGGCGTCGAGCGCCTGCTGGGCCCGGTGGCCGACGCCGCGCTGCGCCGCGACTCCCTCGTGCCGGCCTCCCGGGCCGCCGGCGCCGCGGGCGACGGCGACCCGGTGGGCGTGCTCACGCGGCTGTTCCTCCTGGCCCAGCCGGTGCCCCGCGGCGCCCTCGACGCCGCCCTGCCCCGCACCGGCTCGGACGGCGCGGTGGCGCACGGGCTCGTCGAGGCGGCCGGCGCCGCCCCCGACGACGCCGTGCGGGCCCTGGTGGACCTGCGCCCGCACGCCGCCGTGGACGCCCTCGGCGAGGTGGCGTGGTGGGTGGCCTCCGACCTGGGCGAGCACGCCCTGGGCCCCGGCCGGCCGCTGCCGCCGGAGCACGTGCTGGGCATCGGGGGAGCGTCCGCGTCCCTGGCGCGCCTCGCGGTGCGGACCCCGGTCGGCCGCGTGCTCGACGTGGGGACCGGCAGCGGGGTGCAGGCGCTGCACGCCTCCCGTCACGCCGGCTCCGTCACCGCCACGGACACCTCCGCCCGCGCCCTGGGCTTCGCGGCCTTCAACGCCGCCCTCGCGGGCGTCGATCTGGACCTGCGCCGCGGCAGCCTCCTGGAGCCCGTGGCGGGAGAGCGCTTCGACCAGGTGGTCTCCAACCCGCCGTTCGTGGTCACCCCGCGCGCCGCGGGAGTGCCCGGCTGGGAGTACCGCGACGGCGGCCTGGTCGGTGACGAGGTGGTCCGCCGGCTCGTCACCGGCCTCGGCGGCGCGCTCGCCCCCGGTGGCAGCGCGCAGCTGCTCGGCAACTGGGAGCACCGCACCGGCGAGGGCTGGCGGGACCGCGTACAGGGCTGGCTGGACGAGTCCGGCCTGGACGGCTGGGTGGTGCAGCGGGAGGTCATGGACCCGGCGCACTACGCCGAGACCTGGATCCGCGACGGCGGCCAGCGGCCCGGTCCGGAGGCCGACGCGCTCCTGGAGGCCTGGCTGGACGACTTCGCCGCCCGCGGCGTGGAGGCCATCGGCCTGGGCTTCGTCGTCCTGCACGCACCGCCCGCCGGCGCGGCGGGCCGACCCCGGTGGTCCCGCGTGGAGGAGGTCACCGCGCCCCTGGAGCGCCCGCTCGGCGAGCACGTCGCCGCGGTGCTCGCCGCCCGGGAGCGCCTGGCCGCCACCGACGACGACGGGCTGCTGGCGGCGCGCCTGCGGGTGGCCGACGACGTGACCGAGGAGCGGCACGCCCGTCCCGGCGAGGGCGGGCCCCGCGCGGTGCTCCTGCGGGCCGGGGGCGGGCTCGGGCGCACGGCCTCCGTCGGCACCGCGCTCGCGGGCCTGGTGGGCGCGTGCGACGGCGAGCTGGAGGTCGGGCAGGTCGTCCAGGCCCTCGCGGTGCTGCTCGAGGTGGACGCCGCCGCCCTGCGCGCCGAGCTGCTGCCCCAGGTGCGCGGCCTGCTCGAGGACGGGCTGCTGGAGTGGACGTGAGGCCGTGAGCGCCGCTGGCGGAGGAGCCCGGGGGGCCCGCTCCGCACCCTCCGGGGCCGTGGTCCGCAGCCGCCCGCTGGTGGTCCTCGGCGTGCTCCTCGCCGCGGCGTCCGCGGTGGGCGTGTGGGCGCTGCACCGCGCCTTCGTGCTCACCGTCCACGGCCAGGCCGTCGACGAGGCGGCCCTGGTGGGGGCACGCACCCGCCTGTGGCGGCTGGAGGGCGGCGCCAACGCCGTGCTCGACAGCGTCTCCGCGGTGGCGGTGCTCGCCGCGCTGGGGGTGGTCGCCGTGGTGGCGCTGGCCCAGCGCCGCGTGCGCCTGGCGCTGGCCGCGGTGGTGCTGGTCGGCGGTGCGCTGGCCACCACGCAGGTGGCCAAGCACCTGCTGCTGCACCGGCCCGACCTCGACGTGACCTACGCCCTCGACAACTCCCTGCCCAGCGGCCACACGACCTTCGCGGGCGCCGTCTCCGCCGCCGCGCTGCTGGTGGCCCCCGTCCGCCTGCGCCCGCTGGTGGCGGTGCTGGGCGCGGCGTACACCTCGGCCATCGGGGTGGGGACGCTGGCCGCGGGCTGGCACCGCCCCAGCGACGCCGTGGCCGCGATGCTCGTGGTGGTGGCCTGGGGGGCCCTGCTGACACCGCTCGCGGGGGGCCGGCCGACCGCCGGGACCGGCGCCGGCGGCCGCGCCGGCGCCGTCGTCGTCCTCCTGGTGGGCGCGGTGGTGGGACTGGGTGCCGCGGCGGCGGCGCTGGCCGCCACCTGGAGCTCGGTGCCGCCCGCGCCGAGGGGCCGCACGGCCCAGCTGGTGGCCGGTGCGGGCGGGGCGCTCGGCGTCGGAGGTGCGGCGTGCGCCGCGGTGCTGGTGCTCCTCCTGCTCCAGCGCGCTGCCGACCGCGCTGCCGACCGCGCTGCCGACCGGGCTGCCGGCCATGGCGCCGGACGGGTGGCCGCGTCGGGCGGTGGGGGGACCGGTGCGCCGCGCGCCGGGGGCGGTGCCGGCGCAGCGGGAGGTACGGTGACCGCGCCGCAGCCGACGGCGAGGCCCGGGTCCCCCGGCTGAGCCGCCGCGCGGGACGCCCCCGGAGGGCGCACCGCTGACGGCCCGACCGCTCAGACACGCACCCGCTGGCCCGCGCCAGCCCGACCGCCAGGAAGGCAGGCCCGTCCGTGGCCCGAAGCTCCACCTCCGCAGCGCCCGTGCGCCGGCTCGTCATCGTCGAGTCGCCCGCCAAGGCGCGCACCATCGCCGGCTACCTCGGCGACGGGTACGAGGTCGAGGCCAGCGTCGGCCACATCCGCGACCTGCCGCAGCCCTCCGAGCTGCCCGCGGAGATGAAGAAGGGGCCGTTCGGCAAGTTCGCCGTGGACGTGGAGAACGGCTTCGAGCCGTACTACGTGGTCGACGCGGACAAGAAGAAGAAGGTCACCGAGCTCAAGCGGGCCCTCAAGGAGGCCGACGAGCTCTACCTCGCCACCGACGAGGACCGCGAGGGCGAGGCCATCGCGTGGCACCTGCTGCAGACCCTGCAGCCCACCGTGCCGGTCAAGCGGATGGTCTTCCACGAGATCACCCGGGAGGCCATCCAGCGGGCGCTGGAGGCCACGCGCGACATCGACGCGCACATGGTCGACGCGCAGGAGACCCGCCGCATCCTCGACCGGCTGTACGGCTACGAGGTCTCCCCGGTGCTGTGGCGCAAGGTCCGCGCCGGCCTGTCCGCGGGCCGCGTGCAGTCCGTGGCCACCCGCATGGTGGTCGAGCGGGAGCGCGAGCGGATGGCGTTCCGCTCGGCGTCGTACTGGGACGTCCAGGCCGACACCAGTCCCGCTGGTGCTGCTGGCGCCCAGCGCTTCACCACCCGCCTCGTGGGCGTCGACGGCGCCCGCGTGGCCACCGGCCGGGACTTCGCCGACACCGGGCAGCTCACCGAGCGAGCCGCTGCCCTCGGCGCCGGGCTGGTGCGCCTGGACGAGGCCGCCGCCACCGCCGTCGCGCACGGCCTGCGGGCTGCCGGGTCGGCGGGCCTGGCCGTCACCTCGGTGGAGACCAAGCCCTACTCCCGCAAGCCCGCGGCGCCGTTCACCACCTCCACCCTGCAGCAGGAGGCCAGCCGCAAGCTCGGCTCCTCGGCCCGCCAGACGATGCGCACCGCCCAGTCGCTGTACGAGAACGGCTGGATCACGTACATGCGCACCGACTCGGTGTCGCTGTCGCAGCAGGCGGTCAGCGCCGCCCGCTCGCAGGCCGCCGAGCTCTACGGCGCCGAGTACGTGCCGTCGTCGCCGCGCACGTACGCCTCCAAGGCCAAGAACGCCCAGGAGGCCCACGAGGCCATCCGCCCCTCCGGTGACGTGTTCCGCACGCCGGCGCAGGTGGCCGGGCAGCTGCGCGGGGAGGAGTTCCGCCTCTACGAGATGATCTGGCAGCGCACGGTCGCCAGCCAGATGGCCGACGCCCGGGGCTCCACCGCCACGGTGCGGCTCGGCGGCGCCGTCGACGTCGCCCCGCCGGTCGAGGCGCCCTCCGGGTCCACCACCGGCACCCTGCGGCCCGGCTCCCACGAGGTGGAGCTGTCCGCCTCCGGCACCGTCATCACCTTCCGCGGCTTCCTGGCCGCCTACGAGGAGGGGCGCGACGAGGAGCGGCACGGCTCGGGCGACTCCGAGCGCCGGCTGCCGCAGCTGGAGGAGGGCCAGCGCGTGGACGTGCTGGCCGCCTCCGCGGACGGCCACGAGACCTCCCCGCCGCCGCGCTACACCGAGGCGAGCCTGGTCAAGGCGCTGGAGGAGCGCGGCATCGGCCGTCCCTCGACCTACGCGGCCACCATCGCCACCATCTCCGACCGCGGGTACGTGTGGCGCCGCGGCACCGCCCTGGTGCCCAGCTGGCTGGCGTTCGCCGTGGTCCGGCTGCTCGAGGAGCACTTCGACCACCTCGTCGACTACGACTTCACCGCCGAGATGGAGGACGACCTCGACCGGATCGCCTCCGGCTCGGAGGACCGCCGCGCCTGGCTGAGCCGCTTCTACTTCGGCGCCGAGGGCGGCGCTGACGGCGGCGCCGGTGCGGTCTCCGCGGGCTCCGGGGGCGGGGCGCCCTCACCCGCCGGTCGCACGGGCCTCAAGCCCCTCGTGGAGCACCTCGGCGACATCGACGCCCGCGGCGTGAACTCCCTCGACGTCGGTGAGGGCATCACGCTGCGCGTCGGTCGCTACGGCCCCTACCTGGAGATCCCGCCCGCCGAGGGCTCGCCCGAGGGGACCGAGCCGCAGCGCGCGTCGGTCCCGGACGACCTCGCCCCCGACGAGCTCACGCCGGCCAAGGCCCGCGAGCTCCTGGAGACCGCCGGCGACGGCGAGCGCGAGCTCGGCACCGACCCGGCCACCGGCCGCGCGGTGGTGGCGCGGGCCGGCCGGTTCGGCCCCTACGTCACCGAGGTGCTCGAGGACGGCGCCCCCAAGAGCGCCAAGCCCCGCACCGCGTCGCTGTTCAAGAGCATGCAGCTGCAGACCGTCGGGCTCGATGAGGCCCTGCGGCTGCTGTCGCTGCCGCGCCTGGTGGGCACCGACCCCGCCACGGGCGAGGAGATCACCGCGCAGAACGGCCGCTACGGGCCCTACCTGAAGAAGGGCACCGACTCCCGGTCGCTCAGCAGCGAGGACCAGCTCTTCGACGTGACGCTGGAGCAGGCGCTGGCCCTGTACGCCGAGCCCAAGCGGGGTCGCGGTGGCCGCGCCGCCACGGCGCCGCTGCGCGAGCTGGGCGCGGACCCCGCCAGCGGCGCGCCGGTGGTGGTCAAGGAGGGCCGCTTCGGTCCGTACGTCACCGACGGCACCACCAACGCCACGCTGCGCACCGCCGACACCGTGGAGGCGATCACCCTCGAGCGGGCCGCTGAGCTGCTCGCCGAGAAGCGGGCCAAGGGACCGGCCAAGGGCGCCAAGGGCAGCAAGGGCGGCGGCGGGGCCAAGGGCGGTGCCGCCCGCGGCGGTGCCCGCGCCAGCTCGTCGCGCTCCGCGGCGAGCAAGCGCTGACCCCCGCGCCCGCGAGGTCGCGGACGTGACCCCCGCAGCGCGACGCGCGCTCGGTGAGCACCACCCGTTCGGCCCCCATCCGAGGGGCTCGCAGCACCGAACTGCTGCCAGGAGCACGGAGGAGGACCCGTGAGCCAGGAAGGGGGGGCAGGTGTCGAGCCTGGCGCAGGACGCGGCGGCGACGCCCTGGCGGCGGCGATGGCCCGCGTGGCCGGAGGCGACCGCGACGCGTTCGCCGAGGTCTACGAGGCGCTGGCGCCCAAGGTGCTCGGCGTGACCCGGGCCGTGCTGCGCAACCCCTCCCTGGCGGAGGAGGTGGCGCAGGAGGTCATGGTCGAGCTGTGGCGCCAGGCCGCCCGCTTCGACCCCGCCGCGGGGTCGGCGGGCGCGTGGGCGGCCACCATCGCCCACCGCCGCGCCGTCGACAGGGTGCGCTCCGTGCGCTCCCGCGAGGACCGCGAGGACCGCGTGGCCGCCGGGGAGAACCGCACCGCCTACGACGAGGTGTCCGAGCAGGTGCTGCAGCGCGAGGACGAGACCCGCGTGCGCGCTGCGCTCGCCGGGCTCACCGAGCTGCAGCGCGAGGCCGTGGTGCAGGCGTACTGGGGCGGGCGGACGTCCACCGAGATCTCCCAGCGCCTGGGCGTTCCCGTGCCCACCGTGAAGACCCGCCTGCGCGACGGGCTGGCGAGGCTGCGCACCGAGATGGCCCGCCAGGAGACCGACCCCGGTGGCGGTGTCGGTGGTGGCGGTGGTGGCGGCGGTGCAGCGGCGCGCGCTGCGGCCGGCGCCTCGGAGGCAGCGGTGAGGAGGACGACGACGTGAACGAGCACGACCTCACCGCCGCCTACGCCGTGGACGCCCTCACCGCCGACGAGGCGCGCCGGGCCGAGGAGCACCTCGCCGGGTGCGCGGCCTGCCGGGCCGAGCTCGCCGAGCTGCGCGAGGTGCTGTCCGACCTGACCGCGCCCGTGGAGCCGTCCGCTGCCCTGCGCGACCGCGTGCTGGCGGCGGTCGCCGACGTCGAGCAGCTCCCACCCGCCGCGCCCGCCGCGCCCGCCCGTCCGACCTCTGACCCTGCGCCGCTCGCGCCCGTCGCACCGACCGCGGGGGGTGACGAGCTGGCGCTGCGACGCGCCCGGCGCCGTCCCCGGACCGGTCGCTGGGCGCCCGCGGTCGCCGCCGCGGCCGCCGCGGTCCTCGTGGCCGCCGCGGCCGTCGGCGGCGTGACGGCCCTGCGCTGGCGCGCCGACGCCGAGAGCGCCCAGCGCACGGCGTACGCCGTGGCGCAGATCGCCGCCGCCCCGGACGCCGTGACCGTGGCGGCCCAGGACGGCGGTGACGGTTGGGGGGCCACCCGCGTGGTCGCGTCCGCCTCCCTCGGCGAGGCCGTCCTCGTGCCCACGGGCGTCGGGCAGGCCCCCTCCGGGCGCACCTGGCAGCTGTGGTGGGTCACCGGTCAGCAGGCGCCGCGCTCGGCGGGGCTGCTGCCCGGCGGCGGGGCGGGCTCGCCGGAGGTGCTGCACGGCGCCGCGGACGGTGCCACCGCCGTCGCGGTGACGCTGGAGCCCGCCGGTGGCAGCAGCGCGCCGACCAGCACCCCCGTGGCCGTCTACCCCCTCGCCGCCTGAGCCCCCTCGGGGGCGGTCCGCGCGGGTCCTGCCGGGTCTCGCACGGCTGCGCGGACGAGGGGCCCGCGGTCAGGGGGCGCGGTTACATTGACCCGGTGACGAGCGCTGCGGTGCCGGGCGGCACCGCCGCGGCGGACGGGACGCCCCCGGAGGACCACGGCGTCCGCGCGGTGCTGCGCATCCGGTCGTTCCGGCAGCTGTGGTGGTGCCTGGGCCTGTCGAGCCTGGGGGACTGGCTGGGGCTGCTGGCCACGACCGCCCTCGCCGTGGGCCTGTCGGCCGGCGCGAGCGACCCCTACGCCGCCGCCAACCTGGCCGTGGCCGGCGTCCTCGTGCTGCGCCTGGCCCCGGCCGTGCTCTTCGGGCCGCTGGCCGGCGTCGTGGCCGACCGGTGGGACCGCAAGACCACCATGGTCGTCGGCGACGTCCTCCGCGGGCTGCTGTTCGCGAGCATCCCCCTGGTCGGCACGCTGTGGTGGCTGCTGGTCGCGACCGTGCTCATCGAGGTGGTGGGGCTCTTCTGGACCCCCGCCAAGGACGCGACGGTCCCCAACATCGTGCCGCGGGAGTCCCTCGAGGCCGCCAACCAGCTGACGCTGGCGGTCACGTACGGCACCGCCCCGGTGGCGGCCCTCCTCTTCAGCGGGCTGGCCCTGTTCAACCCCGTGCTGCCGGCGGCCCTCGACGGGGTGTCGGTCTCGCTCTACCTCAACGCGGCCAGCTACCTCGTCGCCGCCCTCGTGGTGGCGCGGCTGGCGCTGCCCCCGCGGCGCACCGGCCAGGACGGCGCCGCCCCCGCGGCGGAGGGCGTCGGGCGCAGCATCGTCGAGGGCTGGCGCTACGTCTGGTCGACGCCGCTGGTGCGCGGCCTGGTGGTCGGCATGCTGGGGGCGTTCGCGGCGGGCGGCTTCGTCATCGGCGTGGCCCGCACGTTCGTGGCCGACCTCGGTGCGGGGGACCCCGGCTACGGGGTGCTCTTCGCCGCCGTCTTCACCGGTCTGGCGCTGGGCATGTGGAGCGGCCCGCGGGTGCTGGCGGCGCTGCCGCGGTGGCGGCTCTTCGCCCTCAGCCTCGTCGCCGCCGGGGTGGCGCTCTTCCCGCTGGCGCTCGTGCCGAACATCGTCATCGTCGCGGCGCTCTCGGTGGCGGTCGGCGCGTGCGGCGGCATCGCCTGGGTCACCGGCTACACGCTGCTGGGCCTGGAGGTGGCCGACGAGGTGCGCGGGCGCACCTTCGCGTTCGTGCAGTCCTCGGCGCGCATCGTGCTCGTGGGCGTCCTGGCGCTCGCCCCCGCGCTGGCCGCCGTCTTCGGCACCCACCGCCTCCAGTTCACCCGCACGGCAGGGCTGACGTACAACGGCGCGGCGCTCACGCTGCTCGTGGCGGCCGTGCTGGCCACGGGCATCGGGCTGGCGGCCTACCGCACCCTCGACGACGGCCACGCCGGTCCGCTCCGCGAGGACCTCGTCCGCGCCTGGCGGCTGCGCTCCACCGCCAGGCCGGAGAGGCGGCGGCGCGGTCCCGGCTTCTTCATCTCCCTGGAGGGCGGGGACGGGTCCGGCAAGAGCACCCAGGCCCGGCTGCTGGCCGCCTGGCTGCGCGAGCGCGGGCACGAGGTGGTGCTCACCCACGAGCCCGGGGCCACCGAGCTGGGCCTCGGCATCCGCCAGCTGCTGCTCCACGGGGGCCACGTCTCGCCCCGGGCCGAGGCGCTGCTCTACGCCGCGGACCGCGCCCACCACGTGGCCGAGGTGGTCCGGCCAGCCCTCGCCCGTGGCGCCGTGGTGGTCACCGACCGCTACCTCGACTCCTCCATCGCCTACCAGGGGGCCGGGCGGGCGCTGGAGGGCGACGAGGTCGCCTCCCTGTCGCTGTGGGGCACCGAGGACCTCCTGCCGGACGCCACCGTCCTGCTCGACCTCGCCCCCGCGGCGGCGCGAGCCCGCCTCGGCGAGCAGCTGGACCGGCTGGAGCGGGAGCCGGAGGGCTTCCACGCCGCCGTGCGCGAGCGGTTCCGCCAGCTGGCGCGCCGCAACCGCGCCCGCTTCGTGGTCGTCGACGCCGACCAGACCGCCGACGCGGTGGCCGCGCGCGTGCGCGAGCGCCTCGAGCCGCTGCTCCCGCCCCCGCCCCACCTCGACCGGCGCGCCCGGCCGCAGACCGCGCCCACCGAGACCCCCAGCACCCGCGGGGCGGGGTCCGCGTCGGCGCAGACCTCCCCGGCCGCGGCGCCCGCTCCCGCACCGCCGGCCGCGGTCGCGACGGCCGAGCCCGACCCCGACGACGCCTGGGACGCCGGCCGGTGAGCGTCTGGGAGGACGTGGCGGGCCAGCCCGACGTGGTCGCGCAGCTGCGCGGGGCCGTCACCGCGCCGTCGGCCATGACGCACGCGTGGCTGTTCACGGGGCCGCCCGGCTCGGGCCGGTCCACCGCCGCGCGGGCCTTCGCGGCGGCGCTGCAGTGCGAGCGCGAGGCGCTCGGCGAGCGCGGGTGCGGCACCTGCCACGCCTGCCGCACCGTGCTGGCCGGCACCCACGCCGACGTGCAGGTGGTGGCCACCGAGAAGCTCAGCATCGGCGTCGACGACGTGCGGGCCCTGGTGCAGCGCGCCGCCCGCGCGCCCTCGGCCGGGCGCTGGAGGGTGGTGCTCGTGGAGGACGCCGACAGGTTCACCGAGCACAGCGCCAACACCCTGCTCAAGTCGATCGAGGAGCCGCCGCCGCGCACCGTGTGGCTCCTGTGCGCCCCCAGCCCCGAGGACATGGTGACCACCATCCAGTCGCGCTGCCGCCCGGTGCGGCTGCGCGTGCCCTCCCCGGACGACGTCGCCGCGCTGCTGGTGCGGCGCGACGGGATCGACCCGACGATGGCGGCCTACGCCGCGCGTGCGGCGCAGAGCCACGTGGGGCTGGCCCGCCGCCTGGCGCGCGACGAGGGGGCCAGGCTGCGCCGCCGCCAGGTGCTGCAGCTGGCGTTCGAGGTGACGGGCGTGGGGGAGGCCGTGGTGCGGGCAGGGGAGCTGGTGGACGTCGCCTCGGAGGAGGCCGCCGCGGCCACCGCGGAGCGCGACGCGGCGGAGCGCGCCGAGCTGCTGCGGGCGCTGGGGGCCGAGGCCGCCGGGTCGCTGCCGCCGGCGCTGCGCTCCCAGGTCAAGTCCCTCGAGGACGACCAGAAGAAGCGGGCCACCCGCGCCCGCCGCGACGTGCTCGACCGGGCGCTGGTCGACCTCGCGTCCCTGTACCGCGACGTGCTCGTGGTGCAGCTGGGCGCCGGCGTGGACCTCGTCAACGCCGAGCTCTCGCGCGAGGTGGGCGCCCTGGCCCGCCGCGGCACGCCCGAGCAGACCCTGGCCCGGCTCGACGCCGTCTCCACGGCGCGGCGGCGCATCGCCGCGAGCGTCAGCCCGCTCCTCGCCGTCGAGGCCATGGCCCTCGCCCTCCGCCCGTGAGCGACGCGCTTCCCCGTCGTCGTCGCCCGCTGGGCCTCGGTGCCGCACCGACCGGCCTCGTCGCGGTGCCGGCCGTCGTCCTCGCGCTGGTGCTCGGAGCGTGCAGCGGGCCCCCGGCACCGTCCGGCGGCTCCCCCACGACCCTGCCGCCGACCTCCTCGGCCACCGCGGTGCCGGGGGAGCAGGCCACGGATCCCGCGTACGCCCGCTACTACCAGCAGCGCCCCACCTGGACCGACTGCGGCGGGGGGCTGCAGTGCACCACCGTGCAGGTGCCGGTCGACTGGTCCCAGCCGGACCGGGACCAGCTGGCGCTGGCGCTGGCGCGCCACCCGGCCACCGACCCCGGCGAGAAGACCGGTTCGCTGCTGGTCAACCCGGGCGGGCCGGGGGCCTCCGGGGTCGCCTGGCTGCGCGGCGGGGTGCAGGCCGTGGTCAGCGACGCCGTCGAGGAGCACTACGACGTCGTCGCGTTCGACCCGCGCGGCACGGGCTCCTCCGAGCCCGTCCAGTGCCTGTCCGACGCCGACTTCGACGCCTACCGCTCCGACCCCGCCGACCCGACCACGCAGGCTGGCCTGGCCGAGCAGACCCGCGAGGCCCAGTCGTTCGCGCAGGGCTGCCAGGTGGACGCCGGCCTGCTGCTCGGCCACCTCGGCACGGTCGACGCCGTGCGCGACCTGGACGTGCTGCGCGCCGCGGTCGGGGCGGACCGCCTCGACTACCTCGGCAAGAGCTACGGCACGCTGCTCGGGGCCGAGTACGCCGGGCGCTTCCCGCAGCGCGTCGGGCGGGTGGTGCTCGACGGCGCGCTCGACCCGTCCTCCAGCGCCAGCGACGTCGACCTCGTGCAGGCCGAGGGGCTGGAGCAGTCGCTGCGGGCGTACGCCCAGGCCTGCCCGCAGCGCTCCGGGTGCTCGCTGGGGGACACCGCGGACGCCGTCGTCCAGCAGGTCCGGGACGTGCTGGACCGGGCCCGGCAGCGGCCCCTGGGCACGTCGGACCCGAACCGCCCGCTGACGGCTCCGCTGGCCTTCCAGGGGATCATCGCCACGCTGTACGACTCGGGCACCTGGCCCCTGCTCGACAGCGCGGTCACCCAGGCCCGCGCCGGCGACGGCTCCCGCCTGCTGCAGCTGGCCGACGCGTACGCCGGCCGGCAGCCCGACGGCACCTACAGCTCCAACATCCTCCAGGCGTTCACCGCGATCAGCTGCCTGGACCGCCCCGTCGACGCCAGCCCACAGGCCATGGCGGCGGAGGCGTCCCAGCTCGAGCAGCGGTCGCCCACGTTCGGCCGCTCGCTCAGCTACGGCGCCGTGCAGTGCGGGGTGTGGCCGGTCCCGCCGACGCGCACCCCCGGGCCGGTGACGGCGGCCGGTGCACCGCCGGTGCTCGTGGTCGGCACCACCGACGACCCCGCCACGCCGTACGTGTGGGCGCAGTCGCTGGCCGCGCAGCTGTCGTCGGGGCGCCTCCTGACCTGGAGGGGCGAGGGACACACCGCCTACCGGCGGGGCTCGGCGTGCGTCGACGGCGCCGTCGACGGCTACCTGCTCAGCGGGGTGCTGCCGGGCAAGGACGCCACCTGCAGCTGAGCCGCCTCAGGGACGGGTGACCTCCAGCGCCCGCAGCCGGATGCGGTCCTGGATGCTCAGGGTGGACTCGTCCGCGCCGGCCAGGGCCAGCGCCGGGCCGGAGGCCGCGTCGACCAGGGCGTCCTGCGGGCGGGCCGACCGCGGACCGCGCTCGACCGCGGAGAGGTCGACCACCGTGCTGCGGGCGCGCCGGGCGTCGAGGTCCACCACTGTGGCGGCCGGCGGGGGCAGCACCACGGCCAGGCCCGCGGAGCGCGGACCGGTGGGTGCGCCGCCGCGCAGCCGGGTGGCGGAGGGGGTGGTCTCGTCGTGCATGCCTGGTCTACGGCGCGCCGGGGCACGGGCTTGAGCGGTCCGGCGTGTCCGGGCTGGCGCGCCGGGTATGGTGGGGGCCGTCGCGCGGCGCTCGCCGCTGTGCGCGCCGCCTTAGCTCAGTCGGCAGAGCGATTCACTCGTAATGAATAGGTCGAGAGTTCGATTCTCTCAGGCGGCTCCACCAGCTCTCCCCGGTCCTTCCCGGCCGGCACCGGCCCGCACCGGCCGGCGGATCGGCTCCGCAGTCCCCCGTGCCGGCCGCGGGGGACCTAGCCTGCGCCGGTGCGGCACCCCTCGCCCCTCGTCGCACGCCTGCGCGCGCCGGCCGGCGACCACCCCGCTCGCGGCGTGCTCGCCGAGCTGCGCCGCGCGGTGCTGTCCGGGGACGCGCCACCGGGCTGCGCGATCCCGCTGCGCGAGGTGGCGGAGGCCTTCGGCGTCAGCCCCATCCCGGTGCGCGAGGCGCTGCAGGTGCTCGTGGGGGAGGGGCTCGTCGTCCACCGCGCCCACGCCGGGTACGCGGTCGCCCGCCTGTCCGGAGGGGAGCTGGCCGAGCTGTACGTGGTGCGCGGGGCGCTCGAGGAGGCGGCGCTGCGCGCTGCGGCCCCCCGGGCCGGTGACGACGACGTCGAGGCGGCCCGTCAGGCCCTCGCCGCGCTGCGCGAGTGCCTCTCCGCCGGGGACCTGCGCAGCTACCACGAGCGCAGCCGCGCGTTCCACGTGGCGCTGATGGCGCCAGCCGCCATGCCGAGGCTGCTGGGCATGGTGGAGCAGGCGTGGAACCTCACCGAGGCGGTGCAGCCCATGCGCTGGTCCACGTGGGAGTCGCGCGAGCGGTTGCACGCCGAGCACGCGCTGATGCTCGAGGCGTTCGCGCGGCGCGACCCCGACGCGCTCGTGGCGGTGGCGCGGGAGCACCAGCACCGCCTCGAGGAGGTCGTGGCCGACGTCCCCCTCGGCGACGTCCCCGGCTGACGGCCCCGCTCGTCGCGGGGAGGGGGCCCGGAGATATACGACGAGGGCAACTCCACGGCAACACGGGCTTCCTAGCGTCCTCGCAGAGCAGCAGCACCCGCCCCGAGGAGGACCCCGTGCCCGAGACCACCACGCGCCGTTCCGGCGCCAGCAGCTCACCGCCGTCCGCCGGTGTCGTCGTCGACGGTCCCACCGCCCCGGCGCCCGTCGCGGCGCACGGCGCCGCCGGGGACGCGCTCATCAAGCCCGGTTACGACCCGCGCCTGACCAACGCCGACCTCGCCCCGCTGCGCGAGCAGAAGTGGGGCTCGTACAACCTCTTCGCGTTCTGGATGTCCGACGTGCACAGCGTCGGCGGGTACGTCACCGCGGGGAGCCTGTTCGCCCTGGGCCTGGCCAGCTGGCAGGTGTTCGTCGCGCTCATCGCCGGCATCACCATCGTCTACTTCCTGTGCAACCTCGTGGCCAAGCCGAGCCAGGTGACGGGCGTGCCCTACGCCGTCGTCAACCGCGCGGTGTTCGGCGTCAAGGGCGCCAACCTCCCCGCGATCATCCGCGGCGCCATCGCCGTGGCCTGGTACGGCATCCAGACCTACCTCGCCTCGGCGGCGCTCGACGTCGTCCTCATCCGGCTGTGGCCGGGACTGGCGCCCTACGCCGACGCCTCGCAGCACGGCTTCCTCGGGCTGAGCGTGCTCGGCTACGCCACCTACGCCTTCCTGTGGGCGGTGCAGGCGGCGGTGTTCTGGCGCGGCATGGAGTCGATCCGCAGGTTCATCGACTTCTGCGGACCGGCGGTCTACGTCGTGATGTTCGTCCTGTGCGGGTACCTGCTGGTCAAGGCCGACTTCAACGTCTCGCTCACCCTGTCGGAGAAGGCGCTGACGCCGCTGCAGCAGCTCGGCACGATGCTGTCGGCCACCGCGCTCGTGGTCGCCTACTTCTCCGGCCCGATGCTCAACTTCGGCGACTTCTCCCGCTACGCCCGCAGCTTCAGCGCCGTGAAGAAGGGCAACTTCCTCGGGCTGCCGGTGAACTTCGTCCTGTTCTCGCTGCTGACGGTGCTCACCGCCGCGGCGACGCTGCCGGTCTACGGCCGCCTCATCACCGACCCTGTCGAGACCGTGGCGCAGATCGACTCCACCTTCGCCGTGGTGCTCGGGGCGGTCACGTTCACCACCGCCACCATCGGCATCAACATCGTCGCCAACTTCATCGCACCGGCCTTCGACTTCTCCAACGTCAACCCGCAGAAGATCTCCTGGCGCGCCGGCGGCATGATCGCCGCGGTCGGGTCCGTGGTCCTCACGCCGTGGAACTGGTACGCCAACGACACCGCCATCCACTACACGCTCGGCATCCTCGGCGCGCTCATCGGCCCGCTGTTCGGGGTGCTCATCGCCGACTACTTCCTCGTGCGCAAGCAGCGCATCGCCGTCGACGCCATGTACTCCATGGACGAGCGCGGCGGGTACTGGTACCGCAAGGGCTACAACCCCGACGCCCTGGTGGCCACCTGCGTCGCCGGCGGCGTGGCCATCGCCTCGGTGCTGCTGCCCCGCCTGCTGGGCGAGGCGCTGTGGATCAGCGACTGGGCGTGGTTCGTCGGCTGCGGCCTCGGCCTGGTGGTCTACCGCGCGCTCGCGCTGCGCCCCGGGTCACCGACCCTGGCCGCCATCGCGGTCGCCGAGACCGAGCCCGGCATGACCGACGGCACCACCCACGACGACCGCGCCACGGCGCCCGCGGTGGTCGACGTCCGGTGATCATCGACGTCGTCAACCCCAACACCACGGGGTCCATGACGGCGCTCGTCGCGGAAGGTGCCCGGGCCGCAGCAGGCCCGGGCACCACCGTGCGCGCCGTCACCTCCCGCTCCGGCCCGGCGAGCATCGAGAGCCACTACGACGAGGCGCTCGCCGTGCCCGGCCTGCTCGAGGCGGTGCTCGAGGGCAGCGCCACCGGGGCCGACGCGCACGTCGTCGCCTGCTTCGGAGACCCCGGCCTGGACGCCTGCCGCGAGGTGGCCCGCGGCCCGGTGGTCGGCGTCGCCGAGGCCGCCATGCACGCCGCGGTGCTCGTGGGCCGATCCTTCAGCGTGGTGACCACGCTGGGCCGGACCACCGCCCGGGCCCGCGAGCTGGCCGTCCGCTACGGCTTCGGCGAGCACTGCGCGGGGGTGCACGCCTGCGAGATCCCGGTGCTCGAGCTCGAGACCGACCCGCTGGCCCGGGCCACCACCGCCGCCGCCTGCGCGAAGGCCCTCGACGACGACGGCAGCGACGTGCTCGTGCTCGGCTGCGCCGGCATGACCGACCTCGCGGCGTCCCTGGCGGCCGAGCTGGGCGTGCCCGTGGTCGACGGCGTCGCCGCGGCGGTCGGCCTGGCCCAGGGGCTGGTGCTCGCGGGCCTGTCCACGAGCCGGCGCGGGGAGTACGCGCGGCCGCCGGCCAAGGCGTACGCCGGGGACCTGCAGCGGTTCGCCCTGCGCTGACGGGTGCGCCGGCAGGGCCCTGGGGCGGCGCACCGCCAGGGGGGCTGACCGGGTGCTGCGGGGTGGGGCCACCCCCACCCCGCAGACACCGGGCCGCACCATGGTCGGCGATGCGCTGTCCGACCAGGCTCTTCCCCATGACGAACACCACCACGGCGCCGCGGGCGGCGACGGCTCCCGCCGCCCCGCCCGCCGCGTCCCGCCCCGCCTCGTCCGTGGTCCTCGGGTGGCTGCGCCGGAGCCCCGGAGACCTCCTCTACCTGCTCACCGGCATGCCCGTCGCGCTCGTCTCGACGGTGGTGCTGTGGTCGCTGGCCAGCCTCGTGACCAGCCTGGCGAGCAGCGTGGTGCTGGTCCCCCTGGCACTCGTGGCGCTGCTCGCCCTGCTGGCGTGCGCTCGCGGCTTCGCGCACGTCGAGAGGTTCCGGCTGGCGTGGACGGGGGAGCGGATCCCCGCCCCCGCACGGGCCGGCTCGCCGCTGACCCCGCCCGCCCCCACCCGCACCGGACCCTGGTGGCGCTGGTGGGACTGGCTGCGCGACGGCCAGCTCTGGCTCGACCTGCTCCACGGCTCCATCGCCATCGCCCTGGCCACCGTCACCTGGTCCATCACCGTCGCGTGGCTGGCCACGGGCCTGGCGGGCGTCAGCTGGTGGGCCTGGGGCGACCGCGCCCAGGCCGCGGCGGCTCCGGGCACCGTCTCGGTCGCCGGGATCGACTCCCTGCCCGTGGTCTGGCAGGTGCTCGTCGGCGCCGCCCTGCTGGTGACGCTCGTGCCGGTGGCCCGCGGCCTGGCCTTCGCCCACGCGGCCTTCGCCCGCGGCACGATCGGCAACTCCTCGGTGCGGGCCCTGGCCCAGCGCGTCGAGGTGCTGACCGCCAGCCGCGCCGCCGCCTCCGACGCGGAGGCCGCCGCCCTGCGCTCCCTGGAGCGCGACCTGCACGACGGTCCCCAGCAGCGCCTGGTGCGCCTGGAGATGGACCTCGCCGCCACCCAGCGCCGCCTGGCCGCCGGTGACGCCGAGGCCGCCGCGACCGCGCTCGGACAGGCCCGCCTGCAGGCCCAGGAGGCCCTGGCCGAGCTGCGGGCCCTCTCCCGCGGCATCGCCCCGCCGGTGCTGGCCGACCGCGGCCTCGTGGCCGCCGTCGAGTCGCTCGCCGCGCGCAGCGCCGTCCCCACCACGGTGCGGGCCGCGGCACTGGGGCCGGTGCCCAGCGGGGTGGAGCGCGCCGCCTACTTCGTGGTGGCCGAGGCGCTGACCAACGCCGCCAAGCACAGCGGCGCCCGCGCCGCCGTGGTCGACCTGGCCGTCAGCGCTGCGCCGGAGGGGCGCTGGCTGGTGGTGCGGGTGGAGGACGACGGCGTCGGTGGCGCGGACCCGGCCAGCGCCGCCGGGACCGGGCTGCGCGGCCTGGCGGCCCGTGCGCAGGCGGTCGACGGCGCGCTGACCGTGGCGAGCCCCGCCGGCGGCCCGACCGTGGTGGAGGCCCGCCTCCCGCTCCCCTGACCCCACCACCCGTGATCATGGGCGTTGTGCGCAGCTGAGTGTGCACAACGCCCATGATCACGCAGGGGTGTCCGGGGGGTCTGGGAGCATCGGCGGCGTGAGGGTGGTCGTCGCGGAGGACTCGGTGCTGCTGCGCGAGGGGCTCGTGCGGTTGCTCGCCGAGGCGGGGCACGAGGTGGTCGCCGCCGTCGGTGACGCGCCGTCGCTGCTGGACGCCGTCGCCCAGCACGGACCCGACGTCGCCGTCGTCGACGTGAGGATGCCGCCCGGCCACACCGACGACGGTCTGCGCGCCGCCGTCGAGGCCCGGCGGCGCCACCCGGGCCTGGCGGTGGTGGTGCTCTCGCAGTACGTGGAGGCCTCCTACGCCGCCGACCTCCTCGGCGACGGGCGCGGGGGTGTGGCCTACCTCCTCAAGGACCGCGTGGCCGACCTCGACGCCCTGACCGGTGCGCTCGACGCCGTCGCCGCAGGTGGGACCGCCCTCGACCCAGAAGTGGTGGCGCAGCTGCTGACGCGGCGGCGCACCGGCGACCCCCTGGCCTCGCTCACCCCGCGCGAGCGGGAGGTGCTGGCGCTGGTGGCCGAGGGGCGCTCCAACGCCGCCATCCGCGACGCCCTCGTGGTGTCCGAGGGGGCGGTGGAGAAGCACGTGGCGAGCATCTTCGCCAAGCTCGGGCTCCCGCCCTCGACCGCCGACCACCGCCGGGTGCTGGCCGCCGTGACCTACCTGCGGGCCACGGGCGCCTGACACCCGGCGCGGTCAGGCGCGGTCAGGCGCGGGCGGCGCGCAGGGCGTCGTCCAGCGAGGTGGCCGGGCGGCCCAGCAGCTCCTCGAGGTCGGCGGTGCCGACCTCGAGCGCACCGCCGGCGGTGGCGACGTCGACGGCCACGAGGAAGCCGGCCGTCCCCTCGTCCAGGCCCGCCGCGCGCAGGCCGGTCGCCAGCTCCTCGGGGGAGACCTCGCGGTGCGCCACCTCCCGGCCCAGGGCGCGCGAGAACGCGGCGGCCAGCTCGTCCATGGTGAAGGACGGCCCACCGAGCTCGACGGTGCGCCCGGCGGTGCGCTCGTCCAGCAGGGCCGACACCGCTGCGGCGGCGAGGTCGGCGCGGGTGGCGGGGCTAACCGCCGCGCCGCGGGTGGCGCTGCTGATCGAGCCCGTGGCCTCGGCCTGGCCCAGCAGGCCGAGGTAGTTCTCGGTGTACCAGCCGTTGCGCAGCAGCGTCGTCGGGATCCCCGAGGCCGCGAGCAGGCGCTCGGTGGCCACGTGCTCGGGGGCCACCGGCAGGTCGGTGGTGTCGGCGCGCAGCACGGAGGTGTAGGCGATCCGGCCCACGCCGGCCGCTCTCGCGGCCTCGACGACGGCGCCGTGCTGGCGCTCGCGCTGCCCGACGGCGCTGCCGGAGACGAAGAGCAGCGCGTCGACGCCCGCCAGGGCCGGGGCGAGGGTCTCGGGCCGGTCGTAGTCGAAGGGGCGGACCACCACGCCGCGGCTCGCGAGGTCGGCGGCCTTCGCCGTGTCGCGGACCAGGGCGACGACGTCGGTGGGGGCGGTGCCGCGGCGCAGCAGCTCCTCCACGGCGTGGCGTCCGAACGGACCGGTGGCTCCGGTGACGGCGTAGGTGGGCACAGCGTCCTCCTGGGTGGGGCGGATCAGTACGCACCCATCATGCAGCACTAACCAGCAGTAAGTGCAAGCGAACCGACCGCGCGGTACGCTCGGGCGGTGGACGGAACCCCCCAGGGTGGCGAGCAGGACGACGACCAGGCCCTCGACCAGGCCCTCGTCGTCGACGTCTTCGCCCGGGCCTGCCCCTCGCGGTCGCTCCTGGCGGACGTCACGGGCCGGTGGGGCACCCTGGCCGTGCTCGCCCTGGACGAGGGCACCGCGCGCTTCGGGGCGCTGCGCCGCCGCGTGGACGGCGTCAGCGAGAAGATGCTGGCGCAGACCCTGCAGGCCCTCGAGCGCGACGGCCTGGTGGTGCGCGAGGTGGTCACCAGCATCCCGCCGCACGTGGAGTACACGTTGACGCCGTTGGGTCGGCGGGTCGCGGAGCGGCTCCGAGCGCTCGTGGAGGTCCTGGAGGACGCCGTTCCCGAGGTGCTGGCCGCCCGGGCGGACCACGAGGGCCGGGTGCGCGCCGCCGCGGGGGACCG
The DNA here is from genome assembly GCF_014270065.1 of Quadrisphaera sp. RL12-1S. Classification (NCBI taxonomy): domain Bacteria; kingdom Bacillati; phylum Actinomycetota; class Actinomycetes; order Kineosporiales; family Kineosporiaceae; genus Quadrisphaera; species Quadrisphaera oryzae. The sequence continues at coordinate 430,616 of NZ_JACNME010000001.1, read as the reverse complement.
TGGGAGGGTCGGCGCGTGAGGCTGATCCTCGTCCGCCACGGGCAGACGCCGTCCAACCTGGTCCACAAGCTCGACACCAAGACGCCCGGGCCCGGGCTGACGCCGCTGGGCGAGGAGCAGGCCCGCGCCCTGGTCGACACCCTGCGCCCCGAGCGCGTCGACGCCCTGTGGGCCTCCAGCGCCGCCCGCGCCCAGCTCACCGCGACGCCGCTGGCCCACGACCGCGGGCTGGCCGTGCAGGTCCACGACGGACTGCGCGAGCTGGATGCCGGTGACCTGGAGGGGCGCACCGACGAGCCCTCGGTGCGCGAGTACCTGCGCGTGGCCTTCGCGTGGGCCGACGGCGACCCCGGCGCCCACGTGCCCGGCGGACCCACCGGCCACGAGGTGCTGGCGCGCCTGGACGCCGGGATCGGTGCGGCGGCCGCGTCCGTGGCCCCCGACGGCGCCGCCGTGGTGGTCAGCCACGGCGGGGCGATCCGGGCGTGGGTGGCCGCCCGCGCCGGTGTGGGGGCTGCCTTCGCCGCGTCCAACCCGCTCCTCAACACCGGGGTCGTGGTGGTCGAGGGCGGCCCGCAGCAGGGCTGGCGGACCACCAGCTACGCCGGGCAGCCGTTCGGGACGCCTGGCGCGCCGCTGGAGGAGTCCGGCCCCGCGGCCGAGCCCGTCATGTGGTGAGCGTCGAGCGGCTCAGGCCGCCTCGGTGCGCCCCGCCCGCCAGTAGCCCATGGCGGCCAGCGAGGCCTTCGGCAGGCCAGCGGCCCTGACCAGCCGCCGCACGTCGCGCACCACCCCGGCCTCGCCGGCCACCCACGCGTACAGGTCGCCGCTGCTCACCGCCTCGGGCACGTCCCACAGCAGGTCGAGGTCGGCGTCGTCCTCGTGCGCCTCGCCCGGGGCCGGCGCGAGCTCCCGCTGGCCAGCGAGCAGCGAGGCCACCGCCTCCACGAGCAGGGAGCCGTGGGGCGCGTCGCCGTGCGGGCCGAGCCGTGGCAGCCAGCGCACCTGGGCGCCGCCGGAGGCGACGGGCTGCAGGGCGTCCTCGGGGCAGGGCACCTCCAGCAGCGCGACGGTGCGGTGCGCCGCCTCGGGCTCCAGCGCCTCCAGCACCGCGCAGGCGGCGGGCACCGCGGTCTCGTCGCCCACGAGCAGCAGGCGACCGCCGGGTGGAGGCGCCCACTCGCGGCCCCACGCGCGCCCCTGACCGGGTCGGTCGGGGCCGACCACCACGAGCCGGTCGCCGACGCGCGCGGTGGCCGCCCAGCGCGACGCCGGACCGCTGCAGCCCGGCCCGGCCAGGGGGCTCGTGACCGCTGCGCCCGTCCCGTGGAGCACGAAGTCGACGTCGACCTCCCCGCGCGAGGGGCGCGCGGCGCGCACCGTGTAGGTGCGCAGCAGCGGACGCGACGCCTCCGGCGCCTGGAGCCACCGCGGGTACCAGTCCTCGCCCCAGCCGCTGCACGTCGTCACCAGCTGCGCGGCGGACGTGCCGGGGGCCGGCAGCACGACCTTGATGCGCTGGTCGGCCCCCGACGCTCCGAAGCCCACGAGGTCGTCCCCGCTGAAGGTGATGCGCACGAAGCTCGGGCACAGCCGCCGCACGCGGCTGACCTCCACCGCGAAGGTCCGGTAGGCGGGGACGTCCATGAAGGCAAGGCTAACCTCGCCACCCGGGTGAGGGCCAGGCCCTGGCGGACCGGAGCGGTCCTGAGATGATCGGGGCATGGTGAGCCCTGGAGCTGCTGAGCGCCTCGAGCGTGAGCTCGCCGTGCTGCTGCGCCGAGCCCGCGGGATCTCGGGCCAGCTGGCGCGCGACCTCCACCCCGAGCTGGAGCCCGGCGCGTACGGCCTGCTGCTGCGCGTGCTGACCACGGACGGCGCCCGCGCCACCGACCTGGCCAGCTACCTGGGCATCGGCAAGCCCACCGTCTCGCGGCAGCTGGCCACGCTCGAGCGGCTGGGCCTCATCGAGCGCTCCCGCGACACCGAGGACGCCCGCGCCCAGGTGGTGACCCTCACCGCGTCGGGTCGCGAGCAGGTGGGGCGGGTGCAGGCGCTGCGCCGGGCCCACTTCCTCGAGCGGCTCTCCTCCTGGAGCGACGACGACGTCCAGCTGCTCGCGGACCTGCTCGGTCGCTTCAACGACCTCCCGGCACCCGCCGGCGCCGAGGAGACCCCCGAGGACGCTCCCGGCCGCTGACGCCCACCCGCCCACCCCCGGCCGCCCCGAGCGCCTGGGCGGGACCTGAGCAGCTCCTGCGACCGGGCTGAGCCCGCGCGTCACGGCTCAAGACGACCCCTCGCGGCGCCGATGCTCCAGCGTGCACGGAAGCAGCCCTGACCACCCGCGCCCGTCCCGCGAGGACCTCCGCAGCGGTGGTGGGGGGAGTCCCCGGCGCCGCACGCGGGCCGCCCGCGCGGCTGGCGCCCTGCTGGTCGTGGGCCTGGCCCTGGGCCTGCAGCCCGCCGGGGCCACCGCTCCCGCGTCCGCCGCGCCCCGCACCCCCAGCCAGGCCGAGGTGGACGCGGCACGGGCCGCGGTCGGGAGCACCGCGAGCCAGGTCGCCCAGGTGCAGGCCCAGCTCGACGCCGCGCAGGCCGCCCTGAGCACCGCTCAGGTGCAGGCCGCGGTGGCCGCGGAGGCGTACGACGCCGCCGAGGCGGAGCTGGCCACCCGCACCACCGCCGCCCAGAGCGCCGCGGCCGCGGCGTCCGACGCCCAGCAGCGCGCCGACCAGGCCCGCGCCGCGGTCGGTCGCCTGGCCGCCGGCAGCTACCGCAGCGGTGGCGGCCTGGACCGCGTCTCGGCCTTCATGTCCGCTGACGGGCCGCAGGACCTGCTCGACAGGGCGGCCCTGCTCGACACCGTGTCCCAGAGCGCCGACCACGCCTACGAGCAGCTCCGCGCCGCCGAGTCGGTCTCCGCGCTGCTCCAGCAGCAGTCGGCTCAGGCCCTGGCCCAGCAGCAGCAGGCCGCCGCCGCGGCCTCCACCGCGCGCGACGCGGCGAGCGCCATGGCCGACGCCGCCACCGCCGCGGTCGCCACCACCCAGCAGCAGAGCGCCCAGCTGGTGGCCCAGCTCGCCCAGCTGCAGGGCATCAGCACCGCCCTGGCCGCGCAGCGCCAGGCCGGCCTCGCCGCGCAGGCGGCCGCCGCGGCCGACGCCGCCGCCCGCAACGACCGCTCGCGCCGGCAGGCGGCCGCGGGCACCGGAGGCTCGTCGTCGTCCGGCTCCTCGAGCAGCGGCTCGGCCGGGTCCTCGTCCGGCAGCGGCTCGTCCGGCTCCTCGGGCTCCTCGGGCTCCTCCGGCGGCGGACCCGGCCCGGTGCCGTCCGGCAGCTCCACGGCCAGCTCCTCGCAGGCGGCCGCCGCGCTCGCCTGGTCGCGCACCCAGCTCGGCGACCCCTACCAGTGGGGAGGCACCGGCCCCGACAGCTGGGACTGCTCGGGCCTGACCCAGGCGGCCTACCGCGCCGCGGGGGTGTCGCTGCCGCGCACCGCCGCCCAGCAGTACGTCGCCGTGCGCAAGGTCTCCTACGACGACATGCGACCGGGCGACCTGATCTTCTACGGCACCGACCCGGACGACCCCTCCACCGTCTACCACGTGGCGATCTACGCCGGCGGCGGGCAGATGGTGGAGGCGCCCCGCACCGGCCTCGACGTGCGGGTCACCGGCACGCGCTACGCGGGCTCGATGACCTGGGCCGGGAGGGTCTGACCCCCAGCGCCGCCACGGGCGCCGGGGGTCGGCCGGCCGCCGGCCTCAGCCCTGCTGCGGCGCGTCCGCGGCCGGGCCGTGCCCGACCTGCGAGCGGACGTCGGGGCGCTGCCCGGCGTCCGAGCCCGACGTGATGTGGCCGCCGTGGTCGGCCAGGCGCTGCACGGAGGCGTCGATCTCGGCCTCCGCCTCGGCCCGGCCCACCCAGTGCGCGCCCTCCACGGACTTGCCGGGCTCGAGGTCCTTGTAGGTCTCGAAGAAGTGCTGGATCTCCAGGCGGTGGAACTCGCCGATGTCCTGGAGGTCCTTGAGGTGGTCCATGCGCGGGTCCCCGGCGGGGATGCACATGACCTTGTCGTCACCCCCGGCCTCGTCGCGCATGTGGAACATGCCGATGGCGCGGCACCGGACCACGCAGCCGGGGAACGTCGGCTCCTCCAGCAGCACGAGCGCGTCCAGCGGGTCGCCGTCCTCCCCGAGCGTGCCCTCGATGAAGCCGTAGTCGGCCGGGTAGCGCGTGGCCGTGAAGAGCATCCGGTCGAGCTTGATGCGGCCCGTCGTGTGGTCGACCTCGTACTTGTTCCGCGACCCGCGCGGGATCTCGATCGTGACGTCGAACTCCACGGCGACCTCCAGGTCTGTCCTTCGCCTCCCGGACACGGCGTGCGCCGCGTGCGGAACGGCCGCTCCACGCGGCCCTCTGGGCCGTAGTGTCCCGCACGGAGCAGGAGCGAGACGAGGAGCCCGTGGCAGGTCCACCCGAGCGCACGCCCCCGGTGGCGGTCCAGGACGCCGACGACGCGCCCCGGCCCGCCCCGGACGACCCCGCTGTGGGCCCCGAGGCGCCCATCGCGCCGGAGCCGAGGGAGCCAGCGGCCGAGGCGCCGTCCCCCGCCACCGGGTCGCCGGCCGAGGAGCCGGCGCGTCCCCCGGGCCGCCGGCGCGGCCTGCGCACCGCCGCTGTCGCCGCCGTCACGGCCGCCCTGCTCGGCGGCTACGCGGTGGCCGACGCGGCGGGCGCGGCCCCGGGGGTGCTGACGCTCGCACCCGCGCCGGTGGTGCCGGCCCCGCCGGTGCCGCCGGCGGCGGCCGCGCGCCCCCCGGCCCCGGTGGCGCTGGCCCCGCTCGACCCGTCCGCGCCGGCGCCCGACCCGGCGGCCCTGTCCGCGGCCCTGGGCCCGCTCCTGGCCGCGCCCGCCCTGCGCGGCAGCGCCACGGCCAGCGTCGTCGACGCGGCCACGGGACGGGTGCTGCTCGACTCCGGCGCCGACCGGCCGCAGGTCCCCGCGTCGGTGGCCAAGCTGCTCACCGCCACGGCCGCGCTGCACGTCCTGGGCCCCGACGCGACGCTGGCCACGCGCGTCGTCGCCGGCGCCGCCCCGGGCCAGGTGGTGCTCGTCGGGGGCGGTGACCAGCTGCTGACCGCCGGCCGCGGGGACCCCGGCGCCACCGTGGGCCGCGCGGGGCTGGCGGACCTCGCCGACGCGGTGGCCGCCTCCCTGCGAGCCCGCGGCTCGACCAGCGCCAGCGTGGTCCTGGACGACTCGCTGACCGGCGGCTCGCCCCAGCTGGACGCGAGCTGGGGCAGCGGCGACGTCGCCGCCGGGTACGTCGCTCCGCTGACGTCGGTGGCCCTGGACGCGGGCCGCGCCACCCCCGCCAACTACGCCCCCCGCTCGCTGGACCCCGCGATGGACGTCGCGCGGACCTTCGCCGGGCTGCTGGCCCAGCGGGGCGTGCGCGCGGACCCCGCCGCCGTGGTCCGGGGCGGCCCGGCGCCCGCCGGCAGCGCCGTGCTGGGAGAGGTCAGGTCGGCGCCGCTGGTCGACGTCGTGGCGGACGCGCTCGCCCAGAGCGACAACACCGTCGCGGAGTCGCTGGCCCGGCTGGTGGGGGCCGCGACCGGGCGGCCGCCCGGCTTCGCCGCCTCGGCGCAGGCGGTGCTGGAGCAGGCCCGCGCCGCGGGCGTCGACACCACCGGTGCGGTGCTCGTGGACGGCAGCGGCCTCGGCGCCGGGTCCCGGGTCCCCGCCGCCGCGTTCACCTCCGTGCTCGTCGAGGCGGTGCGACGGCCCGAGCTCGCCCCGCTGCTGGAGGCCATGCCCGTGGGCGGCCTGAGCGGCACGCTGGCCGAGCGCTTCGCCGACCCGGGCTCCGCGCCTGCGGCCGGGGTGGTGCGGGCCAAGACGGGCTCGCTCACCGGGGTGAGCAGCCTCGTCGGCACGGTGGTGGACGCCGACGGGCGCCAGCTGGCCTTCGCGGTCCTCGCCGACGGCACCGGTCCCACCACCCCGGCGCGGCAGGCGCTGGACGCCGTGGCGGCCGCCCTCACGGGCTGCGGGTGCCGCGCCGGGTGAGGGACCGGGCGGGGAAGCGCGTGCGGACCGGCCGGTCGGCGGCCGAGCGCCTACGGTGAGGGGGTGGCGGCCCCGGACCAGCACGACGACCGCCACGACGACAGGCTCGTCGACTGGGACCTCGCCGGGCGGACCGCCACCCGGCTCGTGCGCCCGGGGCCGCTGGTCAGCCCCGCGGAGGCGCGGCGCGTGGTGGACGTGGTCCGCGAGGCCGCCGCGCAGAGCCCGCCGCACGTCGCCCGCGTCAGCCAGCTGATCGTCCCGGCAGGCCCGCCCGCTCGCGTGGTGGAGCGCGGGGCCTGGGCCCGCGCCAACGTGGCCTCCTTCGCCAGCCTGCTCTCGCCGGTGGTGGACGAGGCCCTCGACGAGCGCCGCGCCCGCGCGTCCCGCGGGTCGCTGCGCGGGCTCGGCGTCGCCCGCCGCGTCACGGGGGTGCAGCTCGGGTCGCTGCTGGCGCTGCTCAGCTCCCGCGTGCTGGGGCAGTACGACGCCCTCGGGGAGGGGCCCGGGACCGGGGACCTGCTCGTCGTCGCTCCCAACGTGCTGGCGGTGCAGCGGGAGCTCGGCCTGGACCTGCACGACTTCGCGCGGTGGGTGTGCCTGCACGAGGAGACCCACCGGGTGCAGTTCGCGGCCGCGCCCTGGCTCGCGGACCACCTGCGCGAGCGCGCCCGCGCCCTCTCGGGCGACGTGCTGCGGGGACCGGGCGGCGGGGCCGACCGGGTGGCCGGCGCCCTGCGGGGCCTGCGGGGCGCGCTGGACGGCGCCCGCGGCTCCGGGCTCGGCCTGCTCGACCTGGCCACCACCGCCGAGCAGCGCCGCTCCCTGGCCGAGGTCACCGCCGTGATGGCCCTCCTGGAGGGCCACGCCGACGTGGTCATGGACGACGTCGGCCCGGCCGTCGTGCCCACCGTGGCCACCATCCGCCGGCGCTTCAGCGCCCGGCGCGGGTCGAGCCGCGGCCTGCTCGACGCCGTCCTGCGGCACGGGCTCGGCCTGGAGGCCAAGCTGCGGCAGTACGCCGACGGCGCCCGCTTCGTGCGGGGCGTGGTGGGCGAGGTCGGCACCGGTGGCTTCAACGCCGTCTGGAGCTCCCCGGCGGCGCTGCCGCGCCCCGAGGAGGTGGCCGACCCGGCCGCCTGGGTCCGCCGCGTCCACGGCTGACGCCCCGTGATGACTGCCGGCTGGGCGGCGGCGTGACGGGACCGGACCCGGCGGTCGCCGCGGTGCGGTCCGCCGTCCGCTCGGCCTGCGCCGACGTGCCCGCCGGGGCCCTGGTGCTGGTGGCGTGCAGCGGCGGCGCCGACTCCCTGGCCCTGGCCGCGGCGGCCGGCTGGCTGGCCGCGCCCGGTGGGAGGGGGCGCGCGCCCTGGCGGGCGGGGGCGGTGGTGGTCGACCACGGCCTCCAGACGGGGTCGGCGCAGGTGGCCGCCGCGGCGGGAGCCGCCTGCACCTCGCTCGGCCTCGACCCCGTCGTCGTCGTCGCGGTGGACGCGGCGGGGGGTCGCGGGGGGCCGGAGGCCGCTGCCCGCGACGCCCGCCTGGCCGCCCTCGACGAGGCCGCCGGCAGCCTCGGCGCCGCGGCCGTGCTCCTGGGCCACACCCTGGACGACCAGGCCGAGCAGGTGCTCCTGGGCCTGGCGCGCGGCTCCGGGGCGCGGTCGCTGGCGGGCATGCCCGCGCGGCGCGGAGCGCTGCGCCGCCCCCTGCTCGGCCTGCCGAGGACGACGACGAGGGCGGCCTGCGCGGCGCTGGGCCTGCGGCCCTGGGAGGACCCCACCAACGCCGACCCGGCGTTCACCCGCTCCCGGGTGCGCTCGCGGGTGCTCCCGGCGCTCGAGGCGGAGCTGGGGCCCGGCGTCGCCGGGGCCCTGGCGCGCACCGCCGACCAGCTGCGGGAGGACGCCGAGGTGCTGGAGGAGCTGGCCGCGCGGCTGCTGGACCGCTCCCAGCCGGCTGGTGGCGCGACCGGTGACGGGCTGGACGCGGCCGTCCTCGCCGCGGCGCCCGCGGCGCTGCGGCGCCGGGCCCTGCGCGCGGCCGCGGTGGACGCCGGCGCCCCGGCGGGGGAGCTGACCCGCGAGCACGTGCTGGCCCTGGACGCGCTCGTGGTCGCCTGGCGCGGCCAGGGGCCCGTCCCGCTGCCCGGGCGCGTGGGGGCGCAGCGCACCTGTGGCAGGCTGCGCTTCGCCCCGGCCCCACCCCCACCAGGAGGACACTGATGGACGCCCAGGACATGGGCCGCGACCTCGCGGACGTCCTCATCAGCGAGGAGGAGATCCGCGCGCGCCTGGGCGAGATCGCCGCACAGGTCGACGCCGACTACGCCGGGCGGGACCTCCTGCTCGTCGGCGTGCTCAAGGGCGCCGTCATGGTCATGGCCGACTTCGCCCGGGCCCTGCACGGCCCGGCGGAGATGGACTGGATGGCCGTCTCGAGCTACGGCTCGGGCACCAAGTCCTCCGGCGTGGTGCGGATCCTCAAGGACCTCGACCGCGACGTCCTCGGCCGCGACGTCCTCATCGTCGAGGACATCATCGACTCGGGCCTGACCCTGTCGTGGCTGGTGGCGAACCTGCGCTCGCGCGGCGCGGCCTCGGTGGAGGTCATGGCGCTGCTGCGCAAGCCGGACGCGGCGAAGGTCACCGTCGACGTCAAGTACGTCGGCTTCGACATCCCCAACGCCTTCGTCGTCGGCTACGGCCTCGACTTCGCCGAGCGCTACCGCAACCTGCGCGTGGTCGGCACCCTCGCGGAGCACGTCTACAGCTCCTGACCCCCCGACCGGGCGCCCGCGACCGGCGGGGCGTCCGCTGAGGGCGAACGGGTGGAACAGCCGGGGCCCCCTCGTCCGTTGGGCTGGTGGGACCGGGCGCACCGCGCCGGCGCCCGGGTGCCGCCGGTGTACGGTCGGGCGCCGACCAGCCAGAGGAGAGAGGACGGGCCACGGCCCTCATCCACGCATGAACGCCAGGCGCTTCTTCCGCGGACCGACGGTCTGGATCGTCGGGGCCCTGCTGCTCCTCGTCCTCGCCAGCCAGCTCTTCACGGGCAACCGGACGGCCACCATCGACACCCAGGTGGGCCTGCAGCAGCTGGCCTCCGGGAACGTCTCTCAGGCCAAGGTCGTCGACGGCGACCAGCGCGTGCAGCTGACGCTGAAGCAGCCGCTGGACGGGAACACGGACGTCCAGTTCGACTATGTCAGCGCCCGCGCCAGCGAGGTCGCCACGGCGGTCGCGAACGACGCCCCGAAGTGGACCGACGAGGTGCCGAAGGGCTCCGTGCTCGGCTCGATCCTCATCACCGTCCTGCCGATCCTGCTCTTCCTGGTGCTGTTCTGGTTCCTCTTCGCCAACATGCAGGGCGGCGGCAGCCGCGTCATGCAGTTCGGCAAGTCGCGCGCCAAGCTCGTCTCCAAGGAGGCCCCCAAGGTCACCTTCGCCGACGTCGCGGGCGCCGAGGAGGCCGTCGAGGAGCTGCACGAGATCAAGGAGTTCCTCGCCGAGCCGGCCAAGTTCCAGGCCGTCGGCGCCAAGATCCCCAAGGGCGTGCTGCTGTACGGCCAGCCCGGCACCGGCAAGACCCTGCTGGCCCGCGCCGTCGCGGGTGAGGCGGGCGTGCCGTTCTACTCGATCTCCGGCTCCGACTTCGTGGAGATGTTCGTGGGCGTCGGCGCGAGCCGCGTCCGGGACCTGTTCGAGCAGGCCAAGAACAACGCTCCCGCGATCATCTTCGTGGACGAGATCGACGCCGTCGGCCGCCACCGCGGTGCCGGCATGGGCGGCGGGCACGACGAGCGCGAGCAGACGCTGAACCAGCTCCTCGTGGAGATGGACGGGTTCGACGTCAAGACCAACGTCATCCTCATCGCGGCCACCAACCGGCCCGACATCCTCGACCCGGCCCTGCTGCGCCCGGGCCGCTTCGACCGCCAGATCGCCGTCGAGGCGCCGGACATGAACGGCCGCCACCAGATCCTCCAGGTGCATGCCAAGGGCAAGCCCGTCGCGCCCGACGTCGACCTGCTCGCCGTGGCCCGCCGCACCCCCGGCTTCTCCGGCGCGGACCTCGCCAACGTGCTCAACGAGGCGGCGCTGCTCACGGCGCGCACCAACGGCACCGTCATCGGGGACCGCGAGCTCGACGAGGCGATCGACAGGGTCATCGCCGGCCCGCAGAAGCGGACCCGGCTGATGAACGAGAAGGAGAAGAAGATCACCGCGTACCACGAGGGCGGACACGCCCTGGTGGCGGCGGCGCTGCGGCACACCGACCCGGTGACCAAGGTGACGATCCTCCCGCGCGGCCGCGCGCTCGGCTACACGATGGTGCTCCCGGTGGACGACAAGTACTCCACCACCCGCAACGAGATCCTCGACCAGCTGGCGTACGCCCTGGGCGGGCGCGTCGCGGAGGAGCTGGTCTTCCACGACCCGACCACCGGCGCCAGCAACGACATCGAGAAGGCCACCGACATGGCCCGCAAGATGGTCACGCAGTACGGCATGAGCGAGCGCGTGGGCGCCATCAAGCTGGGCAGCGGCAGCGGCGAGGTCTTCATGGGTCGCGACATGGGCCACGAGCGCGACTACTCCGAGGGCGTCGCCGCCGTCGTCGACGAGGAGGTCCGCCGCCTCATCGAGAACGCGCACGACGAGGCCTGGGAGATCCTCATGGAGCACCGCCAGGTGCTCGACACCCTCGTGGTGCGCCTGCTCGAGGAGGAGACCCTCAACCGCGAGCAGCTCGCCGAGGTCTTCGCGCCCGTGCAGAAGCGCCCGCTGCGGCCGGTGTGGCTCTCCAGCGAGCGCCGGCACGTCGACCAGCGCCCGCCGGTGATGTCCCCCAAGGAGGTCGCCGCGTCGCAGAACGGGTACGCGCACCCGATGGCCCCCCAGGACGAGGCCGCCGCGGCCGGCGAGGACCACCTCGCCGGTGGCGTCCGCGGGCCCGAGGGCTTCCGCACCGACCCCGGCCCCCAGGCCTGACCGTGGCGGCGCCCGCACCCGGCGCCGCCGCGGGGCCCGCCGGCACCGGCGCGGCGGCGCCTGTCGGCCCGGTCGACCTCGACCGGGCCCGCGCCGCCGTCCGGGAGCTGCTGCTGGCCATCGGCGAGGACCCCGACCGCGAGGGGCTGCGGTCCACGCCGGACCGGGTGGCCCGCGCCTGCACGGAGCTGTTCGCCGGTCTGCGGCAGGACCCTGCCGAGGTGCTGGCGACCTCCTTCGACATCGGCCACGACGAGATCGTGGCCGTCCGGGACATCCCCGTCTCCTCGGTGTGCGAGCACCACCTGCTGCCCTTCACCGGGGTCGCGCACGTGGCGTACGTGCCCAGCGCCGACGGGCGCATCACGGGGCTGTCCAAGCTGGCCCGCCTCGTGGACCTCTACGCCCGCCGGCCGCAGGTGCAGGAGCGCCTCACCACGCAGGTGGCCGACGCGCTGGTCGAGCACCTGCACGCGCGCGGGGTCCTCGTCGTGGTGGACTGCGAGCACCTGTGCATGAGCGTGCGGGGCGTGCGGACCCCCGGGGCCCGCACCACCACGTCGGCGGTGCGCGGCGGCATGCGCGACGCCGCCACCCGTGCCGAGGCGCTGAGCCTGGTGCTCGGCCGCTGAGTCGCTGGGACGGGAGCTGACGATCCGGTGGAGCTGGTGAGCGCGCCCGGGGCTGGACCCCGGGCGGTGCGCAGGACCCTGGTCTGGGGCGTGGTGAACACCACCCCGGACTCCTTCAGCGACGGCGGGCTGCACCTGGCGGCCCCCGCCGCCGTCGAGCACGGCCTGGCGCTGGTGGCCCAGGGCGCCGACGTCGTCGACGTCGGCGGCGAGTCGACCCGGCCGGGGGCCACCAGGCCCAGCGAGGCGGAGGAGCTGGCCCGGGTGCTGCCCGTGGTGAGCGCCCTGGCCGACCGGGGCGTGGTGGTCAGCGTGGACACCATGCGCGCCGGCGTGGCGGCTGCCGCGCTGGCGGCCGGCGCCAGCATCGTCAACGACGTCTCGGGCGGGCTCGCCGACCCCGCGATGGCCGACCTGGTGGCCTCCTCGGGCGCCACCTGCGTGCTGGGCCACTGGCGCGGCCACTCCGACACCATGAACGACCTCGCCGTCTACGACGACGTCGTGGCCGAGGTCCGCGCCGAGCTGGGCGCCCGCCTGGCGGCCTTCGAGGCGGCGGGCGCCCGGCCCGGCCAGCTGGTGGCCGACCCCGGGCTGGGCTTCGCCAAGCGCGCCGAGCACGACTGGGCGCTGCTGGCGGCCCTGCCGGAGCTGGTGGGCGCCTGGGGCCGGGTGCTCGTGGGCGCCTCGCGCAAGCGCTTCCTGGGGACGCTGCTCGCCGACGGCGCCAGCTCTGACGGCACCGCCGGCACTGCTGGCGCTCCGGTCGTCCCCCGGCCCCCGGACCAGCGCGACGACGCGACCGCGGCCGTCTCGGCGCTGGCCGCAGCGGCCGGCGCGTGGGGCGTCCGCGTGCACGCGGTGAGGCCCAGCGCCGACGCCGTGCGCGTGGCGGCCCGCTGGGCGGAGGCCGCGGCGTGAGCGGGCTGCTCACCGCGGAGCTGCACGGGGACGTCGTCTCCCTGCGCGGCCTGCGCGCGCGGGGCCGCCACGGCGTCCTGGACGCCGAGCGCCAGCTGGGGCAGGTCTTCACCGCGGACGTCGACCTCCAGGTCGACACGCGGACCGCCGCCGTCACCGACGAGCTGTCCGACGCCGTCGACTACTCCGTGGTCGCCGCCGACGTCGTGGCCGTGCTGGCCGGGGAGCCGGTGCAGCTGGTCGAGGTGCTCGCCGGCCGGGTGGCGAGCGCCTGCCTGGCGCACGCGGGGGTCCGCGCCGTCGCCGTGGCCGTCCACAAGCCGCAGGCGCCGGTCCAGGTGCCCTTCGACGACGTCGTCATCACCGTGGTCCGCCGCCGGGGCGACCTGCTCGACGCCGTCCCCGCACGACCGTACGACGCCGTCGTGGCCCTGGGCGCCAACCTCGGCGACCGCCGGGCGGCGCTGGCCACCGCCGTCAGGGACCTGGCCGCGACGAGCGGCCTGGAGGTGGTGGGCGCGTCCGGGGTGGTGGAGACGGCCGCGGTCGGGCTGCCGGGGGCCGCGCCCCAGCCGGACTACCTCAACGCCGTCGTCCGCCTGCGCTGCGCGCTCTCGCCGCGGGCGCTGCTCGCCGCGTGCCGCGCCGTGGAGTCCGCCCACGGGCGCGACGCGGCCGTGCGCGCCAGCGAGGTGCGGTGGGGCGCGCGCACCCTCGACGTGGACGTCATCGCCTGCGGCGCCCTCGTGGCCGCGGACGGCGCCCACGCCGACGGCAGGCCCGCGCTGGAGGTGCCGCACCCCCGCGCCCGCGTCCGCGCGTTCGTGCTGGTGCCGTGGGCGCGGCTGGCCCCGGACGACCTGCTGCCCGGAGCCGGTCGCGTGGCCGACGTGCTGGCCGACCTCGCCGCCTCGGACCCCGCGGCCGTCGCGGACGTGCGCAGCAGGCCCGACGTCGTGCTGGCCGGTGCGGACGGGACGACCGGCCCCGCGGCGGGAGGCGGCGCGTGAGCCCCCTGCGCACCCGGGTCCTGCTGGCCGTGGCGCTGGTCGCCGGGGTGCTGACGTGGGTGGCGCTCGACGTCGTCGACGGCACCGGTGCCGCGGTGCCCATGCCGTGGACGGTCCCGGTGCTGCTCGTGGTCCTGGCGGTGGCCGTGCTGTCGGTCGGCAGGCCGGTGCGGCGCTGGAACCAGGGCCACCGCGACCGCCCGCTCGACGCGCTGCGGGCCGCGCGCACCGTGGTGGTGGCCCAGGCCGCGGGCGTCACGGGCGCCGCGCTGGCCGGCGCCTACGGCGGGTTCGTGGCCCTCCTGCTGCCGATGCTCGGCATCGAGGTCCGGCGGGACCGGATGCTCCTCGCGCTGGCGGCCATGGCGGCGTCGCTGCTGCTGCTCGTCTCGGGCGTCGTGGTGGAGCGGTGGTGCCGCCTGCCCCCCGACGACGACGCCGACGGGCGCGCCGGCCGTCCGCAGGGTCGTCGCAGCGGCGGTCAGACCGGGACGTCGTCGCGCGAGCCCGGCGAGGGCGAGGTGCGGCGCAGCGCCGAGTACACCCCGTCGGGCGTGAGCACCCCGACGTAGCGGTCGCCGTCGAGCACGGGCAGCCACCCCGCGTCGTGCTGGACGATCTCCGCCAGGCCCTTGCGCAGCGAGTCACCCACGCTGATCGTCTCGTCGAAGCGGCGCGCCACCTGGCTGACGGTCGTGCCCGGGGCGTCCTGGGCCAGGTGCCGCAGCGACACCCACCCGCGCAGCGCCCCGGACCGGTCCAGCACCACGGCGTAGGGCTCGGCGGCGCCGTCGATGGCGGCGCGTGCGGTGGCGAGGTCGTCGTCGACGAGCACGGTGGCGGGGTGGGCCAGGTCCTGCGCCTCCACCGGGGTCACGGCGAGGCGGCGCAGCCCGCGGTCGGAGCCGGCGAAGTCGGCCACGAACTCGTTGGCCGGCGCTCCGAGCACCGTGGCCGGGTCGGCGAACTGCTCGAGCCTGCCGCCCTGGGAGAACACCGCGATCCGGTCCGCGAGGCGCACGGCCTCGTCGATGTCGTGGGTGACGATGAGCACGGTCTTGTGGAGCTCGGCCTGGATGCGGCGGAACTCGCCCTGCAGGCGGTCGCGGGCGATGGGGTCGACGGCGCCGAACGGCTCGTCCATGAGCAGCACCGGCGGGTCCGCCGCCAGGCCCCGGGCCACCCCGATGCGCTGCTGCTGCCCGCCGGACAGCTCGTGGGGGTACCTGCGGGCGTACTGCGAGGCCGGCAGGCCCACCAGCTCGAGCATCTCCTCCACGCGGGCGCTCGTCCGGCGCCTGTCCCAGCCGAGCAGCTGGGGCACCGTGGCGACGTTGTCCGCCACCGTGAGGTGGGGGAACAGCCCGACCCGCTGGATGACGTAGCCGATCTCGCGGCGCAGCTTCACCGGGTCCGCGCGGGTGACGTCGCGGCCGCCGATCTCGATGCGACCCGCTGTCGGCTCGATGAGCCGGTTGACCATGCGCAGGGTGGTGGACTTGCCGCAGCCGCTGGGGCCCACGAGGGCGACCATCTCGCCGGCCTCGACGGCCAGGTCGAGGTGGGCCACGGCCAGCGTCCCGTCCGGGTAGCGCTTCTCGACGCCGTCGAGCCGGATGGTGCTGCCGGGGGTAGCGTCCCCGCCGTGTCCCTGATCGCGGGTGGTGTCCACAGCGCGACCCTCTCCGAGAACTGCCTGGTCCGCAACGACTGGGTCTGTCCGCTGTACGTGCAGACCCGTTCGGACCTGCTGCTGCAGGCCCTCGGCCAGCACCTGTACCTCGTGCTGGTCTCCCTCGCGGTGGGCGCGGTCCTGGCGGTGCCGCTGGCGGTGCTCGCGCACCGGGTCAAGCGGGCCCGCGGGCTGACGCTGGGCGTGACCACCGTGATCTACACGATCCCGTCGCTGGCGCTGTTCATCCTCCTGCTGCCGATGACGGGGCTGACGTCCACCACCGTGGTCATCGCGCTGGCGCTGTACTCGCTGACGATCCTCGTGCGCAACATCCTCGTGGGGCTCGACGGCGTGGACCCGGAGGTCCGTGACGCCGCCGCCGGCATGGGCCTGTCGTCCTGGCGGACCCTGTGGCGCGTGGAGGCGCCGCTGGCGCTGCCCTCGGCCATGGCCGGGCTGCGGGTGGCGGCGGTGTCCACGGTGGCGCTGGCCACCGTCGGGGCGATCATCGGCCAGGGCGGCCTCGGCAACCTCATCACCACCGGCTACTCCTCCAACTTCAACGCCCAGGTCCTCACCGCCTCGCTGCTCTGCGTGGTCATGGCGGTGGTCTTCGACCTGCTGCTCCTGGGCGCCCAGCGGCTGGCCACGCCGTGGCGCCGGGGCCGGGCGTGAGGGGGGAGCGCTGATGGACTGGCTCACCGGCATCCCGGCCTGGTTCGCGGACCCCGCCAACTGGCGCGGCGAGGCGGGCGTCCCGACCCTCTTCCTGCAGCACCTGGGCTACTCCGCCGCCTCCCTGGGCCTGGCGTGCCTGGTCGCGCTCCCCGTCGGCGTCTGGCTCGGGCACACCGGCCGCGGTGGGGTGCTGGCGCAGCAGGTGGGCAACGCCGGGCGCGCCGTCCCCGTGCTCGCGCTGCTCGGCATTCTCCTGCTGGTGCCCGGGTTCGGCCGCACGTGGTGGACGCTCATCCTCTGCTTCACGCTCTTCGCCGTCCCGCCCGTGCTCACCAACGCCTACACGGGGATGCGCGAGGTGGACCGCGGCGCTGTCGACGCCGCCACCGGCATGGGCATGTCCGACGGCGAGGTGCTGCGGCGCGTGGAGCTGCCGCTGGCC
Source organism: Quadrisphaera sp. RL12-1S (assembly GCF_014270065.1). NCBI lineage: Bacteria > Bacillati > Actinomycetota > Actinomycetes > Kineosporiales > Kineosporiaceae > Quadrisphaera > Quadrisphaera oryzae. The sequence goes on along the minus strand of NZ_JACNME010000001.1, from coordinate 414,188 downwards.
ACCCCCCTGATCATGAACGGGGTGCGGCAGGCCGCCGTGCAGGTGGTGGCCACCACCTCGATCGCGGCGATCTTCGCCTTCGGCGGGCTCGGCCGGATCATCACCCGCGCCACCGGCAGCGCGGGCATCGACCTCTCGGCGGCGCTGGCCGGGACCCTGCTCATCGCCGCGTTCGCACTGGCCGTGGAGTACGGGCTGGCGTGGGTCGGTCGCCGGGCCGATCCCGTGGCGCGCGCTCGCAGGGCGTCGCGGCGCAGGTCCGGACGGGTGGACGACCCGCCGGCGGTGGGAGCCGTTACGACATCGTGACCGCTCCTCGGAGCGCGCTGGGCGCTCTCATGGGGTTGCATGCCGAACAGCACGTGCACGCATCACTGCACGGGCCGCGGTGGCCGGGCCGGCCGCGGTGCTCGCGCGCCGCGCCGGTCGAGATGACGGCTCCCGCCCGACACGCGCGGCCCTGACCGGGCCGCGGGACACAGAAGGCGGTCCGTCGTGACCTCGTTCCGCAGGCGCACCCGCGCATCCCTCCTCATCGCCGGCGTCGCCGGCGCCGTGCTGGCGCTCAGCTCCTGCGCGGCCGACAGCGTCCAGTCCGGCGGTGCCGCCTCGAGCACCGGTGCGTCCTCGTCCGGGGGCGGTTCCACCCAGACGATCGTGGTGGGCGGCCCCGACTTCACCGAGGCCGCGATCATGGAGCAGCTGTACGCCCAGGTCCTCCAGGGCGCCGGCTACCAGACGAGCGTCGTCACGGCCAGCAACCGCGAGGTCTACTTCGGCCAGCTCGCCTCCGGCGAGATCGACGTCGTCCCCGAGTACGCCGCCACGCTCGCCGAGTACCTCAACCAGCAGAAGAACGGCAAGGGCGCCAGCCCCATCGCCACCAACGACGCCACCGCCACCGTCAGCGCCGCCCAGCCGCTGGCGCAGGAGAAGGGCGTCACCCTGCTCGACCCGGCCCAGGCGGCGGACCAGAACGCCTTCGCCGTGACGCAGAAGTACGCCTCCGAGAACAACCTCAAGACCCTGTCCGACCTCGGGGCCAAGGGGCAGGCGGTGACCCTGGCGGCCACCGAGGAGTGCCCGCAGCGCCCGTTCTGCCAGCCCGGGCTGGAGAGCACCTACGGCATCAAGGTGGGCAACCTGCTGCCGCTCGGCTTCGACACCCCCGCGGTCAAGCAGTCGGTGCAGAAGGGCGAGAGCCAGCTCGGCCTGGTCGCCACCACGGACGGGACGCTGGACCAGTTCGGCCTCGTCGTGCTCGAGGACGACAAGAAGCTCCAGCTGGCCGACAACCTCGTGCCGGCCGTCTCCAAGGACGTCGCGGGCGACGCGAAGCTGACGGAGGCGCTGAACAAGCTGGCGTCGGTGCTGACCACCGCCGACCTGAAGACGCTCAACGGCCAGGTGGACGGCGAGCGCCAGCTCCCCGAGGCCGTCGCCAAGGCGTACCTGCAGGACAAGGGCCTCATCAAGGGCTGACCGCCCCGCTCGGCCGCTGCTCGACCAGCGCAGGGCGCCCCGTGCCGGTCCTCCTGGCACAGGGGCGCCCCGTGCTGTTCGGGGGAGTGCTGCGGCCGGACCAGCGGTGGCCGGAGGACCAGGGCGACGACGCGCCCGACCGCGTGGCAGATGTGACTTGAGTGAATTCAGTGACGTGTGGCGTGTCGTGAGTCTTGCGAGGCGGGCGAGGCCTATGTTTCACACATGGCCTCCACCGCCCGCCACCGCGCCTCCACCTCGCCCCTGACCTGGGCCGCGCGCAGCCTCATCACCGCCACCACGGTCCCCGTGGGCGCTCTCGCCGGCTGCGTCGTCGCCGCCGTCGCCGCCACCGCCCAGAACCCCGGCCTGGGGGTGGCGGGCCTCGCCGCCGCCGGCGTGCCGCTGACGCTGTCGGGCCTGCGCGCCCGCCACCGCGCCCGCCGCGGCCAGGTCCGCGGCCGCCACGCCGCCGGCCTCGAGCAGGTCTGGCCCCTCGCCGAGGAGCGGGCCCAGCACGCCGACGTGCTGTCCCCGGTCCGCCTCGACCCGGCTGTCGACGCCGAGGCGCCCTCCCCGGCCGCGTTCCGCGCGCTCGAGCTGGTCCCCGTCGCCCCTGCCGCCGTCGAGGTCCTCGCCGCCGGCGCGGACGAGGCGGTCGACGTCGTCGAGGTGGTCCGCGCCGCGGAGCGCGAGGAGGCCACCGTGCTCCAGCTCCCGATGATCATCCCGTCCCAGCGCCTGGAGCCCGCTCTCGAGCGCGACGCCGCCGCCGCGACCGCGGACGCGGCCGGCGCCGAGGAGACCGCCTGCGCCGAGGTCGTCGTCCACGTGGCGGCCGCCACGGGTGAGGTCGCCGTGCACGTCGGTCCGCCGGCCTCGCTCGTCGCCCCCGAGCAGCGCGCCCTGGAGATCGCCCAGCTGAAGCGCCTGTGGGCCGTGGGCACCGGTCCCGACACGGGCTCCCTGCGCACAGCGGCCCCCGCGGCCTGACCCGTTCGCCGGTCGCGAGCGGGTCCCCCCTGGCGCCCGCGGACCGGGCAGGGGGACGCTGAGGGCGTGAGCACCCCGTTCGACCTGCCCGGCGTGGAGTGGACCCCGGTGTCCGACCGGCTGGTCCTCGGACGGCGCCTGGTGGCCTCGGCGGGGGTCGCGCTCGGGCTGGCCCTGGTCGTGGCGGGCGCGGTGCTGCTGTGGTCGCCCTGGTGGCTGGCGGCCGCGGCGGTGCTGCTGGCGCTGGAGGGCTGGCAGTGGTGGCTCGCCGGCCGCCAGGTCCGGGCCATCGGGTACGCCGAGCGCGAGGAGGACCTGCTCGTGCGCCGCGGCATCCTGTTCCGCTCGCTGGCCGTGGTGCCCTACGGGCGGATGCAGTACGTGGACGTCTCCGCCGGCCCGCTCGAGCGGTGGCTGGGCATCGCCACCGTGCAGCTGCACACGGCCTCGGCCAGCAGCGACGCGACCATCCCCGGACTGCGCCCGGAGGAGGCCGCACGGCTGCGCGACCGGCTGTCGCGCCGCGGCGAGGCCCGGCTGGCCGGGCTGTGAGCGCGGGTCCCCCGGTGCCGCAGGGCGACCCGGGCGCCGTCCCGCAGGGGGCGACGCCCGTCGCGCCGGCGCCCGCTGCCGGCGCGCCCCGGTGGGAGCGGCTGCACCCGGTGACCCCGGTCCTGCGCAGCTGGCGCGTGCTCGTGCTGCTGCTGTTCCTCTACGCGCAGGAGCGCGGCCGCAGCGCGGTGGACGGCCGGGGACTGCCCGGGCACGTGGAGCTCCTCATCGCGCTGGCGGCCCTGGTGGGGTGCGTCGTGGTGGCGGTGGCCGCGTCGGCGCTGGCCTGGCGCGCCACGCGGTTCACGGTGGACGACGAGGCGGTCCGCCTGCACAGCGGGGTCATCGGGAAGCGGCAGCGGGTGGCGCGCCTGGACCGGCTGCAGGCGGTGGACGTGGTGCAGCCGCTGGTGGCGCGGCTGCTCGGGTTCGCCGAGCTGCGGGTGGAGGTGGCCGGCGGCGCCGGGTCGCAGGTGCGGCTCGCGTACCTGCGGGAGGCGGACGCGCAGCGCCTGCGCAACCTGCTGCTGGCGCGCTCGGCGGGGCTGGCCTTCGAGGGCGAGGCCGCCCCGGAGGCGCCCGAGCAGCAGCTGGTGGAGGTGCCGTTCGGGAGGGTCGCGGCGTCCGTCGCGCTGTCCGGCGCGGCGGTGGCCCTCGTCGTCGTCCTCGTGGGCCTGGTGGTGGCGGCGGTGACCACGGGGGAGGCCGGCCTCCTCCTGGCCGCCCCCGCGCCCCTGCTCGGCCTGGCCGGCAGCGTCTGGACCGCGCTGTCCAAGAGCGCCAACTGGCGCATCGCCACCTCCCCGGACGGGCTGCGCCTGCGGTCCGGCCTGCTGGAGAGCCGCACGCAGACCGTCCCGCCGGGCCGCGTCCAGGCCGTGCGGCTGACCCAGCCGCTGCTGTGGCGCCCTCTTGGGTGGTGGCGGGTGCAGGTCAACGTGGCCGGGTTCGCGGGGGAGGGGCAGGAGAGCCAGGCGGCCAGCACCCTGCTGCCCGTGGCCACGGCCGGGGAGGCGGCCACCGTGCTGGCGCTCGCGATGCCCGCCCTCCACGACGACCTCGGCGCCGGGGGGCTCGGCCGCGGGATGCGCGGCACCTCGCCCGACGGCGGCTGGCTCGTGGCGCCGCGCGCGGCGCGCTGGGTGGACCCGGTGTCCTGGCGGCGCCGCGGAGCCCTGGTCACCGAGCACGCCCTGCTGCTGCGCCGCGGACGGCTGCGCCGCGAGCTCGACGTGGTGCCGCACGAGCGGACGCAGTCGCTGGCCGTGGAGCAGGGGCCGCTGCAGCGCCGGCTCGGCCTCGCCACGCTCGCGCTGCACTCCACGCCCGGGCCGGTGAGGCCGCGGGCCGAGCACCTGTCGGCCGCGCAGGCGCTGGCCCTGCTCGACGAGCAGGCCGGTCGCGCGCGCACGGCGCGCGCCGCCGCGGGCCCGGAGCGGTGGATGGAGCGCGCCGGCTGACCCGCCGCCGTCGGGGCCGCTCAGTCCCGGCGGAGCACCACGGCGACGTCGGTCACCGTGAAGAGGAACTGGCCCGCCGCGGCGAGCGCGCGCAGCTCCTCCATCCACCCGGACGCGCGGGCGGCGAGCACCGGGTCGTCCTGGGAGGCTGCCAGCACGCCGGTGGCGACCTTCCAGGCCAGGGAGCCGTCGTCGAAGCGGCGGTGCGGGTCCGCCCACGACGTCGCCGTCTCCACGCTCCAGCCGGCCCCCCGCCGCGCGGCGCTCGCGGCGAGCGCCAGCAGCTTGCGGCCCATGAACCCGTCGGAGCGCCCGGGGCCCGGGGCGGCCGCGGTGAACCTGTCCACCAGGGTCCGGGTCAGCTGGTCGTCGGTGCTGGTGAACAGCGCGGTGTCCCAGTCGGAGTGGGCCAGCACGCACAGGCCGCCGGGACGCAGCACGCGGTGCACCTCCGCGAGGTGGGCCACGGGGTCGCCGAGGTGCTCAGCGGTGTTGAGGGACACCACGCGGTCCAGCTCGCCGTCGCGCCACGGCAGCGGGGAGTCGAGGTCGGTGATGCGGCTGCGCACCCGGGCGTCGGCCAGCAGGTCGTCGTCGAGGGCGGAGACGTGGTCGAGCGCGTGCACCAGCCGCGGGGGGTGCGCCCCGGGCGGCGGGTCGAGCAGCGCTCTCACCGTGCGCCCGCTGCCGCAGCCGACGTCGGCCACCACGAGCCCCTCGGCGTCCAGGCGCGCCAGCTCCGCCACGCGCTCGTGCCGTCCCACGCGGCGACCCTAGCCGCCGGCCGCAGCCCGGACGGGCGCAGGCGACCACGTGCCGCGCCGCCGCCGCACGTAGGCTCCCCGGGTGCTGGAGGACGACGACGCAGGTCGCCCCGCCCGGCGACGGCCCGCCCCCGGGCGCCTGGGCGTCGGCGTGGTGGGCGCCGGGCGGGTGGGTGCGGTCATGGGCGCCGCGCTGCGCGCCGCCGGCCACGCGGTGGTCGGGGCGTCGGCGGTCTCGGAGGCCAGCCTCGAGCGGGTCGCCACCCTGCTCCCCGGGGTGCCCGTGCTGGAGGTCCCGGAGGTGGTGGAGCGGGCCGAGCTGGTGCTGCTCGCCGTCCCCGACGACGTCCTCGCCGACCTGGTCGCCGGCCTGGCGGCCACCGGCAGCTGGCAGCCGGGCCAGCTGGTGGTCCACACCAGCGGCCGCCACGGCACCGCGGTGCTCGAGCCCGCACGGGCGGCCGGCGCGATCCCCCTGGCCCTGCACCCGGCCATGACCTTCACCGGGACGAGCCTGGACCTGGTCCGCCTCACCGACGCCGTGGTCGGGGTGACGGCCCCGGCGCCCGTCCTGCCCGTGGCGCAGGCGCTGGTGGTCGAGGTGGGCGCCGAGCCGGTGGTGGTCGAAGAGGCCGACCGCGCGCTCTACCACGCCGCCCTCTCGCACGGCAGCAACCACCTGGTGACCCTCGTGGCGCAGGCCGCGGAGGTGCTGCGCGCCGCGGGGCTGGAGCGCACCGACCGCGTGCTCGGACCGCTGCTGCACGCCGCCCTCGACGGCGCCCTGCGCAGCGGTGACGACGCGCTGACGGGTCCCGTGGCGCGGGGGGACGCCGGCACGCTGGCGGCGCACCGCGCCGTCCTGGGCCGTGCGGCCGCCGAGGGCCTCGTGGGTCCCGACGTCCCCGCCGTCCACCTGGCCCTGGCGCGCGCCACCGCCGCACGCGCCCGGGCGGACGGGCGGCTGACCGGCCTGCCCGCCGCCGACGTCGACAGCGCCCTGCAGAGCGGAGACGCCCCGTGACCACCACCCCCGCCCCCGGGGGCAGCGCCCCGGCGCCGCGCCCGTCCGTCCCGCTGCTCGTGCGCACGCGCGCCGAGCTGTCGCAGGCGCGCGCCGCCCTGAGCGGGCGCGTCGCCGTCGTCATGACGATGGGGGCGCTGCACGCCGGGCACGCCTCCCTGGTGGCGGCGGCCCGCGAGCGCGCCGACGCCGTGGTCGTGACGATCTTCCTCAACCCGCTGCAGTTCGAGGCCGGCGCCGACCTGGCCCGCTACCCGCGCACGCTCGACGCGGACCTCGCGCTGCTCGGCGGGGTGGGCGCCGACGTCGTGTTCGCGCCGTCCCCGGACGTGGTCTACCCCGACGGCGACCCCGCCGTCCGGGTGTCCTCGGGCCGCCTCGGCGGCGTGCTCGAGGGGGCGTCGCGCCCGGGCCACTTCGACGGCGTGCTCACGGTGGTCGCCAAGCTGATGCACCTCGTGCGCCCCGACGTCGCCCTGTTCGGGCAGAAGGACGCCCAGCAGCTGCTGCTGGTGCGGCGCATGGTGCGTGACCTCGACCTCGCGGTGGAGGTGGTGGCCGTGCCGACCGTCCGCGACGACGACGGCCTGGCGCTGTCCAGCCGCAACGCGCACCTGTCACCGCTGGACCGGGAGGTCGCCCTGGTCCTGTCGCGGGCCCTGCGGGCCGGGGAGGCGGCGGCGCCGGAGGGCGCCAGCGCCGTGCGCCGCGCCGCCCGCGACGTGCTGGTGGGCGAGCCGCTGGCGCGGGTCGACTACCTGGCCCTGGTGGACCCGGACACCCTCGACGACGTCCCGGAGCACTTCCGCGGGCCGGCGCTGCTGGCGGTGGCCGCCAAGGTCGGGCCCACGCGGCTGATCGACAACCTGCCCCTGGTGGTGGGCAGGTGGTCGGCGCCGCCCGCCGACCGCACCTCCGCGCGGCCGGCGGCGGCTCAGGGCAGCCGGTAGCGGAAGCAGCGGCACACCTGCGGCAGCAGCACCGACCCGTCGGGCCCGGCCGCGGCGTCCGCGAGCTCCCGCACGCGCCGCAGCAGGTCCTCCCGGTCCTGGCTCAGAGCCAGCCCGGAGTAGGTGGAGGCCATGGCGACCACGTCGTCCACGGAGGCGAGGCGCTGCGCCGCCGGGAACGACGCCCGCTCCCGCACGGCACCGCGCAGCGGCACCCGGGGCCACCAGCCCTCGTCGGCGAGGTCGCGCGCGTGGGCGCCGGCCGACACCTCGTCAGCGCCGGTGGTCCCGCCGAGCCGCTCCCCGGCGAACAGCGCCTCCAGCTCGGCGGCCCACCCGACCTCCGCGTCGCGCACCACCCAGGCCAGGCCCAGCACCCCGCCGGGGCGCAGCACCCGCGCCACCTCGGCCGCGGCGGCCGCGGGGCGCAGCCAGTGCCAGGCCTGCCCCACCACGACGGCGTCCACGGAGGCGTCCGGCAGGGGCACGTGCTCGGCGGTGCCCGCCACCGCCCTCACCTGCGCGCGGGGGGAGTCCGACAGCCACTGCCGCAGCACGGCGAGCATGCCGTCGCTGGGGTCCACGGACACCACCCGGTGCCCGAGACGGGCCAGCGCCCGGGTCACCTTGCCGGTGCCGGCGGCGAGGTCGAGCACGTCCAGGGGCCCGGCCGGCGAGCCCGTCAGCCAGGCGACGGCCTCGTCGGGGTGGTCCGGGCGCAGCCGGTCGTACCGCTCCGCGTCCACGAGGGTGCCGAAGGACGTGCGCCTCGCCTCGTCGTCGGCCTGGGGCGCGTCACCGGACGGGGGCGCGACGTCGGGGTGGTCAGCCACCACCCGATCCCAGCACGCCCAGGCCCGCAGCGGGAGCCCCGGGCCGGTCCCCCGGGGTCCGGATACCCTCGGGGACCGTGCCCGAGGTCCCACCCGCCCCCGCCCCCAGCGCCGCCGACGGCGCCCCCGCCGAGGCGGAGGCTGACCTCGCGGCGGAGCAGCTGCCCGAGCAGCTGCGCGTGCGCCGGGAGAAGCGGCAGCGGCTCCTGGACGCCGGTGTGGAGCCCTACCCGGTCTCCGTGCCGCGCACCGCGTCGCTGGCGCAGGTCCGCGCGGCGCACGCCGGGCTGGCCGACGGGGAGGAGACCGACGTCGTCGTCTCCGTGGCGGGGCGGGTCGTGTTCCAGCGCGGCACCGGCAAGCTGGCCTTCGCCACCCTCCAGGACGGCGACGGCACGCGCCTGCAGGTGATGCTCAGCCTCGCCGAGGTCGGCGCCGACGCGCTCGCGGCGTGGAAGTCCGACGTCGACCTGGGCGACGTCGTCTCCGCCACCGGGCGCGTGGTGCAGTCCAAGCGCGGCGAGCTGAGCGTCATGGCCACCTCCTGGGCGATGGCCACCAAGGCCCTGCGTCCGCTGCCGGTGCTCCACAAGGAGACCAGCGAGGAGGTCCGGGTGCGCCAGCGCTACGTCGACCTCATCGTCCGCCCCGAGGCGCGGGCGGTGGTCCGCACGCGCGCCGCCGTCGTCCGCTCGCTGCGCTCGACGTTCGACGGCTTGGGCTACCTCGAGCTCGAGACCCCCATGCTGCAGACGCTGCACGGCGGCGCTGCCGCGCGGCCGTTCGTCACGCACTCCAACGCCTTCGACATCGAGCTGTACCTGCGCATCGCCCCGGAGCTGTTCCTCAAGCGCGCCGTGGTGGGCGGTCTGGACCGCGCCTTCGAGATCAACCGCAACTTCCGCAACGAGGGCGCAGACTCCTCGCACTCCCCGGAGTTCGCGATGCTGGAGTTCTACGAGGCCTACGCCGACTACGACCTCATGGCCGAGCGCACCCGCGAGCTCGTCCAGACCGCGGCGCGCGACGCCCTCGGCTCGACCACGGTCCTCCTGGCCGACGGCACCGAGTACGAGCTCGGCGGCACCTGGGCGCAGCTGTCGATGTACCCCTCCCTGTCCGAGGCCCTGGGCGAGGCGATCACCCCCGGGACGCCGCGCTCGGTGCTGGTGGAGCGCGCCGAGCGCCTCGGCGTGGGCGTGGCGCCCACCGCCTCCGCGGGCAAGCTCGTCGAGGAGCTGTGGGAGCACCTCGTGGGCGACCACCTGGTCGCGCCCACCTTCGTGCGCGACTTCCCCCTGGAGACCTCCCCCCTCACCAAGTCGCACCGCTCGGTGCCCGGCGTGGTGGAGAAGTGGGACCTCTACGTGCGTGGCTTCGAGCTGGCCACCGGCTACTCCGAGCTCAACGACCCGGTGGTCCAGCGCGAGCGCCTGGAGGAGCAGGCCCGCCTCGGCGCCGCCGGGGACGACGAGGCGATGCCCGTCGACGAGGACTTCCTGCGCGCCATGGAGGTGGGCATGCCCCCCGCGGGCGGCGTCGGCATGGGCATCGACAGGCTGCTCATGGCGCTCACGGGTCTCGGCATCCGCGAGACCATCCTGTTCCCGCTGGTCAAGCCGGAGGCCTGACCAGCGGGTACCGTTCCTCCCGTGATGGCCGCGATCGCCGCGCTGACGCCCCCCGTCGGGGTGGCCCTGCTCTTCTGGTTCGTCATGCGCGCCGTGCTGCGGGCCGACCGCAGCGAGCGCGAGGCCATGGCGGCCCTGGACCGGGCCGACGCGCAGCGCGAGGCGGAGCAGCGGGCCGCGCGCGAGCGGGCGTCGTCGTCCTCCGCTCCCGCGGCACCGGGCGAGGTGCGCTGAGGTGGCGCAGACGCTGCAGGTGGTGCTCGTCGACGACCTCGACGGCGGTCCGGCGGACCAGACCGTCACCTTCTCCCTCGACGGGACCGACTACGAGATCGACCTGTCGGCCGAGAACGCCGCGCGCCTGCGCGACGACCTCGCGGTCTGGGTGGGGCACGCCCGGAGGACGACGACGGTCCGCCGCGCCCGCTCCGGTGCGGCCCCGGGCGCCGGTGCCGCCGCGGACGGCGTCGACGTCGCCGCCGTACGGGCGTGGGCGCGCGAGAACGGCCACACGGTGAACGAGCGGGGCCGGGTCCCGGCCGCCGTGGTCGAGGCCTACCGGGCGGCCACCGGCGCCTGAGGCCCTGTCGGCGCAGCGTCCGCCACCAGCGAACAGGCGGTGCGCCCCGGAGCGGAACACCCCCCTGACCTGGGAGCGTTGCTCCCTGTGACGGGAGGCCGACCCGGCCCTCCCCACCCGGGGCGATCACGGGACGGGCGCGAGCCCGCACCGGTGTCGCACCCCGGGGATAGCATCGTCAGGGTCAGTGAGGTCGTCCGGCCCACCGGTGGCAGCCGGTGAGCGGGGTTCCGCACCGCCCACGCTCGCGAGGAGCGCACCATGTTCGAGAGGTTCACCGACCGCGCCCGCCGCGTCGTCGTCCTGGCTCAGGAAGAGGCCAGGATGCTCAACCACAACTACATCGGCACCGAGCACATCCTGCTCGGGCTGATCCACGAGGGTGAGGGCGTCGCCGCCAAGGCGATGGAGTCCCTCGGCATCTCGCTCGACTCCGTGCGCGAGCAGGTGCAGGAGATCATCGGCCAGGGCCAGCAGGCGCCGTCGGGCCACATCCCCTTCACCCCGCGCGCCAAGAAGGTGCTCGAGCTGTCCCTGCGCGAGGCGCTGCAGCTCGGCCACAACTACATCGGCACCGAGCACATCCTGCTCGGCCTCATCCGCGAGGGCGAGGGCGTCGCCGCCCAGGTGCTCGTCAAGCTGGGCGCCGACCTCAACCGCGTCCGCCAGCAGGTGCTGCAGCTGCTGAGCGGCTACCAGGGCAAGGAGCCCGCCACCGCCGGCGGCCCCCAGGAGGGCACCCCGTCGGGCTCCCTCGTGCTCGACCAGTTCGGCCGCAACCTCACCCAGGCCGCCCGCGAGGGCAAGCTCGACCCGGTGATCGGTCGCGGCAAGGAGGTGGAGCGCGTCATGCAGGTGCTCTCCCGCCGCACCAAGAACAACCCCGTCCTCATCGGTGAGCCCGGCGTCGGCAAGACCGCCGTCGTCGAGGGCCTGGCGCAGTCCGTGGTCCGCGGCGAGGTGCCCGAGACGCTGAAGGACAAGCAGCTCTACACCCTCGACCTCGGCGCGCTGGTGGCCGGCAGCCGCTACCGCGGTGACTTCGAGGAGCGCCTCAAGAAGGTGCTCAAGGAGATCCGCACCCGCGGCGACATCATCCTGTTCATCGACGAGATCCACACCCTCGTCGGGGCGGGCGCCGCCGAGGGCGCGATCGACGCCGCGAGCATCCTCAAGCCGATGCTCGCCCGCGGTGAGCTGCAGACCATCGGTGCCACCACGCTCGACGAGTACCGCAAGCACATCGAGAAGGACCCGGCGCTCGAGCGCCGCTTCCAGCCGATCCTCGTGGCCGAGCCGAACCTGGCCCACGCCATCGAGATCCTCAAGGGCCTGCGCGACCGCTACGAGGCGCACCACCGCGTCTCCATCACCGACGGCGCCCTCGTGGCCGCCGCCACCCTGGCCGACCGGTACGTCAACGACCGGTACCTGCCGGACAAGGCGATCGACCTCATCGACGAGGCGGGCGCGCGACTGCGCATCCGCCGCATGACGGCTCCGCCGGACCTGCGCGAGTTCGACGAGAAGATCGCCGAGGTGCGGCGCGAGAAGGAGAGCGCGATCGACGCGCAGGACTTCGAGAAGGCCGCCTCCCTGCGCGACTCCGAGAAGAAGCTGCTGGCGGCCAAGGCCGAGCGCGAGAAGCAGTGGAAGGCCGGCGACATGGACGTGGTCGCCGAGGTCGACGAGGAGCTGATCGCGGAGGTCCTCGCCACGGCCACCGGCATCCCGCTGGTGCGCCTGACCGAGGAGGAGTCCAGCCGCCTGCTGAACATGGAGGCCGAGCTCCACAAGCGGGTCATCGGCCAGAACGACGCCATCAAGGCGCTGTCGCAGGCCATCCGGCGCACCCGCGCCGGCCTCAAGGACCCCAAGCGCCCCGGCGGCTCGTTCATCTTCGCCGGCCCCACCGGTGTCGGGAAGACCGAGCTGGCCAAGGCCCTGGCGGAGTTCCTCTTCGGCGAGGAGGACGCGCTCATCCAGCTGGACATGAGCGAGTTCTCCGAGAAGCACACCGTGTCGCGGCTGTTCGGCTCGCCCCCCGGCTACGTCGGGTACGAGGAGGGCGGCCAGCTCACGGAGAAGGTGCGGCGGCGCCCGTTCTCGGTGGTCCTGTTCGACGAGGTGGAGAAGGCCCACGCCGACATCTTCAACTCGCTGCTGCAGATCCTCGAGGACGGCCGGCTCACCGACTCCCAGGGTCGCACGGTCGACTTCAAGAACACCGTGATCATCATGACGACCAACCTGGGCACCCGGGACATCGCCAAGGGCCTGCAGATGGGCTTCCAGGCCGGTGGTGACCTGAGCACCTCGTACGACCGCATGAAGATCAAGGTCAACGAGGAGCTCAAGACCCACTTCCGGCCGGAGTTCCTCAACCGCGTCGACGACGTGGTGGTCTTCCCGCAGCTCACGCAGGACGAGATCATCCAGATCGTCGACCTGATGATCGCCAAGGTCGACCAGCGCATGAAGGACCGCGACATGGGCCTGGAGCTGACCCAGCCCGCCAAGGACCTGCTGGCCACCCGCGGCTACGACCCCGTGCTCGGTGCGCGCCCGCTGCGCCGCACCATCCAGCGCGAGATCGAGGACGCGCTGAGCGAGAAGATCCTCTACGGCGAGCTGACGGCCGGCGAGATCGTGCTGGTGGACGTCGAGGGGGAGGGCGCCGCGGCGCGCTTCACCTTCACGGGCACGCGCAAGTCGCCCATCCCCGAGGTGGCGGCCGTCGGCGCGAGCTCGGCGCCGGTGGACGGCCCCGCTCCGGCGGAGGACGCGTCCTGACGCCAGGCACCGCGTGACGAGGAGCCCCCGACCCCCCCACGGGTCGGGGGCTCCTCGCGTCGCCGCCGCAGGTGCATCGGGCACGATGGGGTGGTGCCCGCTCCTCCCACCGGCGTCGACGCTCCCGCCGGCGCGGTGCCGTCGCGCGTGCTCGTCCGCAGGGCCCGCGCGAGCGACGTCCGCGCCGTCCGCGCCCTCACCGAGCCGCTGGCCGAGCGCGGCGTGCTCGTGGCCAAGCACGCCGTCGCCAGCTACGAGTCGGTCCCCGAGACGCGGGTGGCCGAGATCGACGGCGCGGTGGTCGGCTGCGGCGCCCTCCACGTCATGTGGGAGGACCTCGCCGAGGTGCGCACCCTGGCGGTGGCGTCCTCCGCGCGGGGGCTGGGCGTGGGCTCGGCCATCGTCGAGGCGCTCCTGGCCGACGCCCGCGAGAGCGGCGTATCCCGCGTCTTCTGCCTGACCTTCGAGGTGCCGTTCTTCGCGCGCCTCGGCTTCGAGGTCATCGAGGGCACACCGGTGGCGCCCGAGGTCTACGCCGAGCTGCTGCGCTCCCACGACGACGGCGTGGCGGAGTTCCTCGACCTGGCCCGCGTGAAGCCGAACACGCTCGGCAACACCCGCATGCTGCTCCACCTCCGCTGACGCTCAGCGTCGTCGTCTGCGTCCCCGTCTGCGTCCCCGTCCCCGCGCTCGCCGCGGAGGCCGCGCGGGGGAGGGCGGGCGTCACAGCGGCAGCGACCAGCCGCCACCGGAGGGCACCACGAGGCCGTCGGCCACCAGGGACGCCAGGCAGCGCTCGCGCTGGCCGTCGTCGTCCCAGGCGGCCCGCAGCGCCGCGTCGTCCAGGGGCCCCGGGGCCTCCCGCAGCAGGGCCATCAGGCGCCCGCGCACCTGGCGGTCCGTGCCGTGCCAGGCCTGTCCGCGCCGCGCGGGGCCGTCGTCCGGCGGTGCACCCGCTCGCTGCCAGGCGCAGAGGTCCGCCACGGGGCAGGCCCCGCACCGGGGGGCCCGCGCCGTGCACACCAGGGCCCCCAGCTCCATGACGGCCACGGACCAGCGCGCCGGCAGCCGCGGGTCACCGGGGGGCGCCTGGGGCAGCACGGAGGCCGCCAGGGCCGTCTCGGCGGCGGTGAGGGCCGGTGCCGGCTCGGCCCGTCCCTGCACCGCGCGCGCCAGCACCCGCCGCACGTTCGTGTCCACCACGGCCACGCGCTGCCCGAAGGCGAACGCTCCCACCGCCGCGGCGGTGTACGCGCCGACCCCGGGCAGCGCCCGCAGCTCCGCCTGGTCCGAGGGCACCCTCCCGCCGTGCCGCTCGACGACGGCGACGGCCGCGGCGTGCAGCCGCAGGGCTCGGCGGGGGTAGCCCAGGCGCCCCCAGGCCCGCACCGCCTCGCCGGGGCCGTCCGCGGCCAGCGCCGCGGGGGAGGGCCACCGCTCGAGCCAGGCGCGCCACGCCGGCTCCACGCGGGCGACGGGCGTCTGCTGCAGCATCACCTCGCTGACCAGCACGGGCCAGGCGATCTCGTCCGGCGGGCCGGGGTGGCGCCAGGGCAGGTCGCGGGCGTGCGCGGCGTACCACCGCAGGACCGCGGACACCAGCTCGGAGGTGTCCTCGCCACCGGGGGAGGCGGGTGCGCTGGGCGGTGGGGGCACGCCCCATGTTCTCCCGGAGACGGAGCGGTGGGGCGGGGCCCCCGACGCCGCGAGCCCCGTCGAGTCGCCCGCGACGGGTGTGACCGGATCGTGACCACCCGAGAGGCCCTGTGCCCTTGACCGCCCCGGGCTGAGAGCGTTCACAATCGACCCCGCGCAGAAGACGCAGGCACGGTGCAGCACAGTCGCCCGCCTGCTGGCTCACAGCGCTCACCGCGTCCCCCGGGGGCGCGGTGCGAAGGCCACGTCCGGGCGCTGGAGCACGGGTGGGCCTCGAACGACAGAGAGGTACCGCGTGAACAAGCGTTTCGCACTCGTGGCCGTCGGAGCAGCACTCGCCCTCGGCCTGTCGGCCTGCGGTGGCGGCGGAGCCGGCTCCCCCGCTGCCGGCGCCTCGAGCGGCGCCAGCTCCGCCGCCCCCGCGGACGTCACCGTGGGTGTCGCGATGCCCACCCAGACCTCGCAGCGCTGGATCGACGACGGCAACAACGTCAAGGCCGGCCTGGAGAAGCTCGGCTACAAGGTCGACCTGCAGTACGCCAACGACGACATCCCCACGCAGGCGTCGCAGATCACGTCCTTCATCAACAACGGGGACAAGGTCCTCATCATCGCGTCCATCGACGGCACCGCGCTGAGCAGCCAGCTCGCCGACGCCGCCGCGGCCGGCATCAAGGTCATCTCCTACGACCGCCTGATCCGCAACAGCCCGAACGTCGACTTCTACGTGTCGTTCGACAACTACAAGGTCGGCGTCCAGCAGGGCACCTCGCTGCTGACCGGCCTGGGCATCCTCAACGCCGACGGCTCGAAGAACGCCGCCGCCACCGGCCCGTTCAACGTCGAGCTGTTCGCCGGCTCGCTGGACGACAACAACGCGACGTTCTTCTACAACGGCGCGATGGACACCCTGAAGCCGTACATCGACAGCGGTGTCATCAAGATCCCGTCGGGCCAGACCAAGATCGAGCAGATCGCCACGCAGCAGTGGAAGACCGACGTGGCGCAGAAGCGCATGGACACCCTGCTGACCTCGTCTGACGCGAACGTCACGCTGAACGGCGTGCTCTCGCCCGCCGACATCGTCAGCCGCGGCATCATCACGTCGCTGGCCAACGCTGGCTACGGCCAGGGGAGCAAGAAGTTCCCGATCGTCACCGGCCAGGACGCCGACATCGACAACGTCAAGCTCATCAACGACGGTCAGCAGTACTCGACCATCTTCAAGGACACCCGCAAGCTGGCCGACGAGGCCATCAAGGTCACGGGTGACTACCTGTCCGGCAAGGAGCCGGAGGCGAACAACACCAAGGACTACAACAACGGCACCAAGGTCGTGCCGTCGTACCTCCTCGAGTCCACGGTCGTGACGAAGGACAACATCAAGTCCGTCCTCGTCGACTCCGGCTACTACACGCAGGCGCAGGTCGACAAGGGCCAGAAGTAACACCTCCCCCTCACTGCCGGCCGTCGCGCGCCCCCGTCACGGGGGCGCGGGGCGGCCGGCAGTGGCGAGGTCGGCCCATGCGCACAGCAGGCACCACGACAACCAGGCGGGCGGCACAGTGACAGCGACCGACAGCACTCCCTCGGGCAGCGGACACCCGCTGGGCGCGACGGACGACATCCTGGAGATGCGCTCCATCACCAAGACGTTCCCCGGCGTCAAGGCCCTCTCCGACGTGACGCTCACGGTCCGTCGCGGTGAGGTCCACGCCATCTGCGGCGAGAACGGCGCCGGCAAGTCGACCCTCATGAAGGTCCTCTCGGGCGTCTACCCGCACGGCACCTACGACGGCGAGATCGTCTTCGAGGGCCAGGTGGCGCGCTTCAGCGGCATCAACGAGTCCGAGCACGCGGGCATCGTGATCATCCACCAGGAGCTCGCCCTGGTGCCCTACCTGTCCATCGCGGAGAACATCTTCCTGGGCAACGAGATCAAGGGCCGCGGCGGTCTCATCGACTGGAACCGCGCGAACGGCGAGGCCGGCAAGCTGCTGCGCCGCGTGGGGCTCAAGGAGAACCCCACCACGCCCGTGGGCCAGCTGGGCGTGGGCAAGCAGCAGCTCGTCGAGATCGCCAAGGCGCTCACCAAGGACGTCAAGCTGCTCATCCTCGACGAGCCGACGGCCGCCCTCAACGACAACGACTCCGAGCACCTGCTCGGCCTCCTGCGCCAGCTGCAGGCCGAGGGCATCACCTGCATCATCATCAGCCACAAGCTCAACGAGATCATCTCGATCGCCCAGTCGACGACGATCATCCGCGACGGCCGGACGATCGAGACCCTGGACATCGCCGCCGGCGAGGTGACCCAGGAGCGGATCATCCGCGGCATGGTCGGCCGCGACCTGGAGAGCCGCTTCCCCGAGCGCGAGAGCCACCCCGGTGAGGAGGTGCTGCGCGTGGAGGACTGGACGGTCGGCCACGCCACCCAGGACCGCCTCGTGGTGGAGGGCGCCAACCTCTCCGTGCGCGCCGGCGAGGTCATCGGCATCGCCGGCCTCATGGGCGCGGGGCGCACCGAGCTGGCCATGAGCATCTTCGGGCGCTCCTACGGCCGCTTCCTCGGCGGCCGGCTCTACAAGCGGGGCCAGCAGATCCAGGCCCGCAACGTCCGCGAGGCCATCAAGCACGGCATCGCCTACGCCACCGAGGACCGCAAGAAGTACGGCCTCAACCTCATCGACGACATCAAGCGCAACGTCTCCGCGGCGGCCCTCGAGAAGCTGTCCGGCGCCGGGGGCCTGGTGAACGCCAACGAGGAGATCGCCGTCGCCGAGCGCTCGCGCAAGGACATGAACATCAAGGCGCCGACCGTGATGTCCGTGACCGGCAAGCTCTCCGGCGGCAACCAGCAGAAGGTCGTCCTCTCGAAGTGGATCTTCGCCGACCCGGACGTGCTGATCCTCGACGAGCCGACCCGCGGCATCGACGTGGGCGCCAAGTACGAGATCTACGTGATCATCAACAAGCTGGTCGCAGCGGGCAAGGCGGTCATCGTCATCTCCTCGGAGCTGCCGGAGCTGCTGGGCATCTGCGACCGCATCTACACGCTGTCGCAGGGCCGGATCACCGGTGACGTCCCGATCGCCGACGCCAGCCAGGAGCGCCTCATGGAGCTCATGACCCTCGAGCGCGTCGGGGCCCGCTCCGGCGGCGCCACGGCGGGCACCTCCGCGGAGGTGCCGTCCGTCGCCGGCGCCCCGCAGCAGTCCGAGCAGTCGCGCTCGCCCATCTCCAGCCAGAACCCCGAGGACCTCGCATGAGCACGCAGACCACCGCGCCGGCCGCCCCGAGCGCGCCCCAGCCGAAGACCGGGAGCGCCAACCCGCTGGTGGCGCTCACGGCCAACCTGCGCCAGAGCGGCATCTACATCGCGTTCGTGCTGGTGGTGGCCCTGTTCGCCGTCCTCACCGACGGCCAGAGCCTGGCAGCCCGCAACGTCTCCACCATCGTCACGCAGTACGCCTACGTGCTGATCCTCGCGATCGGCATGCTCATCGTCATCGTCGCCGGCCACATCGACCTGTCGGTGGGCTCCGTGCTGGCGGTGGTCGGTGCGGTGGCCGCCCGCCTGGCGATCACCCAGGGCCAGCCGTGGTGGGTCGCGGCGCTCGCCGCGGTCGCCGTCGGCATCGTCATCGGTGCCTGGCAGGGCTTCTGGGTGGCCTACGTGGGCGTCCCGGCCTTCATCGTGACGCTGGCGGGCATGCTGCTGTTCCGCGGCCTGGACTACCTGGTCCTGGAGAACATCTCCCTGTCCGGGTTCCCGTCGGCCTACTCGCAGATCGCCACCGGCTACCTCAACAACCTCATGGGCGGTTACGGGTACGACGCGTTCACCGTCCTCATCGGCGTGCTGGCCGTGGTCGGCTTCGTCGTGCAGCAGCTGCGCACCCGCCGCGCCCGCGTGAAGTACCAGCAGGTCGTCGAGGCGCTGCCGGTGCTCCTGCTCAAGATCGTGGTCGTCGGCGCGGTCGTCATGTGGTTCGCGTGGCAGCTCGCCACCGCCCGCGGCCTGCCCATCGTGCTGATCCTGCTGGCCGTGCTGGTCCTGGCCTACGCCGTCATCACCAAGTCGACGGTCTTCGGCCGGCAGGTCTACGCCATCGGCGGCAACCTGTCCGCGGCGCTGCTCTCCGGCGTGAACGTCCGGAAGGTCAACTTCTGGATCTTCGTGAACATGGGCTTCCTCGCCGGTGTCGCGGGCGTCATCTTCTCCTCGTACACCAACGGCGCCCAGCCGGCCGCCGGCACCGGCGCCGAGCTCGACGCCATCGCCGCGGCCTTCATCGGCGGCGCGGCGGTCACCGGAGGTGTCGGCACCATCGTCGGCGCCATGGTCGGTGGCCTCCTGGTGGCCGTCATCAACAACGGCATGATCATCCTCGGCCTGGGCCAGCAGTGGCAGTTCATCATCCGCGGCATGGTGCTGCTGCTGGCCGTCGCGTTCGACGTCTACAACAAGCGGCGCTCCGGCACCCGCTGACGCGTCGCGCGACCGCGCTGGCGCCGCCAGCAGGACGACGACGAAGGGCCCCGGCACCAGCCGGGGCCCTTCGTCGTCGTCCTGCTCCTGATGCTCCGTCGGTCTCAGACGAGGGTGCGGTGGAGCGTGCGGCGCAGCCACCGCCCGGACCGGTCCACCCGCACGTGGTCGACCTCGAGCCGCGCGCTGCGGCCGTCCAGCACCACCGTCATGACCCCGTTGTCGAACCACGGCCCCTCCTCCACCTCCCACGTGGCCGGGGGCCGCTCCACACGGGCGACGCGCGCCAGCAGCGCGGCGAGCGCGCGCACGGGAGCCTGGCCCGCCAGGCGGTTGGCCACCCGCAGCGCGGGCTTGAGGGGGTTGCGGAACGGGGACATCACCAGCTGGTGGACGGCCGTCGGGCTCCCGACCACCCCGTCCAGCTGCGCGCGGGCCGTGTAGCTGCAGTGCACGTCACCGGACAGCAGCAGCACCGTGGCGGGCGGGCGCGGGCCGCCCGCCACGCGCGCCAGCAGCCGCAGGAGATCGTGCAGGGAGCTGCCGAACGCCGGCCAGTGCTCCAGGTCCACCGCCTGCCGCAGGGCCTCACCGGGCCGCTGCAGCCAGCGGCCCCACCGCCCGGCCACGAGGGCCTCGTTCCAGGCCTCGACGTCGGAGAACGCCGGCACCATGAGCGCCGGCAGCGTGCTCGCCAGCAGCAGGTGGTCGACGGGGGCGCCGGGCTGCGCCTGCCGCTGGACCCACTCCCACTCGGCGTCGTCGAGGATCGCGCGGTCGCCGGGGTCGAGCCGGCGCGAGCAGCGGCAGTCCACGGCCACGAGGCGCACCCCGCCGTGCGCGTCGCTGCCGTCCGCCGAGGTGCGGCCGAAGTCGCGCACGTAGCTCCAGCGCGCCGTGTCCGGGTCGGAGTCGGCGCGCTCGGCGTAGTCGTCCAGGAGGGTGCTGCGCGCGTCGTCGTCGTCAGCGGCGGTGATGGCCGCGAGCAGCTCCTCGCGGTCCAGCTCGGCGGGACTGAGGTTGCCCAGGTGCTGGTAGACCCAGTAGCTGCCCAGAGCCCCCCGCACCCGGTCGTCGAACCAGGGCTGCCGGCGCACCTCCTCGCGCCACGCCTGGGAGGTGTTCCAGTCGTCGCGCAGGTCGTGGTCGTCCAGGAGCATGCACGTGGGCACCGTGGACAGCAGCCAGCGCACCGGCGCGACGCTCCAGCTCTCGGTGTACAGCCACGTGTACTCCTCGAAGGTGCAGATCTCCTCCGCCACCTCCTCCTGCCCGGCGACGTCCGGGTCGCGCCGCGCCTGCCGCAGCCGCTCGCGGATCGGCGCCGACGGCTCGTCGGCGTAGAGCTGGTCGCCCAGCATGAGCAGCACGTCGGGCCGCTCCAGCGCCGGGCCCTGCGCCGGGGGGAACGCCATGCGGTGCGCCAGCTCCACGAGGGCGTCGGGCCCCACGGCGGCCACCCCCGCGGCGTCGAGCGGCTCCGAGCGCCGGCACGAGCCGAAGGCCAGGCGCAGCTTCCCGTCGGCGTGCGCCGTGCGGACGGTGCTCGGCGGGAAGGCCGCCAGCTCCGAGTCCGGGCTGGCCGGCGGCCAGACCCGTCGCGAGGCGGGCGGGTGGGCCGCGTCCGGCCCCGCGGGCTCGGCGAGGTGGACGCGGTAGGGCAGCTCGGAGGCCTCCGGGAGGCCCCGCACCACGAGGATCGCGTAGTGGTGGCCGTGGACGCCCCAGGTGCTGCCCGAGGCGGTCACCGGGGCGTCCAGCACCCCGCCCCCCACCTCCACGCACACGGTGCAGGGGCCGCTGGTCTCGAACCAGAGGGTGGCGCTCGTTGCGTCGACGTGGCGCAGCATCGGCCCGAGCACGAGCTCGGGGACGCCCTCGAGGACGCCGCCAGCAGGACCGTCAGCAGTCACGCCCCGATCATCTCCCGCCGAGGCCGGGAGCACCCGCTCTAGACGTAGCGCTCGAGGATGCTCGACTCGGCCAGGCGCGACAGGCCCTCCCGCACCGCGCGGGCCCGGTGCTCACCGACCCCGCCGACGCCCATGAGGTCGTCCGTGCTGGCGGCCAGCAGCTTCTGCAGGCCGTCGTAGTGCGTGACGAGCCTCTCGACGACGACGGCGGGCAGCCGCGGCACCTTCGACAGCAGCCGGTAGCCGCGCGGGGAGGCGGGCGAGTCGAGGGTGTCGCCGTCGCCGAGGAGCCCCAGCACGCGCGAGAGCGCCTCGAGGTCCACCAGGCGCGAGTCGGTCAGGGCCGAGAGGTCCTCCAGGACGCCCTGCACGGAGCGGCCGGTGCGGACGGCGGTCTCGCTGCCGGCCGGTCCGGTGAGGTAGTCCCGCACCACCAGCTCGCGGTCCCCGCCGATGCCGCTGACCAGCTCGTCGAGCTGCAGCGACAGCAGGCGGCCGTCAGCGCCGAGCTCGACCACGTAGCCGGAGATCTCCGCGGAGATCCGCCGGACCATCTCCAGGCGCTGCAGCACGCTGGCGACGTCGCGCAGCGTGACGAGGTCCTCGATCTCCAGGGCCGACAGCGTGCCGGTCACCTCGTCGAGGCGGGAGCGGTAGCGCTCCAGCGTGGCCAGTGCCTGGTTGGCGCGCGCCAGGATCGAGTCCGACCCCTCCACCACGTGCCGGCGCGAGCCCACGTAGAGCGCCACGATGTTCATGGAGGCGCTCACGGAGACCACGGGCAGACCCGTCTGCTTGGCGGTCCGCTCGGCGGTGCGGTGGCGGGTGCCGGACTCGCTGGTCTCGATGGACGGGTCGGGCACCAGCTGCACCGCCGCGCGCACGATGCGGGTCACCGCGCGGTCGCAGACGATGGCTCCGTCCATCTTCGCCAGCTCGCGCAGGCGGGTGGCGGAGAAGTCGACGTCGAGGTTGAAGCCACCCGTGCACAGCTGCTCGACGGTCGCGTCGTGGCCGAGGACCACGAGCGCGCCGGTCCGCCCGCGCAGGATGCGCTCCAGGCCGTCCCGCAGGGCCGTGCCCGGGGCGACGACGGCCAGCGTGGCCCGCAGGAGGGCTTCCTCCTCGCGCTCGTCCACGCGGGGAGTCTAGGGGGAGGCCCGCCCGGGGGCCGTCCGGTGGCCCGGTCGCGGTCGGTCGCGACCCGGTCGAGCGCCCGCGGCCGGGGGCGGTCCGGTCAGGACCGCGCCCCGTCGGGCAGCACGGCAGCGACGGCCTCGCCGAGCGAGCCCACCACCTCCAGGCGGGCGGCGCGGCGGGTCCGCTCGTCCACCAGCTCCACGGCGCCCGGGGGCACCAGCAGGCGGGTGTGGCCCAGCCGCACCGCCTCCGCGGCCCGCGCCTGCAGCATCGGCACGGCGCGCACGTCCCCGGACAGCGCCACCTCGCCCAGGGCGGCGACGTCGGCCGGCAGGGCCCGGTCCCGCGCGGCCGAGGCGATGGCCAGGCACACGGCGAGGTCGGCGCCGGGGTCGGACAGCCGCATGCCGCCCGCGGAGGAGACGTAGAGCTCCTTGGCGTGCACCGCCACCTTCGCGTGCCGCTCGGTGACGGCGGTGAGCATCGCCGTGCGCGCGCTGTCGAGCCCGGAGACGGCGCGCCGGGGCACCGGCGCCTGCGTGGGGGCGACCAGCGCCTGCACCTCGGCCAGCAGCGCCCGGCGCCCCTCCACCGTGATGGTCGTGCAGGTCCCCGGGACGGGGGCGTCACGGGTGCCGCGGAACAGCGCGCTGGGGTCGGGGACCTCGCGCAGGCCGGTGTCGGTCTGCTCGAAGCAGGCCACCTCGTCCGCGGGCCCGTAGCGGTTCTTCACGGCGCGCAGCAGGCGCAGCGCCGTGTGGCGGTCTCCCTCGAGCGTGAGGGTCGTGTCGACGAGGTGCTCGAGCGACCGGGGGCCGGCCACCGTCGTCTCCTTGGTGACCTGGCCGACCAGGCAGACCGGCAGCCCCCGCTCCTTGGCCAGGCGGGTCAGGGCCCCCGCCACCGCCATGACCTGCGACACGCCGCCGGGACGCCCCTCCACCTCCGAGGAGGAGACGGTCTGCACCGAGTCCACCACGAGCAGGGCGAGCCGCTCGGAGGAGGCGCTGAGCTGCTCGACGTGGCCGAGCACCGCACCCAGGTCGGTGTCGTCCGCGAGGAGCAGCTGCTCGGAGCGGGCGCCCGTGCGCCGGGCGCGCACCGCGATCTGCTCCACCGACTCCTCCGCGGACACGTAGAGCACCACCGCGCCCGGACCGGCGGCCGCGGCCACCGCGTCGGCCACCGCGAGGAGCAGCGTGCTCTTGCCGGCGCCCGGTTCACCGGCGAGCAGCAGCACCTGGCCGGGCACGAGGCCCCCGCCGACCACGCGGTCGACCTCGGCGAGCCCGGTGGGCAGGCGCTGCAGCCGCCCGGTGGCCACCACCTCGCTGGCGCGGCGCGCGGCGCGCGCGGGGGCCGCGGGCGCGGGAGCCCCCGCCCCGCGCGGTGCGCTGGCGAGCAGGGGCGCCGCCTCGGTCAAGGACCCCCACGCCTGGCACTGGCCGCAGCGCCCCACCCAGCGCGGTGTGGTCCAGCCGCACTCCGCGCAGCGGTGCTCGGCGCGGGGGGCTCGGGTGGTGCGGGTGCTCACCCGGGTGACGCTAGGTGCTGGCTCCGACACCCGGCGCAGCACGACGACGCCGGCCCCCAGCGAGCGGGAGGCCGGCGGTCGTGCGGAGGTCGTGCGGTCCCCGGCGAGGGGCAGGAGGCGGGTCAGTAGGCGTTCGGGTAGGCGGACGCGAAGCCGTGCATGGCCAGCAGGACCACCGCGCCCACGAAGCCCGCGGTGGTCGGGGCGATCGCCAGGATCAGCATCGCGATCTCCTTGGTGCGGGCGTAGAGGAAGCCCGAGGCGATGGCCATGACCAGCAGGCCCGCCACGGAGATCCCGAACGCCTGCCACGCCTGGTCCAGCGTGGTGCCGTTGAGGTCGCTGGGCGGTGCGATGCCCGCCGGGACGACGGTCGCCAGGACGGTGCCGCCGAGGAACAGCAGGAAGAGGGCCACGGAGGCCGGGGAGAAGATGGGCTTGCGGATGGTGCCGCGGCCCGGGGGGCCGGGGCGGTGGGTCTCGGCGTGCGTGCTGCTCATGGGCGTCACTGTGCTCTGCGCCGCTGCTGCGCGCCAGCCCCCACGCCCTACCATCGCTCCTCCCCGGACCGGCGCCGCCCGGCAGCGGCGCCGGAGCGGGTCCGGAGGAGGTGTCGGTGCCTGTCGACGCGGCGGGCGGTGGGCCCGCGCAGGGACGCGCCCCCGTCATGGCGGACGTGGCGGCGCGGGCGGGCGTGTCCCTGCAGACCGTGTCGCGGGTGGTCAACGACCACCGCAGCGTCCGCCCCGAGACCCGGCGCCGGGTCGAGCAGGCCATCTCCGAGCTCGGCTACCGCGTCAACACCGCGGCGCGCGCCCTCGTGACGCGCTCGACCCGCACCATCGGCCTGGTCAGCGCGAGCTCCGCCGAGTACGGGCCCACCAGCGCGCTGCTCGGCGTGGAGCAGGCGGCCCGCTCGGAGGGCTACGCCACCTCGGTGGTGCTGCTCCCCGAGGTCGGGCCGCGCGAGGTGCGCGAGGCGGTCGACCACCTGCGCGACCTCGGCGTGGACGGGTTGGTGGTCATCGCCCCGGACGACGCGGCCGTGGCGGCCGTGGACGCCCTGGACCCCGCCGTGCCGGTGGTGACGCTGGAGGCGCCGCTGGGCGGGACCGCGGACGCCGGCGGCCACCTCGGCCTCCCCTCCGCCAGCGTCGACCAGGGGGAGGGCGCGCGGCGGGCGGTCCGCCACCTCCTGGAGCTCGGTCACACGACGGTCCACCACGTCAGCGGCCCCCGGGACTGGCTCGAGGCGCGGGCGCGGGAGGCCGGCTGGCGCGCGGAGCTGCTGGCCGCCGGCGCGCCGGTGCCCGAGGTGGTGCCGGGGGACTGGGCCGCGGCGGCCGGCCACCGGGCGGCGGGCCCGCTGCTGGAGCACGGCGCCACCGCGGTGCTGGCCGGCAACGACCAGGTGGCCATCGGGCTGCTGGGGGCGCTGTGGCAGCGCGGTCTGCGCGTGCCCGACGACGTCAGCGTCGTCGGCTTCGACGACGTCCCGGAGGCGGCCTACCTCGTCCCCCCGCTCACCACCGTGCGGCAGGACTTCGACGCCCTCGGCCGGCGCTGCCTCGAGGTCCTCCTCGCGCGCCTGCGCGGCGAGCCGGCCCAGGTCCGCCGGGTGGTGCCCGAGCTGGTGGTCCGCGCCAGCACCGGGCCGCCGCCCCGGGCCGCGGGTGCGCCGCGCCCCGGGGGAGTCCCCGGCGGTGTCCGGCCAGGACCCCCCGGACGGCCCCTGGACGAGCGCGCCGGAGGTTGACCCGCCACCGTGTGAGCGCTCACAATCCAGGTGGCCGCCGGTGCTCGCACCGGGCCTGAGCACGCCCGACGAGGAGCCCCCGCACGCATGAGCACCCCCACCGCCCGCACCGAGCGCGGCACCCACCGCCGCCTGCGCGAGGAGGTGGCCGCGCTGCACGGCCACCTGGTCCGCTACCAGCTGGTCACGTGGACCGCCGGCAACATCTCGGCGCGCGTCCCCGGCGAGGACCTCTTCGTCATCAAGGCCTCCGGCGTCGACTACGAGTCCCTCGACTGGCGCGGCGTCGTCGTGTGCGACCTCGACGGGAACCTCGTCGACGGCGAGCACTCGCCCAGCTCCGACACCGCGGCCCACGCCCACGTCTACCGCTCCCGCCCCGACGTCGGCGGCCAGGTGCACACGCACAGCCCCTACGCCACCGCCTGGGCGGCCCGGGGCGAGCCCATCCCCTGCGTGCTCACGGCGATGGCCGACGAGTTCGGCGGGCCCATCCCGGTCGGGCCGTTCGCGATCATCGGTGACGACTCCATCGGCCGCGGCGTGGTCGCCACGCTGGAGGGCTCGCGCAGCACCGCGGTCCTCATGCAGAACCACGGCGTCTTCACCGTCGGGGAGGACGCTCGCGCCGCGGTGAAGACGGCGGTCATGACCGAGGACGTCGCCCGCACCGTCCACCTCGCGCGCCAGCACGGCGAGCCGCTGCCGATCCCGCAGGACGCGGTCGACCGCCTCTACAACCGCTACCAGAACGTCTACGGCCAGCGCTGACCGCACCGACGCGGCCCCACCACCCAGAGCGCCACCACCACGAGAGGCAGCACACCACCCCATGAGCTCCGCAGCGCCGACGTCACCCCTGCTCGACCCGTTCTCCACCCGCGAGGTCTGGTTCCTCACGGGCAGCCAGGACCTGTACGGCGAGGAGACCCTCGCCCAGGTGGCCGAGCAGAGCCGGCGGGTCGCGGACCTGCTCGACGGCGCGGGCGCCGTCCCGGTCCGCGTCGTCTGGAAGCCGGTCGTCAAGAGCTCGGACGCCATCCGCCGCGTCATGCTCGAGGCCAGCGCCGACGACTCCGTGGCCGGCGTCATCACCTGGATGCACACCTTCAGCCCGGCCCGGATGTGGATCGCCGGCCTGTCCGTGCTGTCCAAGCCGCTGCTGCACCTGCACACCCAGGCCGACCCGGCGCTGCCGTGGGCGACCATCGACATGGACTTCATGAACCTCAACCAGGCCGCCCACGGCGACCGCGAGTTCGGGTACGTCCTGTCGCGCCTGCGCTCGTCGCGCACCACGGTGGCCGGCTACGCCGGTGACGCCGGTGTGCAGCAGCGGGTGGGGGAGTGGGCCCGCGCCGCCGTGGCCGCCTCCGTGGCCCGGTCGCTGAAGCTGGTGCGCTTCGGCGACACCATGCGCAACGTCGCCGTGACCGAGGGCGACAAGGTCGAGGCCCAGATCCGCTGGGGCGTCGACGTCGAGGCGCTGGGCGTCAACGCCCTCGCCGACGTCGTCCTGCAGGTCTCCGACGCCGAGGCCGACGCCGTGGTCGCCGAGTACGCCGACCGCTACGAGGTCGCCCCCGAGCTGCTGCCCGGCGCCGAGCGCGCCGAGTCGCTGCACTACGGCGCCAAGATCGAGGTGGCGCTGCGCCGGGTGCTCGAGGCCAACGGCGCTGAGGCGTTCACCACCAACTTCGAGGACCTCGGCTCCCTGCGCCAGCTGCCGGGCCTCGCCGTGCAGCGCCTCCTGGGCGACGGCTACGGCTTCGCCGGCGAGGGCGACTGGAAGACCGCCGCGCTCACGCGCGTGCTCAAGGCGGCCGGCGCCGGCCTGCCCGGCGGCACCGCCTTCATGGAGGACTACACCTACGACCTGGTCCCGGGCCAGCCCCAGCGGATCCTCGGCGCCCACATGCTCGAGGTCTGCCCGACCATCACCACCGCCACGCCGCGCATCGAGGTGCACCCGCTCGGCATCGGCGACCGCGAGGACCCGGTCCGCATGGTGCACACCGCCGACCCGGGTGACGCCGTCGTCGTCGGCTGGTGCGACCTCGGCGAGCGCTTCCGCCTGGTGGCCAACGAGGTGCGCGTGGTGACCCCGCCGCAGGACCTGCCGAACCTCCCCGTGGCCCGCGCCGTCTGGGAGCCCCTGCCCGACTGGCGCACCTCCACCGAGTGCTGGCTGGAGGCGGGCGGGCCCCACCACACGGTGATGTCGACGCAGTTCGGTCTCGAGGTCCTCGAGGACCTGGCCGACGTCGTCGGCACCGAGCTGGCGGTCATCGGCCGCGGGACGACGACGCGCTCCTTCAAGCGCGAGCTGCGCTGGGAGAGCGCCTACCGCGTCCTCCAGCGCGGCGTCTGACCGCAGGCTCGAGCCCACCCGCACGCGCAGCGCGCCGTCCCCACCCGCCGACCCGGGCGGGGGCGGCGCGGCTGTGCGCCCGGGGGCCGCGACCGCGGAGGGCGGACCTCCTCCGCCGGGTGGCCTGACAGCTGCGCCCGTAGGGTGATCCGGTGGCTGTCGCGGTGACCCTGTCGACGGCGTCGGTGTACCCCCAGGGGGTCGCCGACGCGTTCGAGATGGCGGCGCGCGTCGGCTACGACGGCGTCGAGGTGATGGTCTGGACCGACCCGGTGAGCCAGGACGAGGACGCCATCGCCGAGCTGTCCGACCACTTCGGCGTGCCGGTCACCTCCGTCCACGCCCCCACGCTGCTGCTCACGCAGCGGGTCTGGGGCAAGGAGCCGTGGCCGAAGGTCGAGCGGGCGGCGCGGATGGCCAAGCGGCTGGGGGCGCGCACCGTGGTGGTGCACCCGCCGTTCCGGTGGCAGAAGGACTACGCCACCGGCTTCGAGGCCGGGGTGCGGCGCATCGCGCAGGCCGAGGGCGTCACGCTCGCCGTGGAGAACATGTACCCGTGGCGCGCCGGCGGGCGGGAGTTCGCGGCCTACCTGCCCGGGTGGGACCCCTGCGAGCTCGACTACGACGCCCTGCTGCTGGACGTCTCCCACGCCGCCACGTCGGGCCTCAGCTGCCTGGAGCTGGCCCAGCGCATGGGGGACCGCCTGGTGCACCTGCACCTGACCGACGGCAACGGCTCCCCCAAGGACGAGCACCTGCTGCCCGGCCAGGGGTCCCAGCCGGTGGCGGAGCTGCTCGCCCACCTGGCCGCGGAGGACTGGCAGGGCGACGCCTGCGTCGAGGTGACCACCCGTCGCAGCCGCGGCCCGGACGAGCGCCGGGCGGCGCTGGCCGGAGCGCTCGCGTTCGCCCGCCAGCACCTCCAGGCACCTCCCGCCGGCTGACCCCCTCGGCCGGTCGGCGCGCGCCGTCCCGCGGGCGGGGCGGAGCCGGACCGCGGGTGCCGCTAGCGTGCAGGAGTGGCGGATCGCACGCTGGTGGTCTGGGACGACGCCCTCGCGGCGCACGACTTCGGCCCCGGCCACCCCATGGCGCCGCTGCGCCTGCAGCTGACCGCGCGCCTGGCGCGCGAGCTGGGCCTGCTCTCGGCGCCCGGGGTGAGCGTCATCGGCGCGCGCGTCCCGTCCGACGAGCTGCTGACCACCGTGCACGACCCCCGCTACGTGGCGGCCGTCCGGCGCGTCTCCGCCGACCCCCGGCTGGTGGACCTGGCCCACGGGCTCGGCACGGACGACGACCCCGTCTTCGCCGGCATGCACGAGACGTCCGCGCGGGTGGTGGCGGCGACCACGGACTGCGCCGACGCCGTCTGGTCCGGTGAGGCCGAGCACGCGGTGAACGTCAGCGGCGGCATGCACCACGCCATGCCCGACCGCGCCAGCGGCTTCTGCATCTACAACGACGTCGCCGTGGGCATCAACCGCCTGCTCGAGCGCGGGGCCCGCCGCGTGGCCTACGTGGACCTGGACGTGCACCACGGCGACGGCGTCGAGGCGGCCTTCTGGGACGACCCGCGGGTCATGACGCTGTCGCTGCACGAGTCGGGCCGCACCCTCTTCCCCGGCACCGGCTGGCCCGAGGAGACGGGCGGGCCGGGGGCGGAGGGCAGCGCCGTCAACGTCGCCCTCCCCGCCGGCACCTCCGACGCGGGGTGGCTGCGGGCCCTGCACGCGGTGGTGCACCCGCTGGTGCGGGCGTTCCGGCCCGAGGTGCTCGTGACCCAGCACGGAGCCGATGCGCACGCGCAGGACCCGCTGGCCAACCTGGCGGTCAGCGTGGACGCCCAGCGGGCCGCGGCGCGGTCGCTGCACGACCTCGCCCACGAGGTCTGCGGCGGTCGGTGGGTGGCCACGGGTGGCGGCGGCTACGACGTGGTCGACGTGGTCCCGCGGGTGTGGTCGCACCTGCTCGGGATCGCCGCGCACGCGCCCGTGCCGCCGTCCACCCCGGTGCCGACGGGGTGGCGGGAGTTCGTGACGGCGCAGGGCTGGGACGCCCCCGAGGCCATGACCGACGGCGCGCAGGCCTGGTTCTCGCCGTGGGAGGCCGGGGCGGACCCCTCCGACGCGCTCGACAGGGCGGTGCTCGCCACGCGTCGTGCCGTCTTCCCCAACCACGGCCTCGACCCCTGGTTCGACTGACCCGACCGGCCGCTGCGGCGCGTCGCGGCGGGACGCGCCGCTGACCGCTGACCTGCGCCGGCGAACACCCGCGGGGTCCCCGCCCGCGGAGCACGATGGCCGGGCAGGCGTCTGCCCGCGCGCGCCGGGGCGCCCACCAGGGTGTCTCACACGCTTGTAACTTCCGCAACGACTTCCCCAGAAGTCACACGTGCCACTACTGTGAGTGCTCAGAGGCCCCTGGAGCTCAGGGTCCAGGGACGACCGGGAGGAACCATGGCGATGGACCGCGACTTCAGCGGTGTGCGCTTCCTCACCGTGGCCGAGGTCGCCACGATGATGCGCGTGTCGAAGATGACGGTGTACCGCCTGGTGCACTCCGGTGAGATGCCCGCCGTGCGCGTGGGCCGCTCCTTCCGGGTGCCGGAGACGGCCGTCGACCAGTACCTGGCGCACTCCTTCGTGGAGACCGAGGCGATGTGACCTCGCCCTGAGCGTTCCGGGTGCCCTGGGGGCAGTCGGTACGCTGGGGCGCAGGAGCATCCGCCGGCAGCGCTCGTCGCTGCCCCGAACGATCTGAGGCACCGATGGGCTCGGTCATCAAGAAGCGCCGCAAGCGCATGGCCAAGAAGAAGCACCGCAAGCTGCTGCGCAAGACGCGCCACCAGCGCCGCAACAAGAAGTAGGCGCACCTGCTGCAGACCCGCACCGCCCCGCGCGGTGCGGGTCTCGTGCGTCCCGGGGGTCGCTGCGGGCGCCCGCAGGGCCGGCCGGAGGTGGCCGGCACGGGCCGCGGAGGCCGCCGGTAGCCTCGCCGACGTGGACGAGGGGCGCACCGAGCGCGAGGTCGAGCGCGTGGTGCTGTACGGCCGGCGCGGGTGCCACCTGTGCGACGTCGCCCGCGAGCAGGTCGCGCGGGCCTGTGCCGCGGCGGGCGCGACGTGGCGCGAGGTCGACGTCGACGCCGACCCCGAGCTCGTCGCCCGCTACAGCGACCTCGTGCCCGTCGTCACGGTGGACGGGCGCCACCACGCGCACTGGCGGGTCAGCGAGGAGGACCTGGTGGCCGCCCTGGCGGCCCGCTGAAGGACCGGTGGCCGGGCCCCGGGGCCCGCTCGCCCGCCCGCGCTGTGCCGACGGCGCGCGCGGACTTTGTTCTGCCCTTCACAAGTGCCTAGTCTGGACTGCCCGCGCCACCCGCGCCGGGCGCGGACGGACCTGTGGCCCGAGGGGTCCGGCGTCCGCCAGCTGACCGCCAGCAGGAGCCCTGCCCCACCGTGACAGACCCGCACGCCACCCCGCCGCTGCGCGCCCCGCGCGACGGCGCCAGGGGCGTCCCCGACGCCACCGTGGCCCGGCTCCCGGTGTACCTGCGCGTCCTGACCGGGCTCGGCGAGCGCGGCGTGGCCACGGTCTCCAGCGAGGAGCTGGCGCTCGCGGCGGGCGTCGGGTCGGCCACCCTGCGCAAGGACCTGTCCCACCTCGGCAGCTACGGGGTGCGGGGCGTGGGGTACGAGGTCGCGCGCCTGGTCCAGCACGTCGGACGCTGCCTGGGCCTGGCCGAGGAGTGGCGGGTCGTCATCGTGGGGATCGGCAGCCTCGGCCGGGCGCTGGCCAACTACAGCGGCTTCGCGCCGCTCGGGACCCGCGTGGTGGCGCTCGTGGACAGCGACCCCGCCGTGGTCGGTGAGCGCGTGGCGGGGCTGGAGGTCCTGCCGTCGTCGAGCACCGCGCGGGTGGTGGGGGAGCTGGGCGTGCGGATCGCCGTCCTCGCCGTCCCCGCCGGTGCCGCGCAGGCCGCGTGCGACGCCGTGGTCGCCGCGGGCATCACCAGCGTCCTCTCCTTCGCCCCCGTCGAGCTGCAGGTGCCCGCGGGCGTGGAGCTGCGCAGCGTGGACCTGTCCACCGAGCTCGGCATCCTCGCGTTCCGCGAGCGCCGCCGCGCCGCCACCGCCGGCGAGCTGCCGGGCGAGCTGGCCGGGTCCGCTCCGCGCACCGGGTCGAGCGCGGGGGGCGCCCGGTGAGCCTGCTCTTCGTGGGGATGTCGCACCGCACCGCCCCGATCGCCCTGCTGGAGCGCGCCGCGCTCGACGCCGACGCGGCCCGCGACCTGGCCCGCGACCTGTGCGGCGGCGCCGTGCAGGAGGCCGCGGTGCTGGCCACCTGCAACCGCGTCGAGGTGTACGCGGTGGTGCCCGCCTTCCACCTCGGCGTCCAGGACCTGTCCGCCGCGCTCGCGCAGCGGGCCGGGGTCCCCCTGGGCGACCTGTCCGAGTCGCTGCTGTTCGCCTACGGCGAGCGGGCGGTGGAGCACCTGTTCTCCGTCTCCGCCGGTCTGGACTCCATGGCGCTGGGCGAGTCCCAGGTGCTGGGCCAGGTGCGCGCGTCGCTGCGCCGCGGCCAGGAGGACGGCACCGTCGGGCGGGTGCTCGACCAGCTGGTGCAGCGGGCCCTGCGCGTGGGCAAGCGCGTGCACAGCGAGACCGGGCTGGACCGCGCCGGCCGGTCCCTCGTGGAGGCCGCCCTGGAGGGCGCCGACGCGGTGGTCGGCCCGCTGGCGAGCGCGCGGGCGCTCGTGGTGGGCGCCGGCTCCATGAGCGCTCTGGCCGCCACCACCCTCCAGCGCCTCGGCGTCGGCTCGATCGCGGTGGCCAACCGCACCGCCGCGCGCGCCGAGCGCCTGGCCGCTGCCGTGGGCGGCACCTGGCTGCCCCTGGACGACCCCGCGGCCCTGCGCGCCGCCCTTGCCGAGGCCGACGTGGTGGTGTCCTGCACCGGCGCCGTCGGCACCGTGCTGGACGCCGCTGACGTGGCGGCGGCGCGCGAGCAGCGGCGCCGCGGCGCCGACGGCTCGGTCGCGCAGCAGCTGGTGGTGGACCTGGCCCTGCCGCACGACGTCGACCCGGCCGCGGGTGAGCTGCCCGGGGTCGAGCTGGTGGGGCTGGACGCCCTGCGCCAGCGGCTCG
The DNA here is from genome assembly GCF_014270065.1 of Quadrisphaera sp. RL12-1S. Lineage (NCBI taxonomy): Bacteria > Bacillati > Actinomycetota > Actinomycetes > Kineosporiales > Kineosporiaceae > Quadrisphaera > Quadrisphaera oryzae. Next base: position 381,118 of record NZ_JACNME010000001.1, on the reverse strand, counting down.
CGACCCCCGACGACGACGAGGCGCTCGCCGGCGTCGCGGGCAGCGTGAGGTCCGCGCGCGCCGTCGTCGCCGAGGAGGTGGCCGGCTACCTCGCCGAGCAGCGCGCCGCCGCGGTGGCGCCCACGGTGGCCGCGCTGCGCTCGCTCGCTCGCGACGTGGTCGAGGCCGAGGTGTCCCGGCTGCGGGGGCGCCTGGGCGCCGACGCGGACCCGCGCGTGGTGGCCGAGGCCGAGCTGGCCGTCCACCGCGTCACCGAGAAGCTGCTCCACACCCCCACCGTCCGGGTGAAGGCGCTCGCCGCCGACGGCGCTGACGGTGCCGGCTACGCCGCGGTGCTGCGCGAGCTGTTCGACCTCGACGGTCCCGCCGGCGGCCCCGCGGGCCTGGGTGGCCTGGGTGCCGGTCCCGTCGCCCCGACGGTGTCCACCCCCGGCGCGTCCACCGGCGGCGGGAGCGTCGCCGAGGTGCTGCGCGCCGTCTCCGCACCGGTCGGTGGCCCGGTCCCCGCGCGCGCACCCGAGGAGGGCGCGGCGTGAGCGGGAGCCCCGCGGCCGTCGAGCCCGCGCTGCGCCTGGGGACGCGTCGCAGCGCTCTGGCGCGCACCCAGTCCGAGCACGTCGCGCAGGCGCTGCGCGAGCGCACCGGCCGGGCGGTGGAGCTGGTCGAGGTGACCACCGAGGGCGACGTCTCCCGCGCTCCTCTGTCGAGCCTGGGCGGGACCGGGGTCTTCGCCACCGCCCTGCGCGAGGCGCTGCTGGCCGGCCGCGTGGACCTGGCGGTGCACTCCCTCAAGGACCTGCCGACCGCACCCGCCGCGGGCCTGGTGGTGGCCGCCGTGCCGCCCCGCGAGGACCCCCGGGACGTGCTGGTCGCGTCCGCGGGCCGCCGCCTGGCGGACCTGCCCGCGGGTGCCCGCGTGGGCACCGGGTCGCCCCGCCGCGCCGCCCAGCTGCGCGCCCTGCGCCCGGACCTGGCCGTGGTGGACGTCCGGGGCAACGTGGACACCCGGCTGCGCATGGTCTCCGAGGGCCACCTCGACGCGGTGGTCCTCGCGCGCGCCGGCCTCCTGCGGCTCGGCCGCGCCGGTGAGGCCACCGAGGTGCTCGGCACGGACCAGCTGCTGCCCGCTCCCGGCCAGGGGGCCCTGGCCGTGGAGTGCCGCGCCGACGACGACGGCGTCCGCGACGCCTGCGCGCTCCTCGACGACCCCGCCAGCCGCGCCGCCACCACCGCCGAGCGGGCCCTGCTCGCCGCTCTGGAGGCCGGCTGCGCCGCACCCGTCGGCGCGCTGGCCCTCCTCGACGACGACGGCGGGCTGCGGCTCACCGGCCTGGTGGCCGCGCTGGACGGCTCCGCCGCCGCCGTCCGCTCGGGCTCCGGCCCGCTCGACGAGGCCGCCGCCACCGGACGCCGGGTGGCCGCCGACCTGCTCGCCTCCGGGTCACCGGCGCTCGCGCCCCTGGCCCCCGCGCAGACCGCTCAGGCAGCCCGCCTGACGACACCTCCCGACCCCGCCCGCCCCGAGACCCCGCGCACCAGCAGCGCAGCACCGCAGCCAGCCTCGAACACTCACGACGCGGCGGCCCACGAGCCGCCGGAGAGGGTGCACCCGTGACCCCGCCCACCTCCGCCCCGACGCTCACCGACGCCGCACCGCAGGCAGCGTCCGACGCCGGCGCCACCACCGCCTCCAGCTCCCCCGCGGGTGCTGCCGGCGGCACCAGCCAGACCCGCACCACGACCAGCAGCTCCGCGGGCGCCGGGGCCACCAGCGCCTCCGTCGCGGCGCCGGTGCCCGCCGTCGCCTTCGTCGGCGCCGGTCCCGGTGATCCCGGCCTCCTCACCCTGCGCGCGGCGGAGCTCCTCGCGGCCGCCGACGTCGTCGTCGTCGACCGCGGCGCTGACGCCGAGACCACCGGCGCCCCCGAGGGCGCCGCGCTGGCCGCGGTGCACCGCCACTGCGCCGACGGCGTGCAGGTGCTGGAGACGGCCGCGCCGGAGGGCGGGGCACCCCTGACGGGGGCCGCTCGCGCCAAGCTCTCCCTGGCCGCGGCCCGCTCGGGGCGCGCCGTGGTGCGGCTCTTCGGCGGGGACGCCGCCAGCGCCCCGCAGCTGGCCGACGAGCTCGCCGCCGTCCGTCGCGCCGGCGTGGCCGTCGAGGTGGTGCCCGGGGTGTCCGTGGCCACCGCGGTGCCCCTGTACGCGGGCATCGCCACGGCCACCTCGCGCGCCAGCGACGTGCACGTGCTCGACGCCGCCCTGGGTGAGGCGGCGGTCGACGCCGTCAGCGGGGTGCCCGGCACCGTGGTCGTCACCGGTTCCGCCGACGACGTCGTGGGTGCCGCCAAGGCGCTGCTGGCCTCCGGCAGGAGCGGCTCCGCGGAGGTCGTCGTGACCTCCGGCGGCACCACCACCCACCAGCGGTCGGTCTCGGCCACGCTGTCCACGCTGCCGGACGTGCTGGCCTCGGAGGGCGAGCACCTGCCGGAGCCGCTCGTGGCGGTGCTGGGCCCGGGTGTGGCCAAGCGCGACAAGCTGGCGTGGTTCGAGTCGCGCCCGCTGTTCGGGTGGCGGGTGCTGGTCCCGCGCACGCAGGCGCAGTCGTCGTCCACGGTGGAGCGCCTGGCCGCCGTCGGCGCCGTCAGCGAGGTCGTGCCGACCATCGCCGTGGAGCCGCCGCGCAGTCCGCACCAGATGGAGAAGGCCGTGCGCGGCCTGGTGACCGGCCGCTACGAGTGGGTGGGCTTCACCTCCGTCAACGCGGTCCGCGCCGTCAAGGACAAGTTCGCCGAGTACGGCCTGGACGCCCGCGCGTTCTCCGGCCTCAAGGTCGCGGCTGTCGGCGGCACCACCGCCGCCGAGCTGCGCGCCTGGGGCATCGAGCCCGACCTCGTGCCCGAGGGCGAGCAGTCCGCGGCGGGCCTGCTGGCCGAGTGGCCTCCGTACGACGAGGTGCTGGACCCCATCGACAGGGTCTTCCTGCCTCGCGCCGACATCGCCACCGACACCCTCGTGGAGGGCCTGCAGCAGATCGGCTGGCAGGTCGACGACGTGACCGCCTACCGCACGGTCCGGGCGGCCCCGCCGCCGGCGCCGGTGCGCGACGCCATCAAGACCGGTGCCTTCGACGCGGTCGTCTTCACGTCCTCCTCCACGGTGCGCAACCTCGTCGGCATCGCCGGCAAGCCGCACCCGAGCACGGTGGTGGCCTGCATCGGACCGGCCACCTGCGCGACGGCCACGGAGCTGGGCCTGCGCGTGGACGTCCAGGCCGAGCACGCCAGCACGGCCTCGCTGGTCGACGCCCTCGCCGCCTACGGTGCGCAGCTGCGCGCCCAGGCCGAGGAGGCCGGCGAGCCCGTCCTGCGCCCGAGCGAGCGCCGCGCCGGCGCCCGCCGCCGCCGCTAGGCCTCGGAGGAGAGCCACCGTGCCGTTCCCCGCTGAGCGACCGCGGCGCCTGCGCGCCACCCCGGCGCTGCGGTCGCTCAGCGCCCAGGAGCACCTGGCGCCGCAGCGCCTCGTGCTGCCCGTGTTCGTCAAGGAGGGCCTGCGCGAGCCCTCGCCGATGCAGTCCATGCCCGGCGTGGTCCAGCACACGATGACCTCGGTGGTGGACGCGGCCCAGGAGGCCGTGGCCGCCGGTGTCGGCGGGATCATGGTCTTCGGGGTCCCCGCCGTGCGCGACGCGCGCGGCTCGGGCGCCGACGACCCCGAGGGCGTCCTCAACACCGCCCTGCGGGTGCTCGACGAGGCCGTCGGCTCGGACTGCGTGGTCATGGCCGACCTGTGCCTGGACGAGTTCACCGACCACGGCCACTGCGGCGTCCTCGACGAGGCGGGCCGGGTCGACAACGACGCGACGCTGGAGCGCTACGCCGCCATGGCGCTGGCGCAGGCCGAGGCGGGCGCCTCGCTGCTCGGCCTGTCCGGGATGATGGACGGCCAGACCGGGGTGGTGCGCTCCGCGCTGGACGCCGTCGGTCGCTCCGACGTCGTCCTCCTGGCCTACGCCGCCAAGTACGCGTCGGCGTTCTACGGACCCTTCCGCGAGGCCGTCGAGTCGACCCTCCAGGGGGACCGGCGGGCGTACCAGATGGACCCGGGCAACCGCCGCGAGGCGCTGCGCGAGGTGCGCCTCGACGTCGCGGAAGGCGCGGACGTGGTCATGGTGAAGCCCGCGCTGCCCTACCTCGACGTGCTCAGCGACGTGGCCGCCGCCGTCGACGTGCCGGTCTGGGCCTACCAGGTCTCGGGGGAGTACGCGATGGTCGAGGCCGCCGCGGCCGCGGGGATGATCGACAGGCAGCGCGCCATCCTCGAGTCGCTCGTGTCGGTGCAGCGCGCCGGTGCGACGGCGACGCTGACGTACTGGGCCACCGAGGTGGCCGACCTGCTCCGCAGGGGCTGACGAGAGTTGAGCGCGACGGGCTCAGACCTGGTTTGAGCCGGCCGTCCGCCGGGTATCCCGACGGTGGCACCGCAGGGGTGCCCGCGGACGGCAGGAGCGGTCCGCGTCATCTGATCTCGTGATCCGGTGAGGAGGATCCCGTGACCGTCATGCAGTTCGACCCCTTCGGAGACCCCTTCCGCCAGCTCGACCGCATGGCCCAGCAGCTGGTCAGCGGTGCGCGCACCCCGATGCGGATGCCCATGGACGTCTGGAAGGACGACGCCGGCTACCACGTCGAGCTGGACCTGCCCGGTGTCGACCCCTCGAGCGTCGACGTGACCACCGAGCGCAACGTCATCACCGTCCGCGCCGACCGCGCCACGCGGGCGGCCGGTTCGCGCGAGGTGCTCATCGCTGAGCGCCCCCACGGCTCGTTCGTGAGGCAGCTGCAGATCGGTGACGGTCTGGACGCGGCCGGCGTCAGTGCCGACTACCGGGACGGGGTGCTGCACCTGCTGGTCCCCGTCGCGCCCTCCGCGCAGCCCCGCCGGGTGGAGGTCTCCCGCGACTCGCACCCGGACCACCGCGAGGTGGTGGGGAGCGCCAGCGCCGAGCGCGACGCCGTCGGACCGGCGGCGTGACCCGCTGACGGTGCCCGGCCCCGGCTGCGCCGTCAGGCGTAGTCGGGGCCGCCGCTCGTCCCGAAGAACTGCTCCAGCGTGGGAGCGCCGGCGGCCACCATGGCGGCGACCAGCTCGACGCCCACCCAGCGGAAGTGCCACGGCTCGGCGTTGTACCCCGTGACCGCCTGGTCGGCCTCGGTGTAGCGCAGCAGCCACCCGTGGGATCCGGCGTGCTCGGCCAGCCACAGGCCCTCGTCGGTCTGGGCGAACCGCGGGCTGAGGGTGGCCCGGCCGTCGGCGGAGGAGAAGTCGACGGCGAGCCCCGTCTGGTGCTCGCTGTGGCCGGCCCTCGCGCTGTACCTGTCAGCCCCCGCCTGCCCGTTGCGGGCCACGGAGCGGCGGTGCACCTGCTGCTGGTAGGAGTAGGTCCGGAACCCGCTGACCAGCGTGAGCGCCACGCCGTCGTCCCGGCTGCGGGCCAGCAGGGCCTCGAGGTCCGGAGCCGCCTGGGCGGCGACCCTCTCGCCCGCCACCGCGACGAGCTTCGGCGGCTCGTAGTCCAGCGGGTCGATCGGGTGCCGCTTGTTCACCACCACCCACGGGCTCGACGCCTCGGTGGTCGAGTGGGCCGTCCTGTCGAAGGCGGCGGTGGTCTCGACCTCGGCGACAGAGGGGGGCGCGCTCGACGGCGACGGGGACGGCGCCGCCGGGCTGGCAGGAGCCGAGGGCACCTGGGCCGCCGCCAGCGCCTCCGAGGGCAGAGCCGTGGGGGCGGTGCCCGTGCTCCACCGCCCGGTGAGCCCCGAGGACGCGGCCGCTGCTCCCACCACCCACGCCGCGCCGGCCACGAGGGCGCCTCGGCGCGTGACGGGGGAGGGGGCGCGGTGCCGGCTCACGGTCGGACCACCTCCGGGGCGTGCTGGTAGCCCACCCCGTGCCGGGGCGGCCCGCCCGAGGGTAGGCGAGGTGGCGCCGCGACGCGCCGGTGCTGCGCGGGCTGCGGCGCGGCGCTCACAGCCCGAGCTCGTCGGCGAGGGTCTCGACGGAGTGCTCGAAGAAGGCGCCGGCGGGGTCGAACGTGCCGGCGAGCTGCCCGAACAGCTCGCTGCTCACCAGGCCGAGCAGCGCCGTCCAGGCCCGGGCGCCGGCGACCACCACCTCCGGTGAGGCGTGCGCGGCCGGACCGCCGGCGGCGGCGGCGCGCACGCGACCGGCCTGCTGCTCGAGCTCGGGGCCGAGCGGGCGGGTGCGCACCGCGGGCGGGCCGGCGGGGGCGGCCTCGGCCAGCACGGCGAGGAGCGCCAGGGGGGTGCGCGACCCCGCGGCGGTGGTCCGCTCGTCGCCGCGGTACCCCGGCACCGGCGAGCCGTGCACGAGGGCGAACTCGTGGGGGTGCTCCACCGCCCACCTCCGCAGCGCCGAGCAGCCCGCGGTGAAGCGCTGACGTGCCGACGCGCCGGGCGCGGGGGAGGTCGCCGCCTCCACGGCCGCCCCGCAGCTGTCGTACGCCTCGACGATGAGCGCGGTGAGGAGGTCGTCCCGGGTGGCGACGTAGCGGTAGACGGCCGACGACGCCATGCCGAGCTCGCGGGCGACGGCGCGCAGGGACAGCGCTGCGGCGCCGGACCCGGCCAGCTGTCGGCGCGCCGTGCTGAGGATCTCGGCCGTCAGCTCCCGCCGGGCTCGCTCGCGGGCGGTGAGGGTGGCGGGCACGGTCCCCTTCCTACCACGAGCGCGAGCGATGCTCCGAAGAGAGAGCGGTGCTCTTGACCCGGTGGTGACGGCGGGGCATGCTCCTGCCATGACGAGAAGAGCAGTGCTCTCGGATGCGAATGGTGCTCACGGTCCGGCCGGTGCGCGCTACCTGGCGCCCGGGTGGTTCACGGCCCGGGTGTTCAACCCCGCGGTGGCCCGCCTCACGCGCTGGGGGCTGCCGCTGGCGGGGTCGCGAGAGCTGGCGGTGCGCGGGCGCAGCACGGGCGAGTGGCGCACCACGCCCGTGAACCCCCTCGTGGTGGGCGGCGTGCGCTACCTCGTGGCGCCTCGTGGTCACACGCAGTGGGTCCGGAACCTGCGCGTGGCCGGCGCGGGGGAGCTGCGCCTCGGCCGCCGCGCCGAGGCCTTCACGGCCGTGGAGCTGGCGGACGCCGAGAAGCTGCCGGTCCTGCGCGAGTACCTGCGCCGCTGGGCGTGGGAGGTGGGGGCCTTCTTCGACGGCGTCGGGGCCGGTGCCACCGACGAGGAGCTGCTGGCCGCTGCGCCGAAGCACCCCGTCTTCCGGCTGGAGCCGCTCCGCTGACGTCGTCGTCGACGTCGCCCCCTCGCGTCTGGGCACCTGTCGCGGGCGGCGCGCAGAAGACCCCCGCCGACCGAGGCCGTGCGGGGGTCTTCTGCGCGGGGGGTGTCAGGCCTGCTTGATGGCCGAGACGTCCAGCGTGATCTTGATCTTCTCGCTCACCAGCACGCCGCCGGTCTCCAGGGCGGCGTTCCAGGACAGGCCGAAGTCCTTGCGGTTGATCTCGGCCTCGGCGGAGAAGCCGGCGCGGGAGTTGCCGAACGGGTCGGTGGCGACGCCCTCGGCGGTCACCTCGAGCTGCACGGGCTGGGTGACGCCGTGCAGGGTCAGCTCGCCGTCCACGACGTAGCCGTCACCGGAGGCCCGCACCGAGGTGGAGCGGTAGGTCATGGTGGGGAACTGCTCGACGTCGAAGAAGTCGGCGCTCTTGAGGTGGCCGTCGCGGTCCGCGGAGCGGGTGTCGACGCTGGCGACCTGGATGGTGGCCTCGACGGAGGTCAGCGAGGCGTCCTCGTCGACGACGACGGTGCCGGCGACGTCGGAGAAGCGCCCGCGCACCTTGGTCACCATCGCGTGGCGGGCGGTGAAGCCGACCTCGGTGTGCGACGGGTCGACGGTGTAGGTGCCTGCGACGAGACCGGCGGGCAGGGTGGTGGCCATGGAGTCCTCCGTGGTGGTCGGTGTGCGGATCGGGTGGCGCGGGAGTGCGCTGCACCACCACTGTGACGCATAATGGTTAAACATTCAACAGTGTTCCCACCGCGTCCCACCCCGGAGGTGGCTCTCATGAACGACACCGGTCCGGACACCGGTCAGACGCGGTGGCTCGACGCCCAGGAGCAGCGCACCTGGCGGACCTACCTCGAAGCGACCCAGCTGCTCCAGCGCCGCCTCGGGCAGGAGCTGGACGAGTCCGGGCACGACCTGTCCATCGCCGACTACGAGCTGCTCGTGAGGCTCTCGGAGTCCCCCGACCGCTCGCTGCGCATGTCCGACCTGGCCGAGCACCTCGTCCACTCCCGCAGCCGCCTCACCCACGCCATCACCCGGCTGGAGCAGCGGGGGCTCGTGGAGCGGCGCGCCTGCCCCGAGGACCGCCGGGGTGTGCTGGCGGTGATGACCCCCGCGGGGTTCGCGGCCCTCGAGGCGGCCGCGCCGCTGCACGTCACCGGTGTGCGCGAGCACCTCTTCGACCAGCTCTCCGGCTCGGACGTCGAGGCGCTGGGCCGCATCTGCGCGCAGATCGCCGAGCACCTGCGCTGACAGCGCGGGCCCCTGCCGGACCCCTGCCCGCACCCGGCCGGTGGTGCGGGTGGTGCGGGCGGTGGCCTCAGCCGACCGTCGTGCCGAACAGCAGGCCCAGCACGTAGGTGACCGCCGCGGCGCCCAGGCCGATGCAGAGCTGGCGCAGTCCGCGGGGCAGCAGCGGGCCGCCGCTGAGCACGCCCACCACGGCGCCGGTCGACAGCAGCGCCAGCGAGACCAGCACCAGCGCGGTGACGAGGGCGGCCCACTCCTGCAGGCCCAGCAGGAACGGCAGCACCGGGACCAGGGCGCCGCTGGCGAAGAACACGAACGAGGAGCCGGCGGCGGCCCAGGCGCTGCCGACCACGTCGTCCCCGTCCTCCTCCTGCGGCACCCCGAGGCCCGTCGAGGGTGAGAGCGGACGGGCGCCAGCGCTCCGCCCGGGGGCGCCCTGCAGGGCGGCCAGCTGCTCGGCGGCGTGCCGCTCGGCGTCGGCCTCGGCCATGCCCCGTGCCCGGTACACCAGCGCGAGCTCGTTGGCGTCGACGTCGAGCGCGCCCACCACCTGCTCCGAGTGCGGCGCGGGGGCGGAGGCCGCGATGAGCTCTCGCTGCGACCGGACCGACACGTACTCGCCGGCCGCCATCGACAGCGCACCCGCCAGCAGCCCGGAGATGCCCGTCAGCAGGATCGCGGCGGCGCTCGTGCCGGCACCGGCCACGCCCAGCACCAGGGCGAGGTTGGAGACCAGCCCGTCGTTGGCGCCGAACACCGCCGCCCGGAAGGTGCCCGACACCCGGGCCCGCCCGCGGGCCGCCAGGCCGCGCACCACCTCCCCGTGCACCTGCTCGTCAGCGGCCATCGCCGCGGTGGCGTGGGGCTCGCGGCCGTAGGAGGACCGGCCCTCCGCCTGCTGCGCCAGCGCCAGCACGAACACCGAGCCGAACCGCTGGGCGAGCAGGGCCAGCAGACGCAGGCCCGTGCCGGGACGGCCGGGCCGCGCCGGCGCGCCCGTGCGCTCCTCGATGAGCTCCGCCCAGTGCGCGGCGTGGCGGCCCTCCGCCTCGGCGAGCGCGAGGAGCACCTCGCGGTCCTCGCCGCCTCGCCGCTCGGCCAGCCGGCGGTACACGGTGGCCTCGTACTGCTCGTCGGCCAGGTGGCGCCGCCACCGCCTCACGTCGCGCGACGATGTCTGGTCCAGGGCGCCGGGCACGGCGACCATGATGGCCGCGCGCGCCCCGCACCGCGCGGACGGCGCGCGCCGTCGGTCACACCCGCACCGGGCCCGCTCGTCGCGGCCGCCGCCCGCGGGGAGGATGGCCCCGTGACCTCGACCAGCTCCACCGGCAGCCCCACGCCGACCACTCCGGCCCCCGCCTCCCAGGCCCTCTTCGAGCGCGCCAGCGCCGTGCTGCCCGGCGGGGTCAACTCGCCGGTGCGCGCCTTCCGCGCGGTGGGCGGCACCCCGCGCTTCACGGCGTCGGCGCAGGGCCCGTGGCTCACCGACGCCGACGGCGTGCGCCGGGTGGACCTCATCGGCTCGTGGGGCCCGATGATCCTGGGCCACGGCCACCCCGCGGTGCGCGAGGCCGTGGTGGCCGCCGCGGAGAAGGGCTTCAGCTTCGGCACGCCCAGCGAGGGCGAGGTGCTGCTCGCCGAGGAGCTCGTCTCCCGCGTGGAGCCGCTGGAGCAGGTGCGCCTGGTCAGCTCCGGCACCGAGGCCACGATGAGCGCCATCCGGCTGGCCCGCGGCTTCACCGGCCGGCCCGTGGTGGTGAAGTTCGCCGGCTGCTACCACGGCCACGTCGACGCGCTGCTCGCCTCGGCCGGCTCCGGCCTGGCCACCTTCGCCCTGCCCGACACCCCCGGCGTCACGCCGGAGAGCGCCGCCGAGACGCTCGTCCTGCCCTTCAACGACGTCCCCGCGCTGGAGCAGGCGTTCGCCGCTCACGGGGACCGCATCGCCTGCGTCATCACCGAGGCCGCCGCGGGGAACATGGGCGTGGTGCCGCCCGCCCCGGGGTGGACCGCCGCGCTGCTGCGCGAGACCCGCCGCGCCGGTGCGCTGCTCATCAGCGACGAGGTCATGACGGGCTTCCGCCTCTCGCGCTCCGGCTGGTTCGGGCTCGAGGGGCGCCAGGGGGTCGACCTCGGCGACGGGGCGGGGGAGCAGGCGCTCGCCCCGGACCTGTTCACCTTCGGCAAGGTCATGGGGGGCGGCTTCCCGGTGGCCGCCTTCGGGGGCCGTGCCGACGTCATGGGCCACCTCGCACCCGCCGGCCCCGTCTACCAGGCGGGCACCCTCTCGGGGAACCCCGTCGCCTCCGCGGCGGGCCTCGCCACGCTGCAGCACTGCACGCCCGAGGTCTACGCCCGCGTGGACGCCGTGGCCGCGACCCTGCGGGACGCCGCCTCGGCGGCCCTCGCCGCCGAGGGCGTCCCGCACACCCTGGGCGTGGCCGGGAGCATGTTCAGCGTCTTCTTCACCGACGTCCCGGTGGTCGACTACGACACCGCGCGGACCCAGGACACCGCCGCCTTCGCCGCGTTCTTCCACGCCATGCTCGACGCCGGGGTGCACCTGCCGCCGTCCTGCTACGAGTCGTGGTTCGTCTCCGCCTCCCACGACGACGACGCGGTCGGTGTCGTCCTCGACGCGCTCCCGGGGGCCGCCCGGGCCGCGGCGGCGACCCAGCGCCGGTAGGCGGGAGCCGTCCGGGTGGGCCCCGGCTCACCCGGACGGCTCAAGGAACGGGCCCGGTGCGCCGATCACCACGCCAGCGCCACACAGGCGCAACACCGTGGAAACGCGAGACGTGCAGGATCCGTTCATGACGGCGACCGTCGTGGTGCGCGGCCCTGCTGAAGGGGTCCTCCTGTGATGCTCGACGCGCTGTCCGCCCCGCTGCTCACCGCGCAGACGGCAGAGCTCGACGCCGCCTCCCGCGTCACGTACCGCCTGGAGCAGACCTTCCGGTACACCTACGACGCGCCCGTGACGGACCTGCGCCAGCGCCTCGTGGTGCTGCCGCCGGCCGTCCACGGCGACGTGCACCGCCGCCTGGCCTCGCTGACTGTCACCGGCCTGGAGGACGGCGCTGCCCGCCGCGCCGACCGCCGCGACGCCTTCGGCAACACGGTGACCCGCGTCCGCGCCGACCGCGTGGCCGACCACGTCGAGTTCCGCCTCGCCGCGGTCCTGGAGCGGGTGGTCCCCGACGCCCCGCACGAGGCGCACGCGACGGTCCCGCGGACCGCCCTGCGCGACCCGCGCCTGCTCGCTACCACGGCC